>DATNDC010000178.1:0-45833 GCA_035607055.1 Polyangia bacterium
GGCTGGACCGCCTACGAAGAAGGGATCGGCGCCGCCACCGGCAGCTGCCCCATCGCGGGCTCCGGGTTCTACGCGCCGAAGCACGACCCGTTCGTGTTCTTCCGGGACGTCGCCGGGAGCCCGCCCGCCAAGACCACGGCCGGCTGCGCCGCGCACGTCAAAGATCTCTCGGCGCTGCCCGGCGATCTCGCCGCGGGCTCTCTCACGCCCTACGTGTTCATCACGCCCAATCTCTGTCACGACATGCACGGCGCCAGCGGCTGTCCCGACCGCAACTTGATCCAGGCGGGCGACCAGTGGCTCGCCGCGAACCTGCCGCCCCTCATCGCGTTCGCCGCCGGACACGCCGGGGTGGTGCTGTTGGTCTGGGACGAGGGAGACGCCTCCGGCCACCTCCCGTTCCTGGTCGTCGGTTCCGGGGTCAAGCCGGGCTACGCCGGCGCGCAGACGTACACGCACAGCTCGGTCCTCAAGACCGTCGAGAGGATCCTCGGCCTGCCGACGCTCCCCACCGTGGACGACGCCAGCGATCTGTCCGACCTGTTCGTTCCCGGCGCCCTCCCCGACGCTGCGTCCCAGACGCGCGCTGACGCGGGGACCGAGGCCCGCCCCCATTCCTCTTTCGGTATCCAACCCTAAGTTGTCAGTCGGGGTCGCAAGGATGCGCTACCTGGGCATCGTTCTGGTTCTCGTCGTCGCTGCCGCCTGCGCGACGACGCAGGCGACGGACGCGCGCGCCGCGGGCGAGGCTGCAAGCTCGCCCCCCAGCGCCGAACCGACGCCGCCGCCGTCCAAGAAGCGCGGCGTGATTCTCCCCCCCGACGTCCCGATCAACCCGCCCCCACCGGCGACGCCGCCGGACACGGGGACCGCCGGCTCGGACATCGGCGCCAAGTGACGCGGCCCGGAACCGGTCGGGTCAGGAGGCGACGCGTTCGGAAAGCGCGGGCGCGAGGAGCCCGATCAGATCATCGGCGCGGTTGCGAAAGGTGACCACGTCGGGGAGCGGTCGCGCCGATTCACGTCGGAGCTGTTCCAAGGACTGCAGCGCCGCATCTCGATCGTCTTCGCTCACCTCCCCCGCCGCCGCGACCTGACCTTCGATGAAGACGACCACCTTGGCCATGAAGTGCCGTTGGCCGGCGTTGGTCAGCGTCTCCAGGGTGGAGATCATCTCGCGCGCGACGGCCAGCCGGCTGGAAGGGAGATCGGGGAGGTTCATGGATGAGTTGCCCGCGGGCGAGCCTCCTCTTCGGAACATGCGCGCGAAAACTTGAGCCCCACCCCGGCGCCAGATCCTTGGCGCCACAAGTCCAGTATGGTGGCCCGGTGACCGACCCCAGCAGCCCCAGAGTCCGCCGCGCGAGCATGCCCGACCTCCCCCGCGTCGCCGAGCTGTTCGACGCCTACCGCCAGTTCTACGGGCAGCCGGCCGATCCGGACGGGGCCCGGCAGTTCCTGCGCGAACGCCTGCAGGCCGGCGATTCGGTGGTGCTGGTCGCCGAGAAGGAGAAGCGCCTGGTGGGGTTCGCGCAGCTCTATCCCGCGTTCTCGTCGCAATCGATGAAGCGGCTCTGGATCCTGAACGACCTCTTCGTGACCCCCGCGCACCGCCGCGCGGGCGTGGCCCGGGCGCTGCTGTCAGCCGCGGAGGATCTGGCGCGCGCCACCACCGCCAAGGGGTTGGTGCTGGCCACGCCGAAGACCAACGCCGCCGCCAGGGCGCTCTACGAGGCGCGCGGGTGGAAGCCGGACGAGCTCTTCGACCACTACCACCGCACCTTCTGACCGCGCGCCGCGCGCGACCGCCGTCAGTACCAGAGCTTGAAGGTGCCGCTCACGTAGAGCAGCGCGTTCATGTACAGCGCGCCGTCGTAGTAGCGGTAGGTCCCCGTCGGGATGGCCGCGCTCCAGAGCTTCTGCACCCAGGCCTTGCCCGACGACGCCGGAAGGCCGAAGCCCAGCAGCGCGTTGCAGGCGAGCATGGCGGTCGAGCCGTTGTTGTTGCTGCTGACCCAGGTGGCGTACTCGCTGGCGTACGTCGCTTCGAACGGATCGGCGTCGAAGAAGTTGTAGTCGCTCATGAAGTTGGCGACGATGCGCAGCTTGTCGTCGCCGCTGGAGCTCGTCGTCGCACCGGCGAACGACGACTGGTCGCCGATGTTGCCGGTCGAGCCCGCCGCGGTCTGCAACCAGGTGCGCGTCGTCGTCAGCACCGTGTTCCAGAAGTCGGCGTTGGCGGTGTCGAAGCAGGCCCACGTCTGATAGAAGGCCGGCAGCATGTAGGAGGCATCGGTCCCGTTGCCGTCCGTTCCCGTGAAGTAGCGGACCAGGTGGTAGGTCGAGCTGAAGTCGGTGGTGCGGACCAGGTCGAGCGTCTTCTGCGCCTCGCTGCCGTAGTTGTACTTGCCGGAGGTGTCGCCCCAGCGGTAGTGCGCGAAGACGAGCGCCGCCGCCATCCACTCGTCGCCGTCGGGCGCGCCGCCGGAGCCGCTCACGCTCCCGCTGGTCGTGACCTGCCAGTGGATGGTGTTCCCGCTCGGCCACATGTAGTGCTTGACGAAAGCCCACATCTCGTCGAACTCCGTCTGATGGTCGAGCTGGACGGCGGTCATCATGCCGTACCCCTGCCCCTCGCTGCGGACGGCGTTGTCGGCGACGTCCTTGACATAGGCCTCGCCGGTCGCCGGCCCCGTGTAGAAGATGGTGTTCGCGTTCGACGGGTTGTAGAGCTGGTTCCAGGCGCCATCGAGCTTGGTCTGGGTCGCCGCCTGCGTCTCGCTCAAGAGGCTGATGAAGAGGTTCGCGTACTGCGCCGGCGGCGTGCATCCGCTCCCGGGGACGGTGGTCGTCGAATCCGAGACGCCCCCGTCGGGCTGCGAGCCCGGCGAGCCGCCGCTGGCGCTGCCGCCGGCCCCGGTCGTTCCACCCGACGCGCCGCCCGTCGCCGCGCCCGCGCTGCCGCCCCGCCCGCCCGAGCCGGAGGCGCCGCCCGTGGCCTTCGCGCCACCAGTTCCACCCTGGATCGACCCACCCGCTCCGGTGGCGCCGCCGGTGGCGACCGCGCCGCCGGTGCCCTGGCCGCCCGAGCCGGTGGTGCCGCCCGTGTCCGACGAGGCGCCGCCGGTTCCCGTCCCACCGCCTCCGGTCGCGCCGCCGGCGCCGGTCGGCGTCGCGCCCGCCCCACCCTCGCCGCCGCCAGCCCCGGAGCTCGCGCACGCCGCCAGGGCGAGCGTCGCGAAGCAAGCGATCACCAAGTTCGATCTGCGAGCACGATCGGAAGAACACATCGTCCTCGAAAATTCCCGTGTGTCCGAATTCGGATCACGTCAGAAAAGTGGACGCGCGAAAGCCGCTCCCCGGGATGAATCCCGGTCACCGCCGGGGCGGTGAGCCAAGGACCGCTCATGTGGGCGCTGTAGGACCTGTGCCTACCGGCTGCGCTCGGTCGAGTTGTTTCCCGCGTCCGGTTCGCGCGGCGTCCAGAGATTGCCTTCACCGGCGGTGGACACCACGTTGCTGGCGAAAGGTACGCAACCATGGCGAAAGCCGCCAGCGCAGCGGACCGGCACGCCGGCAAGCTGGAGCGCATCGCGGCCGAGGTGCGCCGCCTGGCGCGGGCCGGCGCTCCCGTGTCGTTCCGGAAGAGCGCGGTCTCGCATCAGGTCCCCAAGGCCAACGATCCAAAGCGCGACGACGACAAGGTCGACCTCACCGCGCTGACGGAGATTCTCGAGCTGGACCCGGAGCGCCGCCTCTGCGTGGCCGAGGCCGGCGTGACCTTCGAGCAGCTCGTCGACGCCACGCTGCCGCACGGGCTGATGCCGACGGTCGTCCCCGAGCTGAAGACGATCACGGTCGGCGGCGCGGTGGCTGGCTGCTCGCTCGAGTCGGGGTCCTTCGTCTACGGCGGCTTCCACGACGGCTGCGGCCGATACGAGGTCATCACCGCGCGGGGCGATGTCCTGCAGGCGACCCCGGAAGCAGGCAATCCCGACGACCGCCTGCTGTTCGAGATGTTGCACGGCACCTTCGGAACGTTGGGGATCTTGTCGGCGGTGAGCTTTCGGCTGGTTCCGGCCAAGCCGTTCGTGAAGGTGGCCTACGAGCGGTTCGCGACGGTGGCGGAGCTCCAGGCGGCGATCCGCCGGCACGCCGACAGGCGCGACGTCGACTTCCTGGACGGCTTCGCCCACGGTCCGTCGTCCTACGTGCTCAACGCCGGAAAGCTGGTCGACGAGGCGCCCTATGCCCATCGCTACGACTGGACGCGGGTCTACTGCGAGAGCACCACGCGGCGGCGCGAGGACTACCTCCGCACCAAGGACTACTTCTTCCGTTACGACCACGGCGTCACCAACGTCCACCCGCGATCGGCGCTGGGGCGGCTCCTGTCGGGAGGGCTGTTCGGGTCGTCGCAGGTCCTGCGGCTGGCGGCGCGATTCCCCTGGCTGCTGCCGTCGAAGCCCGCGGTCACGGTCGACCTCTTCCTGCCGTTCTCCTCGGTGGACCAGTTCCTCTGCTGGTTCGACGACGAGTTCAGCTTCTATCCGCTGTGGTGCGTCCCCTACCGGCGCGTGCGCGACTACGCCTGGCTCGACCCCCGCTTCTACGCCGGGCTGGCGGACGATCTGTTCCTCGACGTCGCGGTCTACGGGATGAAGCAGCGTGACGGCCGGAACGACTACCGGACCATCGATGAGAAGGTGCTCGAGCTCGGCGGCGTCAAGACGCTGATCTCGCACAACTACCTGACGGAGTCGGAGTTCTGGAGCGTCTGGAATCGCGCCAGCTTCGACCGCGTCAAGGCGCGCACCGATCCCGACAACCTGTTCCGAGACCTCTACGAGAAGACGCGGGCGCCCGCCGAGGCGGCCGCCCGCTGAGCTTGCAACGTCGTCCGGGCGCTCGCCCGCGATCAGCGGCCCTTGCGCTGCGCCTTCACCTTGTTCGCCTGCTTGCCGAGCGCTGTGCGGGTCGCCTTGGGCAGCTTGGAGATCGTCCTCTTCTTCCGCGCCGTTCGCGCCGCCTTCTTGACGTTGCGGCGCGCCGCGCGCCGCTGCCGTTCGGTGGCCATCACCGCCGTCCCTTCCGGCGGGGCGGCACCTTGGCCCCCTTCTTCCTGGCCTCCGACAGACCGATGGCGATCGCCTGCTTGCGGCTCTTGGCGCGCCCGTGCCGACCCTTGCCGGCCTTCAGCGTCCCGTGCTTCTTCCGCCGCATGGCGCTGGCGACCGCCCGTTTGGCGCCGCTGCCGTATCGCCGGCCGCGCGTCGACTTTCCCTTCTTCATGGTTCCCCTCCGCTGGTCAATGGCCACGCTCCTGGTGGTCCGATGGCGATGCCTCTGCGTGCTTGAAGATGTGATTCGGATCGAGACCCAGCGACTGGACCGTCTGGTGGTCGGCGATGCCGGTCTCGGGCAGGTCGTGCGCCTTCTGGAACCGGCGCAGCGCCGCCTCCATCGAGTGGCCCTCGCCTTCTCGCAGGAACCCGGCGGCGACGAGCTTGTCGCGAATCTGCTTGTCGGCACCGGGGACCAGCAGCGCCTCGGGGGTGGAGGCCACCGGAATGCCGCCCGTTCCGCTTTTCTGGGGGCCGGTTTGCGAGCTCGCCGGCTTCCGCTCTTTCGCCTTCTGTTCGGCTTCCGGGGGAGAGGTCGCCTCCGTGCTCTTCGTGTGCCCGCAAGCGGCACCGAGGAGAAAGAGCCCCCCCATCGCGACCACGACCGGACGGTTCATTTCTGCTCACCCTTGTTGCCGGCAGGCTGCGCCTTGGGCGGGCCGGCGTCCTTTTTCACCGCGTGCTTGGCCTGGCCGAGGACGCTCTCCTTGTTCTCGGCCTCGGGCGGCGGCACGTTCTGGAAGCTGGCGGACATCCCCTCGACGAAGGCGTTGCGAACGACGCCGAAGATCGTCGGCCAGAGCTGGACGTCGGGGCTCGCCAGCCGGCCCTCGATCGGGATCACCGTGGCCACGGCGTTTCGGCCCGGAACCCGGTCGGAGAAGAGGTGCATCGTCTCGTCCGCCAGCCAGGCCTTGAGGCGGTTACCGATCCCCGCTTCGGTCGGCTTGACCTCCACGTTCTTCAGCACCGGCTTGACGCCCCCGGTGATCCGCCCCTTCGCGCTCTTGAACTCGGCAAAGAGATCCAGCGTCCCCTTGGTCGTTTGCAGCTTCGTCTTCGGCTCGATCAGATCGTAGAGCTCCGCGACGCGCCAGCCGCGCTCCTCGACACGACCCGCGAACTCCAGGGGTCTCGCGAAGGGGTCGGCGGAGGCGAACAGCGTCACCTCGCCGCTGCGGCCCAGGAGGGCGGACGCGCTCAGCGTCACCGGCTCGCCGTTCGAGAGCTTCCGCCGGGTGGCCAGGTTCTCGACCGCGGCCTCGACCTTGTGGACCCAGAGCTCCGGCTGCCCCTTGTCGACGAGGTCGCGGAACACGAGCTCGCCGTTGCGGACCGCGATTCGATCCACGCGCGCGGGCAGGATCCGTCGCAGGGTGGGCGCCAGATCGGGCGGCCTGGCCGGCTTCTTGGCGGTCTTCGCGCGCTCGGTGAAGATGATCTTGGGGTCGTCGAGGCGGGCGTGCGCGACCAGGCGCCCGTGAACCAGGCTCCGCAAGTCGAGCCCCGCCTTCACGCGCTCGGCGTAGAACAGCGGGTGCTTCCAGTCGGGATCGACGCGCTCGTCGATCTTGAGCCGGTGGATCTCGTAACCGGGGGGGAACACGGTCACGTGCACGCTCTGAAAGTCGCCGCGCAGGCTCTCCGAGGCGTTCAGCTCCTTGCGCGTGTAGTGGGCCGCGAGAGGATCGAGGATGAGCCGGATGGCGACCACCACGGCGATGACCACGCCGAGCGCGATCCACCAACCCCAGTGGTGCCGGAGGCGTCCGCCCGAGGCGCGGCGCGCGGCCACCGGCGCGGCGCCGCGCGGCGCCACGCCCCCCACCGTTCCCGCCTCGGCCCCCATCCACGTTCAATCTGCGCGCGTCGCGTGATTCCGCAAGCATCTCGGCCGAGCCGCGCGGCCCGCCCCGGCAGCCGCCGGCCCATCCGTGGCCGGCGGTGCCTCTCGGACCGCGCCGCGCTGAACGGGCCGGTCAGGCGTCGGCGGTGCGACTGACGACCGTCCAACGCGCAGCGAACACATCCGGGTCCTTCGACAGCGGGCCGAGAAACGCGGGCAGCGAAGGTTTCGCCGCCTCCTCGCGCCAGGAGACCCGCAGCTCGATCTCGCGCCGCTCGACCGCGTCGGGGTACCCCACCGAGGAGACGACGGCGCGGTAGCCGGCGCTCTCGACCACGCTCAGGAGCGCCTGGTAGCTCGGTTGGTCCCGTTTGGTGACGAGGTTCAAGGTGCCGCGCCGTTGTCGATTGAGGTGACGGTCGAAGCTTCGCAGGCCCGACACCACGGCGATCGCCAAGACCGTGGCCACGATCCCCAGCCCGAGGCGACCGGCGCCGAAGCAGAGACCGATCACCGTCACCAGCCAGAGCGTGGCGGCGGTCGTGACGCCCAGGACCAGCCCGTCCCGCCGCAGGATCGCTCCGGCGCCGATGAATCCCATGCCGGTCAGGATCCCCAGCGGGAGGCGCATCAGGTCGAGCACCGCGAAAGAGCTGCTCGTCTTGCCGCTGGTCGGGAGCAACAGGTTGGCCAGCAGCATCGCCACGGCCGCGGCGAGGCAAACGAGGAGGTTCGTTCGCAAACCGGCCGGCCGGCCGTGCTCGCCCCGATCCAACCCGACGGCGGCGCCGGCCAGGACGGCCAGCCCGAGACGCAGCGCGATCTCGGACCAGGTCAGCGACAGCGGCATCCGGCAGGCCCGCCTTTCATTGATAGATCCCTGGGGCGCGCCTCGAAGATCGCAAGAGAGGCGGCGGCACCGCGTCCGATTGGGGATTGCCCCTCGGGTCTCGGGCGCACAGGCTGCCCGCGCGTGCGCGGCAATTCCAGAGGAGACGCCGGGGTGGTCGTGGTCGGCGCTGCGCTGGCGGCACCGATCGACTCCTGGTTCTTCGCGGGCGAGGCGACGGACGCGGACCGCCGCTCCGGCTCACCGCAGATGCGCGGGGAGCGGCGGCGAGCGGCGCGCCACCTCGCGAATGACGTCCCGGGCCTCCTTGTCGGGGCGCAACCCCTGGTAGGAGGCGTGACGGATGTGGCCGTGGTGCGTCCACTCCATGAACGCGACCTCGCAGACGATCCGCGGCTCGATCCAGACGGCGTCGCGAACCCGGAAGCCCGTCGGCAATCCCTGGGCGAACGGCGGCGCCCCGCGCTCCAGCTTGCCGAACGTCGCCAGCAGCGGGCCCGCCTCGCGCTGAAAGCCTGTCCCGGCCTTCCCGGCGAAGCAGAGGCGACCGCGGCGGTCGTGGTAGCCGAGCCAGATCGCCCCCAGGCCGCCGACGGCGGACCGCTCGTACCCGCCGATCACGAACTCCTGGCGGAGGACGCACTTGCTCTTCTGCCAGGTCGCGTTCCGCGCGCCCGGACGGTAGGCCGACCCCGCGGCCTTGGAAACGATCCCCTCCAGGCGATGCCGGCAGGCCTCTGCGAAGAACGCCGGACCTCCCCCGACGAGGTGCTCGACATACCGGAACGGCGCGAGCGGCCGGCCCCCGAGCAGGCGCCGCAGCAGCGCCTTCCGCTGTTCGATCGGTTGGCCGCTCAGGTCCTCGCCGTCGAGATGCAGCAGGTCGAAGACGAAGTAGGCGATGGTCGCCCCGTCGTGCATGGCGTGCAGGGACGTCCGGCCGTCGGGCGCGACGGCGGCGAGCTCGCCGTCGAGTAAAGCGCTGCGCGCGTCGAGCCTCCCCGCAGCGGCGACGAGCGCGGGGAACTCGGCCGACCAGTCGTGGCGGCGGCGCGAAAGCAGCGTGGCACGCCCGCGCTCGACGGCGCACCCGATCCGAAAGCCGTCCAGCTTGACCTCGTGCAGCCACCCGTCCCCGTCGGGGGGCTGCTTGACCAGCAGGGCGAGCTGCGGGTCGTACGGCGGCAGACCGCCGCCGGGCCGGCCGGTTTTCTTTGCCGGGCCGGTGCTCGCCGCGCGCGTTTTCCCCTTCATCGGAGGTCTCGAGGCGCGAGGGCGCCCTTGCAACTGAACCTAGAACCTCGAGCCGGTCCGGCGAGCACGACCAGGCGCCGGGATCCTATCGGACGGCGCAGCCGCCGCGGGACAAGGACTTACATTTTCAGTCGCGGCTGGGCTCGACAGATGCGTCACGAACCAGATGCGGAAACGGCGAAGCCCTCGCTGCTGAACGTGGATCCACACGGACCTACCCGCTACCTCAGCCAGGGGCGGTCCGTGCTGGCCATCGGCCCCGACGGCTTCATCGGCCCCGACGAAGATCAGGGCCTCTGGGTGCGCCAGACGCGACTGCTGCGCCGGTTGCGCTGGTCGCTGAACGGCCGCGCTCCCATCCCGGCGGGCAACTCGATGCTCGAGCAGGGGACCTGGCTCGGTTACTACATCTGCCGCCCCGCCAACTGGAAGGCGCTCCGCGCTCCTTCGACCAGCGCGACCCAGGTGACCCTCGAGCTGCGGCTCCGTCGCGTCGTGGCAGACGGCCTGGCCGAGACCGCGGAGATCGTCAACTGGACGCAGCGTCGAACGCGTGTCCGCGCTTCACTCTCCTTCGAGGCCGACTTTGCCGATCCCGAGGAAGCGGGGGGGCGACGAATACAGCGGGGGCGGCTGCGGCGCGCCTGGTCCCGCCTCGGGGCGAACCGTTATCGACTGGCGCTCGACTACCGCGCCGTTCACCGCTACCGCCACCAGGGCGAGACGGGCACCGCGCGACTTCACCGCGGCGTGGTCCTCGAGCTGCGGCTGCCGCGGGGGGCGACCGGGCGCCCGCGCCGCAACCGGATCGACGTCTCCTTCGGGCTGGCGCCCGGCGCGCGGGGCCGGATCCACCTCCGCTGGGTCCCGACGGCCGAAGACGAGGCGCACCGTCACCACGCGCCGGCGCGGCCTCGGGACCGCGCCGCGACGCTGACCGTGCCCGGCCGATCGGAGCTGGCCGGCGTGGTCGAAGAGGCGTTCGAGCGGGCCAAGCGCGACCTGGCGTCGCTCCGCCTCGACGATCTCCCGCTCGCGCCCGACGCCTGGACGGTGGCCGGCGGCGTCCCCCTCTTCGTGGCGTTCTTCGGCCGCGACAGCTTGATCGCCGGGCGGCAGTCGTTGCTCCTCGGGCCCGAGATCGCGCGGGGGACCTTGGCCATGCACGCCCGCTGGCAGGCGACCCGGCGAGACGACTGGCGGGACGAGCAGCCCGGCCGCCTGATCCACGAGCTGCACACCAACCCGCTCTCGGTGCTGGGGTTCGATCCCCACGGCCGCTACTACGGCGACATGACGGCGCCGATGCTCTTCCCCATCCTCCTCGACGAGCTCTGGTGCTGGACGGGCGAGGAGCGCGCCGTCCGGCCCTACCTCGACACCGCGCTCCGGGCGCTCCGCTGGGCCGACGAGAGCGCCGACCTCGACGGCGACGGATTCTACGAGTTCCAGACGCGCTCCGCCCAGGGCGCCAAGAACCAGATCTGGAAGGACTCCGACGACGCGATCGTCTATCCCGACGGCGGGCAGGTCGCGGACCCGATCGCCAGCTGCGAGACGCAGGGTTACGCCTACGCCGCGAAGATGGCGATGGCGAACGTGCTCGACGGGATGGGCGACGCGGTCCAGGCGCGGAAGTTCGCCGAGGCGGCCGCGACCCTCAAGCGCCGGTTCAACGAGGTCTACTGGCTGGAGCGCGCCGGGACCTTCGCCATCGGTCTGGATCCCGCCCGGCGGCCCATCTCGACGATCGCCTCGGACCCCGGCCACTGTCTCGGCACCGGCATCGTCGACGAGCCGCGGGCCGCCCGGCTGGCCGCGCGCCTGATGAAGCCCGACCTGTTCTCGGGCTGGGGCATCCGGACGCTCTCGGACCGCCACCCGGCCTACGATCCTTTCAGTTATCACCGGGGCTCGGTCTGGCCCGTCGAGAACGCCCTCATCGCCCGCGGGCTCGGCCGGTTCCGCTTTCGCGACCACTTGCATCGCCTGGCCCGCGCCCAGTTCGAAGCGGCGACCCTCTATCCGGGGCGCCGTCTGCCCGAGCTGTTCGGCGGCCACCGGCGCGACGCGGAACACCCCTTCCCCGGACTCTATCCGCGCGCCAACGCGCCCCAGGCCTGGTCCGCGTCGGCGATCGTCGCGCTCGTGCAGGCTCTCCTCGGCCTGGCGCCGTTCGCGCCGAAGCGGGTTCTCTTCGTCGATCCGCTGCTGCCTGACTGGCTCCCCGAGCTCACCTTGCGGGACCTCCGGGTGGGACGAGCGACCGTGACCCTCCGCTTCCGGCGCACCGGCCGCGATGACACCCGGGTGGACGTCGAGCGCCTGGAGGGCGATCTCGAGGTCGTTTGCGACCGCGGCCCCGGTTGAGACGGCGCCCGGCGCCGGCCACCCGACGAGATCGCCGCGCGCCGACCATGACTACCTTTACTTCGTAGGTAACTGACGTATTTGGAGGCCAACCATGTTTCTCGCCCTTGCCATCGTTCTCGCCATCGCCTGGATCTGCGGCTTCACGCTGTTCCACGTGGCTTCGGCGGCGATTCACATTCTGATCGCCTTGGCCGTGCTCAGCCTGATCGTTCACCTCGTGCGCGCGGGAACCACGCGGACGACCTGACCAGGTTCGCCCCGCCTCTCAGACCGGGAAGCGTCTGCTCGCGCCACCGCCGTGGCCCAGTCGGGTCTGGCCATGATGACCGGGCGTCCCACATTCATTCCTAGGAGGAATCGAATGATTTTAATTGTCGCGATGGCCATGGCGAACCACGCTCCGGCGTGCGCGCAACAGATCTCGGTCGAAAAGCAGGCGCGCGCTTCGGCTGCGACGGCCGGGGCGCCGCTCAATGGGTGGAGACTGGCGCAAGCGGGAACCAGCTCCGGATCGACGAACCCGGGCGCCGGCAGCCCGAGCAACCCGGGCAGCCCCGGCGAGATGAACAGCGGAATGGGACCGACCGGCGGGACCGCGAGCCCGAGCGGCTCGAGCGCCGGAACGCCGGCGCCGGGAAGTAGCGGGACGAACGACTACGGAACCGGCCAGAGCGGCTCGAGCAGCGGCGCGACCGGAACCTCCAGCGGGACCGGGAGCGGAACCTCGGGTGGAACCGGGACCGGAACCTCGGGTGGAACCGGGACCGGCACGTACGGCGGGACGGGCACGTCCGGCACGGGCACGTCGACGCAGCCGGGTAGCTCGGGGACGACCGGTCCCGGGACCACGCCGCCGGGATCGCCTTCGGGCAGTCCCTCGCAGCCGAGCGGGTCATCCCCGTCGAACAGCGGGGCTGGGACCACTCAGTAAACGACTGTCATGATCCTGCTTTGCGACGCCCTCGGAGCCGCCGGCTCACCGGCGCTCCCGAGGGCGTTGTCGCGAAGTCGTTCGCGCACCACAAACCGAAATCGCGCGGGGTGACGCCATGTCGGAAGTCCTCAGCGTCAAGGCAGACATCACCATCCGGGGGACCGTGTCCCAGGTCTGGGAGGCCCTCACCAACCCGGAGCAGATCAAACAGTACATGTTCGTCGCCGAGGTCGTCTCCGACTGGAGCGTCGGCAGCCCGATCGTCTGGAAGGGCGAGTGGAAGGGGAAGTCGTTCGAGGACAAGGGACGGATCCTGGAGATTCAACAGGGGAAGCGACTGCGCTACAGCCACTTCAGCCCGCTCTCCGGCGCCCCCGATCGACCGGAGAGCTATCACACGGTCACGATCCACCTCGAGCGCGAGGACGGGGCGGTCCACGTCGATCTCTCGCAGGACGGCAACGGCAGCGAAGAGGCCCGCCGGGAATCACGCCGCAACTGGAACACCATGCTGGAAGGCCTCAAGCGAACCGTCGAGCAGAGCTGACGCCGATCGCCGAGGTTCCGGCCCATCGCTGCGCCGGCTCGGCCGCGGGCCGGGATTGACTTTCAGGCGCGCGACACGACGTTGCCGGGCGCAACGCCGAGCAACGGAAGGAGCCGCGCCATGAGGATCGAGGACCTGATGACCAGGAACGTGATGACCGTGAACCTCAACGATCGCGCCTCGACCGCCGGGCGGCTGATGTGGGAATGCGACTGCGGCGCGATCCCCGTGGTCGACGACAGCGGTCGCGCGATCGGCATGATCACCGATCGGGACATCTGCATCTCCGCGGTGCTTCAAGATCGCTCGCCCAGCACCATCCCCGTCTCCGACGCGATGTCGAGGGAGCTGCACGCCTGCATGGCCGAGGACGAGGTCGCCTCCGCCGAGGATCTCATGCGCCGCCATCAGGTCCGGCGCCTTCCGGTGCTCGACGTCGACGGGCACCCGGTGGGAATCCTCTCGCTCGCCGACGTGGTGCGCGCCGCCGGAGACGGAAGCCCGCGCCGATCGAGCCGGGTCTCGCACGACGTGACGATCACCCTGGCCAACATCTGCGAGCCCCGCGCGCCGATGTGACGCGGCACGCACGGGTCGCTGTTGCGGGCGGGCGGCCACGACGCGGCGCTGGTCGACCTGCAGACGCGCGGCCTGCGGGCGGCCTGACCCCCTCCCTGACGTTCAGGCCTTCCCGTATTTCATCTGCGCGCCAAAGCCCCATCGTTGGCGGAAGGGACCGCGCCACTGAAGACGCGGTCGACGAATGAGGGGAGGCGCGCGATGGGACGTGGGGCATTTTTGGCGTGGATGGGTCTGGTGCTCGTGGGGTGCGGCTCGTCGAGCAGCGGCCCCGCTCAGGTCACCATCAACGGGGTTCAACCGGGCGCGACGATCACCTTGATGCCCGACGACACGTACGCGCTCAACTTCTCGGCCTCGAACTTCTCCTTGCAGCAGCAAGGGCAGTGCGGCAGCTCGACCACCTGCGGCCAGGCCTATCTCAACATCGACGGCGCCGCCTGCAATCAGCCCAACCAGACCTACAACGCCATCACGCCGACGGCCGCCAACACCTCGACGTCGATGTTGTTCGCCAACTTCGCCCTCTGCCCCGCGGCCAGCCTGGGCGGAAATCACCAACTGACCGTGTCGCTGCACCTCGACAGCGGCGCCCAGGTGGTGGGGACCGGCAACGCGCCCGCCCAGGCCACGGTCAGCGTCGTCGTCATGGGCGGAACCGTGTCCGGGACCAATCCCGCCGACGGAGGCACCCGGTGAGAGCCGCGGGGATCTGACGTCGATCAATCGTGCTTATCCTGTAGAGGGGATGGCGGGACGGGGCGGGCTGCGGCCGAGCGGGGGGTCTCCGCTCGGATGCTTTGTGAGCTTTGTGAGCCTGGCGACGCTCGCCCTCGCCACGTCGTGCCGGCACCCCGGCATTCCCCGGGTGGCGCCGGAGACACATCTCGTCGGCGCCGGCGTCACCCTCTCGATCCGCCCGCCACCGTCGACGAGCACGCCCATCGTGCGATCGGGCGTGGTCCCTGTCTGGGTCACGGTCGCCAACCGCGGACGGACGCCGCTGCAGATCCGCTACCGGGACTTCGCGCTCTCCGACGATCTGATGACCGACGGCGCGCTCCTCCCGAGCGAGCTGGGGGTCGCGCCGGGGACGGGAGAGTTGCTACCCGAAGGCACGCTGGCGAGCGGCGCCAGCGCCTCCGGGTTCCTCTACTTCAGGCTGCCGGCCCGGCGCCCGTCGAACCTGCGCGTCGACCTCGAGGCAGCCGACGCGCAGACGATCGCCCGCGGCTACCTCGAGCTCCGCTTCGACTAATCGGTCTCGGAGGCCGGCGCGGGCCGGCGCTCGAGGGCACGCGCCACCAGCTTCTTGGCCAGCAGTGAAGCGCCGGCGGTGCCCGCGGCGGCCAGGATCTTCCTGCCGACCCCGAGATCGGTGGCCACCCGGTTCGGCTTGGCCACCATGCGTTCGAGCGCCTCGCGCAGGCGGCCGAGGCGGGCCCCGATCTCGTTTCGCCGGCGCCGCCGCGCGACGCCCCAGGTGATCGCGCCGGCCGCCAGCCCGAGCACCGCGGCCGCGAGCAGGACGACCGGGCCCGGGTGACGCCGGAGCTGCCCCGGGACGTCGGTCAGGGCGTGCCGGCGGCGATCCAGCTCGCCGACGGTGCGCGCGAGGTCGCCCCGGATCCGCTCGATCTCCCTCTGCAGCTCGGCGCCGCGCGCCTCGCCCGACCCGCCGCCGGTCCCCTCCCCCGCGCCGCTCACGCCAGCCGCTCCCGCGCCCAGGTGAGGTCGTCCTTCAGCGTCTGGCGGGTGCGCGCCATCGGGGTGCGCAGGCGCCGCGACCAGCTCACCAGACCCACCACCGCGGTGACCGCCAGCGTGAGGCCGCTGACGATCAACCCGGCCGCCCACCCGGGCAGCACGAGCGACAGCGCCAGCACCGCGGTGACGAGCAGGAGGACGACGGTGATCAAGGCCGTCACGGCCGCCAGCCCCAGCCCGCCCGCGACGCGCGCCTCCCGGCGTACGTCGGCGCGGAGCTCGGTCTTGGCGAGCTCGACCTCCTTGCGGGCCAAGAGCTCGACCTGCGACACGATCTCCTTCACCAGCGCGCCGGTGCCGACCCTCTCCAGGGCGCCTGCCGACCTCCCCGATCCCGATGCTCTCACCGCCATGACCCCCTCCCCTTCCCGGGCGCCGCCGGCCATCGCCGCCGGCGCCTCGTCGTCGAGCAATTGTCTCTCGCCGCGCGTCGCCCTCTCCACCTGCAGGATCTGCCGGTAGAGGACCTGCCAGTCGTCGAAGGAGACCGACAGGTCGCCGAGCCTGTGCGCGATCTCGTCGAGCCGCGCGAGCAGGCTCGGCGAACCCGCGTGCGCGGTCGGATTCTCGTCGTAGATCTTCCAGAGCCGCCGGAGGTCCCTCTCCAGCGCCTGCGCCTCGGGGGCGCCGGTCTCGAGCCCCGCGCTGTGGACCACCGTCTCGGCGATGAGGCCGTGGGCCCAGGTCACCTTGTCCTTCCGGCCACGCAGGAGGGCGCCGCTCGGATAGAGCGACAGCTCGAGGTCCGAAGCCACGAAGTGGGCGAGGTGGTTCGGCAGGTAGGCCCGGAAGGCCTCGCCACCGAACCAGGTCAGGATCCGGATCGGCGCGGTGACCCACCAGCCCGGCTCCGCGGGCCCGAGCCCGAACCCGTGGCGGGCGAGCACGCGCCAGATTCGCTCGGCCACCTCGTCGTACGTCGCGGCGGTGGTCACCAGCGGGACGTCGGCGCTCTCGAACCGGCGCACCAGCGCCGCGAACCGCATGACCGGCACCGAGACGAACATGATGATGAAGGCGACAGCCAGCCCGACGGTGATGGGAAAACCTCGGGCCATGCGCTTGCCGAACGACTCTCGCGGCGCGTGGGGCGGCGCCTTCGCCGCCAGCGCCAGGCCGACGGCCACCGGCACGAGCACCGCCAGGCTCAGCCAGACGAGGCGGACGATCCAGCTCGGCACCCGGTGCGAGAGCGGGACGAACGCCAGCAGGAGCGCGGCGATCTTGGGAAAGGCGATGCCCACCAGCAGCACCGGCCAGGCCACGGCGGCGGCCACCACGGCCGAGAGGAAGGTCTGCTCGCGCGACGAGGTCTGGCCGAACAGCGCGCGCACGGCCCAACCGAAGATGGCGTTCAGGACCTTGCCCGCCGACCGCCCGAGCAGCGTCAGCAAGGCCTGCAGGATCGCCATGAGCCTAAAGCTAAGCGCGCGACGGCGGCCAGGTAGCGGTGGCCGGCGCGCGGCTCCCCCCGGCGGACTCGGCCATATTCCTCGACAACTACCCGACAGGCCTGATTACCTTCATCCGGAATGAACGGCGCGCGATCCTTGCTGCACCTCAGCCCCTGGACCTATCTGTTCGCCGCGGGACTGGCCGAGATGGGCTTCACCACCTTCATGAAGCTGTCGAACGGCTTTCGAAACTGGACCTTCAACGTCTGCTTCGCGATCTGCGCGCTGGCCAGCTTCGGGCTCCTGAACCTGGCGACTCGGGACCTTTCCCTAGGGACCGCGTACGCCGTCTGGACCGGGATCGGCGCCTTCGGCACCGCGGCCGTGGGCATCGTGCTGTTCGGGGATCCCCTCACGGTCTGGCGGCTCACGTTCCTGTCGACCCTGATCCTCTCGCTGATCGGCCTCAAGCTCGTGTCGTGAAGCATCGGGCGCTTCGGTCCCTCGGCCGTCTGTGAAATCAAGCCGCCGTCTCTAGGTTGAGGGGATGGCGATCATCCGCCGGTTCTGGCGAGGATGGGCGGTCGAGGCCCTCTTCGGCCGACCGACGGCTGGCCAGCGGACGCTCTACACCGCGCTCGTGGGTGTGGCGATCGCCTGGCCGGTGCTGCTGTTCGGGATCGCGCGGCCCAAGCTGGCGGTCCAGATCCTGTCGATGATTCCGCTGCCCGACTTCGTCCCGGACTGGACGGTCCGCCTGGCGTGGATCGCGGTCGCGGTTCTGCTACCCGTCGGGGTCGGCGTGGCGGTGACCATCAGGTCACCTCCGGCGGCGCGCCGGGGCCCGCTGGTGCTGCGCATCCTGCGCGGCTTCCCCCTCACCGTCGGGCTGACGGTGTCGTTCGGGATCCTCGTCCTTTCGGTCCCGGCGATGCGCTTCGCGGCACTGATCCGCAGGAAGAAGGTGCTCGACATCCCGCTGGTCATGGACGCGCCCGCGTACGATCAGGTGGCGCGCGAGGTCTGCCAGGTCCTGAACCGGCAGGGGTTCTCGTTTCGCCCCGCCGAGCCGGATTGGTGGATGTCGACGCCGCTTCACCTGCTGACGTGGCTGGGCGGCGACGCCCTCCGGTCGCACGTGCCCGCGCGGCTGGAACACTTCGAGAGCGACGGGCTGAGGATGTCGCTCTACCCGAGCGGGCTCCTGCTGCGCGGCAACCCCGAGCAGCTGACCTGGGCCCACGGCCTCATCGCCGAGTCGGTCGTCCACACCGACGGGTTGCAGACGACGGAGCCGAAGGCCCTGGCGCTGGAACGCCGGCTGCGCCCCCTCTGGCGCCGCTACGACGCCGATCCGAGGGGATCCAGCCGCGATGAGGTCATGCTGCGCGAGCTCGATCGCGTCACCGGCGATCTGAAGGCGCTGCAGGTCGGATGGGACGACTGGCAAGTGCTGTACCGGCAGATCCTCCAACTGGCGCGGGCGGTGCACGGCGAGCTCCCGCTGCTCGAGGGCGACGCGCCGCCACCCTTCTCGCCCGACCGCTCCAGTGAAGAGAGCGCCCGCCAGGGTACCGAGGGGCGCGCGGGAAGCTAGCGACGCCGAGAGCGCCGTCTCCCCTCTCCGCCCCCGGAATCACATGCCGCCGTTGCCGCCAGCGCCGGCGGCCTGACCGCCGACCGCGCCGGCGTCGGTCTGGCCGCCCGCGCCGCCCGTCGCAGCGCCGTTGCCGCCAGCGCCCGCCGTGCCGCCGGTCCCGGCCTGGCCCGCGCCGCCACCGGTGCCCGCCGACGTGCCGCCGGTGCCCGCCGCCGTGCCGCCGGTGCCACCGAAGGTGCCTCCCTTCCCTCCCGACCCGCCCATCCCGCCGTCGCTGCTGGTCGACGAGCTCGAGCAACCGGCCCCGCCCACCCCGGCCCCGGCGAGGAAAGCCACCAGCACCACGATCGAACGCGCATTCACTGACATGATCATCTCCTCCTGTGGGCGCCCAACATGGGCGTCGCTCGTCCGGTGGGAAGGGGTGAGAGGAGAAAACTTCACGCCGGCCGCGCGCAAAGCGACGCGCGCGCGACCACGAATCCCAGTACCCGCATCCTCGACCGACAGTGGGGAGCGCGCCGAAAGCTCCGACGGACTACGCGGCCTGAACGGCGCGGGGGGCAACGTCGAATTTCACCTCCTGCATCTGATGGAGGCCGACGCCGCGACCAACCGCCGGCACGGCCAGCAGCGGCGGACAATCCGTCAGGACCACCGACCCACGCGCCGAGGCGGCGTACCCGTAGCGATTGATGATTTTCACCGCCGCTGTCGCCGCGGCCTCGTTGCGAAATGTGATCTGCATGGAGAGGAAACCCCGCTCTTCTAAACACCTCTCGCCGACCGACAAGGCGCAGGCGAGCTTTTCGACCCGCCGCAGCCGCGGTCGACGGTTCGACGGACGGTTCGACGATCGATCAGCCGCGCGGCGGATGTGGCGCCGGCGGGGCAGACGCGCCCTCGAGGTCGACGCCGTGAGCGGCGGCGAAGCGGATCAGCGCCGCGGTCGTCCGCACGCCGAGCTTCCGGTTGATGTTCGTGCGGTGGGTGTCGACGGTCTTGAGGCTGAGGCCGAGATCGCGCGCGATCGTCTTGGTCCCGCCCCCGCGAACGACCAGATGAAAGATCTCCCGTTCACGCCGCGTGAGCCGTTCCAGAAAACTGCCCTCCACCCCGCCGGAGTCGTCGTCGCGCAGGCGCGCGGCCAGCGCCGGAGGCAGGTACCGTTCGCCGGCCGCCACCTTGTCGATCGCGCCCAGGATCTCGCTGGTCGGCTGGTGTTTGAAGACATACCCCGCCGCGCCGGCCCTCAGCGCCTCCGAGACGGAAAAGTCGTCGCGAAACCCGGTCAGGATCAGCGCGCGTGTGCCGTGGCCGTCCCGCTTCAAGGCCCGCAGCAGTTCGATGGCGTTCCCATCCTCGAGCGACAGATCGGCCACCAGCACGTCCGGCGCGACGGTCCGGATGAGCACGAGCGCGCCTTTCACCGTCGCCGCGGTGCCGACCACCTGAAAGCGGCCGGTGCTGGCGAGCAGGTTGGCGAGCCCGTCGCGGACCATGGCATGGTCTTCCACGATGGCGACCCTGGTCACGGTCGAGCTGGTCGGTCGCTGGCTCACGGCTGGACGATAGATGACGCCCAGGCGGCCGATCGAGTCAACACGTTCCCGACGCCAGGGCCGGCCGGGGGCGGCGCCGCCGGCCCGACGCTAGGGGTTGACCTCGACCCCGACTGCGCCGGCACCGATCTCGTCAGGCCGATCGATCTTCTCGATGCCGTACGCGCCCCGGCTCAGCGGCGCGCGTCCGGCGAGCAGGCCCAGCGTGCGGCGCACGAGCCAGGCGAACCCCTTGGCCGCGTCCCGCACGAACGCGCCGGGCGCGCGCGCCGAGGTGAGCGCGGGGCTCTCCCGGACGCCGGTCGGCGCGATCCAGGGCATCGTTCGCACGCCGACGCCGCGCGCGTACACCATCTCGCCGCCGAGATAGGCGGTGTAAACCGCGATCCCGCAGGCGCCCAGCCCCACCGCCGCGGTGCCCAGGCTGGGCCGCCGGAAGGTGCGCCAGAGGGCCATCCCGGTCGCGCCCAGCACGACGGCGAAGTTGGCCGCGCCGTGCAGCCACATCATGTCTTCGGTGCGGCTGTCTTCCGCCTTGATCTCCTGAGAGGCGGCCAGCCCCGCCACCCCGGCCAGGGCGCCCGCGCCGACGCCCAGCCACCACAGCTTTCGTCCGAGCGCGGCCGTCTGCCGGTCGCCCGAGATCGACGCCGCGGCGTCGACGAGCGCGGCCATCGGCAGCGTCACCAGCGGCGCGTGAACCGACGCCGCGTGGACTTCGTGAAGATGCATTCCCATGATTCCCTTCGCCTCCCGTCCCATCTCACCCTGATCATCGATTGACCGGTCGGAAGGTCGACTCACGCCGGGCCTCCGAGAAACCCAAGCATTCGCGCCGAACGTACTTACGTTGACTCGGAATGCGCGAGGTCTGGCCGGGTTCGCCCCTCCCACGGGGCGCCACGTTCGACGGCCGCGGCGTCAATTTCGCCCTCTACTCGCACGTGGCGACGCGGGTCGAGGTCTGCCTCTACGACCCGGCCGATCCGGCGCGCCAGCTCGAACGCTTCGATCTCCCCGAGGTCACCGGGCACACCTGGCACGGCTACCTGCCGGAGCTGCAGCCGGGCACCCTCTACGGCTTCCGCGTGCACGGCCCCTACGCGCCCGCGCGCGGGCACCGGTGCAACCCGAACAAGCTGCTCGTCGATCCCTACGCCCAGGCCGTCTTCGGCGAGGTCGACTGGAAGCAGCCGCTGACCGGGTACAAGCCGGGCGACGAGCGGGCCGATCTGTCGTTCGACGAGCGCGACGACGCGGCGGGGGTCCCCAAGGGGGTGGTGGTCGATCCGCGCTTCGACTGGGGCGACGACCGGCCGCCGCGCACGCCCTGGCGGGACACCATCATCTACGAGACGCACGTCCGCGGCTTCACCATGAAGCACCCGGGCCTCCCCGAAGCCCTGCGCGGGACCTACGCCGGCCTCGGGCACCCGAAGATGCTCGACTACCTCAAGAAGCTGGGGGTCTCGGCGATCGAGCTGCTCCCCGTGCAGGAGTTCGTCGACGACGGGTTCCTGCGGGAGCGCGGCCTCTCCAACTACTGGGGGTACAGCTCCCTCGCTTACCTCGCACCGGAGCAGCGCTACGCGAGTGTGCGCGCGCCGGGCGCGCAGGTCGCCGAGTTCAAGGCGATGGTCAAGGCGCTCCACGGCGCCGGCATCGAGGTGCTCCTGGACGTGGTCTACAACCACACCTGCGAGGGGAACCACCTCGGCCCCACCCTCAGCCTGCGCGGCGTCGACAACGCCACCTACTACTGGCTGATGCCCGACGCGCGCTACTACCTCGACTTCACCGGCACCGGCAACAGCGTCAACGCCGGGAGCCACGAGGCGGCGCGGCTGATCCTCGACTCGCTCCGCCACTGGGTGACCGAGCTGCACGTCGACGGGTTCCGCTTCGATCTGGCGACCACGCTGGGACGGACCGGTCAGGGCGAGTACAGCCGCAACGCCACCATCTTTCAGGTGATCGATCAGGACCCGGTGCTCTCGGCGGTGAAGCTGGTGGCCGAACCGTGGGACACCGGGCTCGGCGGCTACCAGGTGGGGAACTTCCCGCAGCCGTTTCGCGAGTGGAACGGGCTCTATCGGGACGCGCTCCGGCGCTACTGGAAAGGCGACCAGAACCTGGCCTCGGAGGTCGGCTACCGGCTGACCGGCTCGGCGGATCTCTATCAGGGCGATCGGCGGCCGCCGCAGGCGAGCATCAACTTCGTCACCGCGCACGACGGGTTCACGCTGCACGACCTCGTCTCCTACGGCGGCAAGCACAACGAGGCCAACGGCGAGGGGAACCAGGACGGCGCCGACGACAACCAGTCCTGGAACTGCGGCGTCGAGGGAGAGACCGACGACCCGCAGATCGTGGAGCTGCGCGAGCGCCAGAAGCGGAACATGCTGGCCACGCTGCTCTTCTCGCAGGGCGTGCCGATGCTGCTCGGCGGCGACGAGATCGGCCGCACCCAGCGCGGCAACAACAACGCTTATTGCCAGGACAACGAGCTCTCCTGGTTCGACTGGGACCTCGACGACCGGCGGCGCGCCCTGCTCGACTTCACCCGCCGCCTCATCGCCCTGCGGCGCAAGCACGGCGTCCTCCGGCTGAGCCGCTTCCTGATGGGCGACTTCATCTGGGACTCGCAGTTCAAGGACCTGGCCTGGCTGCGCCCCGACGGCAGCGAGATGGCGCCCGAGGACTGGCAGAAGCCCTGGATCACCTCGTTCGGTCTCATGCTCGGCGGCGACGCCATCCGGATGGTCGACGCCCGCGGGCACCGCCTGGTCGACGACGGGCTCTTGATCCTCATGAACGCCCATCACGAGCCGATCACCTTCCGCCTGGCCGATGACTTCGGGGCCGAGTGGTTCCTGGAGGCCGACACCTCGAACGCCAACCGCGAGGGGCGGTTCTCCGGGGCCTACGAGGTCGGGCCCCGCTCCCTGGCGCTGTTTCGGCAGCCGTTGCCCGCCGAGGTCGCCCGCGAGGCGGTGGCCGCCCCCTCGCGCGTGCAGCGCCAGCAGCGCCAGCGCCGCCGGCGCCGCGCCGGCGTGACCCTGCCCCTCTTCTCGATGCGCTCCCAGGCGAGCTGGGGCGTCGGCGACATCGCCGACATCCCCAGGTTCGCCGGCTGGGCGGCCAAGGCGGGCTATTCGATCCTGCAACTGCTCCCCGTGAACCAGGCCAACGCCGCCGATCGAAGCCCCTACGCCGCCGCCTCGGCGTTCGCGCTCGATCCGGTTTACCTCGCCCCCGAAGAGTGTGAGGACTTCGCGGCGGCGGGCGGCCGGAAGGCGCTGGGGGACGACCTCGAGCGCCGCCTCGAGGCGCTGGCCGGTACCCCTACCGTCGACTGGAACGCGGTCAGCGCGGTGAAGGACCGGGTCATCGGGCTGGCCTTCGATCGATTCTTGCGCGACGAGTGGAACAAGAAGAGCGCCCGGGCGCGCCAGCTCGCCGGCTTCATCAAGGACCACCGGTCGTGGCTGGACGACTACGCGCTCTTCGCCGTGCTGCACGAACGCTTCGGCAAGGGGTGGCTCGAATGGCCCAAGCCGCTGCGCGAGCGCGAGCGCGCGGCCATCGCCGCCGCGCGCGCCGAGCACCACGACGCCATCCTGCGCGCCGAGTGGGTGCAGTGGCAGCTCGACCTGCAGTGGCACCGGGCGCGCCGCGAGGCGAGCGCGCTGGGCGTCGAGCTGATGGGCGACCTCCCCTTCGTCCCCGGCCTCGACTCGGCCGACGTCTGGACGAACCGCGACCTCTTTCGCGTCGACCAGCGCGTCGGCGCGCCGCCCGACGAGGGGTCGCCGGACGGCCAGGATTGGGGCCTGCCGGCCTACGACTGGGAGGCCCTGGAGCGGGCCGACTTCGCCTGGATCAAGGGGCGCTCGATGCGCGCCGGCGATCTCTACGGCTCGTACCGGGTCGATCACGCGCTCGGCTTCTACCGGACGTTCGTCCGTTCGCTCGACGGCGAGACCCGGGGGTTCAGCCCCGCCGACGAGGCGGCGCAGATCGCGCTCGGCGAGCGGATCATGCGGGTGATGAACCGCTGGGGCGAAGCGGTGGCGGAGGACCTGGGCGCCGTCCCGCCGTTCCTGCGCCCCTCGCTGGAGAAGATCGGCATCCCCGGCTACCGCGTGCTGCGCTGGGAGAAGGACGGCGACAAGTTCCGCGACCCGGCCTCCTGGCCGGAGACCTCGGTGGCCACCAACTCCACCCACGACACCGACACGACCGCCGCGTGGTACGACCGGCTCTCGCCCGAGGAGCGCCAGGCGCTGCGCGAGATCCCCGCGCTCGAGCACCTCGCTCCGGAGAAGCCCTTCGACGACGCGACCCGGGATCTCATCCTGCGCGCGATCTACCAGGCCCCCTCGACCATCGCGCTCGTGTCGTTTCAGGATGCGCTGGGACGGCGGGAGCGCATCAACACCCCCGGAACCGTGGGCGCCTCGAACTGGAGCTATCGCACCGGCAAGACGATCGAAGAGCTGCTGGCCGACGAGGCGACCATCGAGCGGCTGGCCGGCCTGGCGACCGACACCGGACGCGCGCCGCCGCCTCGCTGAGGTGGTGACACCGCGCGCCGCCGCCCGAGGCGCGGCGGCCGCCGCTTGATCTCCGGGCACAGCTTCGAGATCCTGGCCTGACCACCCATGTCCGCCCCGATGAAATTGCTGGTCTCCCTGGTCGCGCTCGCGCCCCTCCTCGGCTGCGGCGCGCACAGCGGCAAAACGACCACCATGCCGACGGGCCAAGGTGGATCCGGCCCGGGCGCCACGGGCGGCACCTCGCCCGGGACCGGGGGGAGCGGACCGTCGGGCGGATCGACCGGCGTGAGCTGTACCTCCGATTGCATGGGGAAGACCTGCGGCGACGACGGCTGCGGGCACACCTGCGGCGGGTGCCCGCCCTCGCAGCTCTGCGGGCCCGCGCAGACCTGCGTCGCCTCCGCGAGCACGACCAGCGTGGTGGTCGACGCGAGCTCCCAGCTGACGGCCATCTCCCCCGCGATCTACGGCGTGGCCTTCAACGACGACGACTCGATGAAGCTCGCCGCGCTCAACCGCTGGGGCGGTGACGCGACCAGCTCGTACAACTGGAAGATCGACGTCTCCAACGCGGGCACCGACTGGAACTGCGCGAACTATACGGGGCGGTTCACCTCCCCCGCGCCCGACAACACGCTCAAGACCAGCTCGGACCAGTTCGTCCACTACAACATGGCTCAGCACGCCGACACGCTGATGACCATCCCCATCACCGGCTGGGTCGCCAGCGTGGCCACGCCGAACCCGGGCACGCCCGACTGCGCGGGCAGCAGCCAGATCTCGGACTGCTGCCAGACGCTGGGGGCGTCCGAAGAAGAGGTGGTCGACCGGGGATCGAGCCTGCTCGACACGTCTTTCATGGGCGACTGGGTCACCCACCTGGTGTCGACGTTCGGAACGGCCGCCAGCGGCGGCGTCCGGTATTACCAGCTCGACAACGAGCCCGACAACTGGCAGCACCTCCGCACGGACATCTACCCGTCGTTCTATCCGCCGGGCACCTCGTGTGAGCCCTTCTACACGACCAACGCCAGCATCCAGGTCAGCCTCAACCAGGACTTCATCAACCGCACGATGGCCTACGCGAAGGCCATCAAGGCGGCCGACCCGAGCGCCTCCGTCCTCTTCATGTCCACGGAGAATCCCCAGGACCTGGTGGCGATCCCCAACATCGAATGCGGCAACCCGGCGGGGCCGTACAGCGTCACCAACTCGCTGACGATGGCGCTCCTGCAAATGGGCGCCGCCCAGGAGGCCTCGACGCACGTCCGACCGCTCGACTGTGTCGACATGCACTACCCCTTCCCGGGCAAGGGTCTGGGAGACACCTCGGCTCTCTGGGACTCGACGTCGAGCTCGGTCGTTCCGCACGTCCAGGGGTGGATCAACTCGACCTATCCCGGCACCGGCATCTGCGTCAGCGAGTACAGCGTCAACAACGACGGCACCAACGGGAGCACGCCGGACGCCAGCACGGGGACGCAAGAGGCCGACATCCTCGGAATGTACGGGCGGCTCGGGTATCAAGTGGCGGCGTACTGGACGACGCTGGTGAACGGATCGACCCACCTGCCCATCTACAACGCGATGGCCATGTACCGGAACTACGACGGCAACGGGGCGCGCTTCGGCGGGGTCTCGATCGGCGCCGCCAGCCCCAATGCAGGCGTCAACGTCTACGCCGCGTCGGACTCGCCGACCGCGCCGACCAAAGTCTGGGTCATGCTGGTGAACATCAGCGGCGCCGCGCAAGCGGGCCTCTCGGTCACGCTGGAGAACTTCGCCGCGACGGGCTCCGCGCAGGTCTACCGGATGGTCGCCGGAGCCGCCCCGGCGGCGGACACCTCCCTGGCGCTGACGAACGGAATGCTCAGCGGGCTCACGCTGGCCGCCAACTCGGTGGCCCTCCTCGTCATCTCCAAGTGACCCTTCGGGCGACGGGGACTGAGCTACGACTTGGCCAGCTGCCGCCGGATGGCGCGCAGCTCCCGGAGCCGCGCCTCCGATGATCTGCGACACATGAGCCGGGCGCCGGGACGGCCACTACCTCGACGGGCCGAGCAAGGCCATCAGCTTCTCGGCCTGCGCGGTGAAACGAACCGAATCCGGGACGAGGCGCTCGGATTCTTTTCGCAGCTGGACGACCAACTCGAACACCGTCTCCCGGCGGCGGGCGTTCGGATGGGTGACGGCAGCACGCGCACAGGCCTCCACGAATCCGACCACCTTCTCCATCAAGTGGCGCTGGCCGGCGATGGTGAGCGTGTCGAGCATCCCGAGCATCTCCCGAATGACCGAGAGCGGCCGCGCCAGCACGGCGGGCTCTCCCGGACGCGGCGGCAGCGGCAGCTCGCGCGGAAGGTCGACCACGTAGCCGGGGGCGCTCATCTCTGGGAACTCCGCGAAGGGCTCATGCCCGACCGCCACGCCGCTTCCAAGATCCGGTAGCCTCGATCGCGCCGTGAGCCGGTGGTCATTTTCTCGCTAGAAGGTATTCACGCCTTGGCCGATCTGGAACACGCACTTGATCGAAACAGCTCCGCAACAGTCTCGCGACCCCGGCCGACCCTCCCCTCGCGCCGCCGCCGAGCCTCCGGGGTGGGCCCGCCGCGCCGAGGGTGATTGCCGGCCGGCCGGCAGTGACCACGTTCGACATCGAATGCCTCAGTCACAGCTCATGGATAGACGGATCGAGGATTACGCCGTCATCGGCGACACCCAGACGGCCGCCTTGCTCGACCGCAGCGGATCGATCGACTGGGTCTGTTTTCCGCGCTTCGACTCGGGTGCCTGCTTCGCGGCCCTGCTCGGCGATCGCGGCAACGGGCGGTGGCAAATCGCCCCCGCCGGCGAGATCCGCGCCGTTCGTCGCCGGTACCGGGGCGAGACGCTGGTGCTCGAGACGGAGCTCGACACCGACGAGGGCACGGTCCGGCTCATCGATTTCATGCCGGTCCGGCGCGAGCGCCCCGACATCGTCCGCCTGGTCGAGGGGGTCGCCGGCGCCGTTTCCATGAAGGTCGAGCTGGTCGTCCGCTTCGACACGGGACGGGTGGTCCCTTGGGTGCGGCGTCGAAACGGCGCCCTCACCTTCACCGCCGGGCCCGACGCCCTCTGCTTGCACAGCGACGTCGGCGTGCGCGGAGAGGGCTTCAGCACGGTCGCCGAGTTCGAGATTCGCGCGGGCGAGCGGCGGGCGATGACGCTGACCTGGTTTCCCTCCCACCACCGCCTGTTGCCCGAGCGCATCGATCCGCTCCGCGCCCTCAAGGAGACGGAGCAGTGGTGGCTCGCGTGGTCCGCCCAGTGCACCTACGAGGGACCTTGGCGAGAGGCGGTGGGGACCTCCCTGCGCGTGCTCAAGGCGCTGACCTTCGGGCCGACCGGAGGCATCGTGGCCGCTCCCACCACCTCCTTGCCCGAGTGGATCGGCAGCTCCCGCAACTGGGACTACCGCTACTGTTGGCTGCGCGATGCCACGCTCACGTTGTACGCGCTCATGCTCAGCGGCTACCAGGCGGAAGCGGTGGCCTGGCGCGAGTGGCTGCTGCGGGCAGCGGCGGGCGATCCGAGCGGACTGCAGATCATGTACGGCGTCGGCGGCGAGCAACGGCTGCCCGAATACGAGGCGCCCTGGTTGCCCGGCTTCGCCGGCTCGAAGCCCGTTCGCATCGGAAACGCCGCGCACGAGCAGCTCCAGCTCGACGTCTTCGGCGAAGTGAACGACACCTTCTACCAGGCGCGACGGCTGGGCATCGCGCCCGATCCCTGGTCCTGGTCACTCGAGTCCACGATCCTGGAGTCGCTCGAGAAGCGCTGGCGCCAGCCCGACCACGGGATCTGGGAGATCCGCGGCGAGCCCCGCCACTTCACGCACTCCAAGGTCATGGCCTGGGTGGCCTTCGACCGGGCCATCAAATCGGCTCGCTGCTTCGGCCTCCGGGGGCCGATCGCTCACTGGCAAGAGATACGCGACGAGATTCACGCCGAGGTTTGCGCGCGCGGGTACGACCAGGCGCGAGGCACCTTCACGCGCTCCTACGGCGAGGCGGAGGTCGACGCCTCCTTGCTTCTCATCCCCCTGGTCGGCTTCTTGCCCGCGAACGACCCGCGCGTCGCCGCCACGCTGCGCACCGTGGAACGGGACCTCCTGCAGGACGGCTTCGTCATGCGGTACCGCACCCACGATCGGGACGCCGACGGGCTCCCCCCGGGCGAAGGCGCGTTTCTCCCCTGCAGCTTCTGGCTGGCCGACGCCTACGTGCAGGTCGGTCGGCGCGAGGACGCCTGCCGGCTGTTCGGGCGGCTGCTCGCGCTCCGCAACGACGTCGGTCTCCTCTCGGAAGAGTACGATCCGCGCTCGGGCCGCCTGCTGGGGAACTTCCCGCAGGCCTTCTCTCATCTCTGCCTCGTCAACACCGCCTACAACCTCACGACCACCCCCGAGCGGCCGGTACAGCACCGTCACGAGCTCATCCCCATCCCCTAGCGTCCGGCCCGGCGAGCGGACCCGGGGAACCGCCTCAGCGGGCGCGGCCGCCCCGCCGGCGGAAAGCCGGGTGGCTGGGCGACGGAGCGTTGGGGGCGGCCTCGGGCGTCCGCTCCAGCCGGAGCGCGTACCACTCGTTGCCGAACACGCGCATGTGCACGCGCTTGCCGTTCTGGACCGCGAGCTGGATCCGGCGCAGCCGGTCATCCTTGGGCAGCCGCCTTCGCCCGCGCGCCAGGACGTCGAGCGCCTTGGCGCGCTCTCCCCGGCTCACCCGGCACCAGGCGTACGTCGCCCAGAGCAGCGCCTCCTTGGGCCGCCGCCGCGCCGCCCGCTCGAACACCTTCTCCATCTCCTCCAGGTGACCACGCCGGTAGAGGCTGGCCGCCAGCATCGCCCAGCCCTCCACCCCCTTGTGCCGCGCCCGTTCGAGGTGGGGCCGCGCGCCCGCCGGATCGTCCAGCGCGGCGTACCTTATGGCGCCGATCTGTTCGTCGATCTGCGAGGCGAGCAGCGGCTGCCAGCGCGCCAGCGGCCGCATCGCGTCCAGCCGTTCGATGGCCCGCTCGAAGCGGCGCCCGTTCAAGAGCTTCTCGATCTCGAGCCGCGCCGCCTCGACCGGCTTGCGCGTGCGGCGCATGAGCAGCACGGCCAGCAGCGGCCCCACCAGCAGCGCCAGCAACACGCCCGAGCCCGGCCCGAGCTCGACCCAGCCGACCACGAACGCCGCCACAGCCGCCCCCACCGCGCTCGCCAGGCTCAGCACACCGATCTCTCTAGCACTTCCGCGGCCGTCGACCAGGTCTCCGACGACTGCGGATGAGCCCCTCCCTCCCCAACCTGCCGCGGGCGAGCTTGGACGTCCCGGCGTGATGGTCACGATTCAGGAAGGAGTGCCGGAAGGAGGAATACGATGACGAACAACCAAGGGGCGCGCTATCTCAACATTCTGCTCGGCGTCTGGCTTTTCATCTCCGCGTTCGTGTGGCCCCACAGAGCGTGGCAGTTCAACAACACCTGGATCCTGGGCATCATTACGGTGGTCGTGGGGTTCGTCTCCCTGCGTGCGCCGGGCGTACGCTTCATCAATACGCTGGTGGGGATCTGGCTGGTCATCTCGGGCTTTGGCGCGACCGGCGCGCTCGCGACGAGGTGGAACAACGGGCTGGTCGGCATCGCCATCTTCATCGTCTCCCTGATCGGGTCGGGCGCCGAGCTGCGCACCCACCGGCACGTGACCGCCACGCCTTGAGGCAGCCCGCCGGCGATTCAGGCGTCACCGAGGCTTCCGTCGTTGAGGCCTCGGTGCGTTCTCCCGGACCTCGCTTGACCCGCAGGACGAACTTGGTCAACCTGTAGACGTGTCGAACGCCCGGTGGACGCGCTGGCTGCGAGCCGTTTTCGTCGCGCCGATGTTGGTCTTCGCGCTCTCGACCTCCAGCCATTTTGCCCTTCGCTGCGCGTTGACCGGGCTCCTCATGCCCGATTGTTGCCCGGAGGCGGACGCGACGACGAGCCAACCCGCGCCGCAGGCGTCGATTGGCGAGCCTGGCTGCTGCGAGCGCACCGTCGTCGCGACGAGCAAGCTGCCCGCCACGGGTCCCGCGACCCGCTGCCCGGCCCCGATCTTCGCGGTCGCCCGTCTCGACGCCGCTTCGGCGGGAGACATCGGCGCCGCTTTCGAGGCTCGCGACGCCCGGACCAAGCCCACCAGAGGACCAGCGCGGTCTTTCCCGCCCCGGTACCTGCTGGCCTGCTCGTTTCTGATCTGAGCTGGGCGGAAGCAAAGGCGCCCAGGCGCGCCACACCGTGACCGCCAGGGCGCCGGCGTTCGCGGCGCCCGCGTATCGGTCTCGCCCGTTCGCCGAACGGGACATCCGCCAGCGCACCCTGCGCCGGCGCGCTGGGCGTCCAGCGCTCGTGCTCCGCTCTCTCACCACGTCTTCGCTCGAGGTCCATCCATGTTCGATCCGTTGTTGCTCGTCCTCGCCGTCCTCCCAGCACCTCCCGCCGGCCCGCCGATTCGCCTCGCGGATCTCATCGAAGAGGCGCGCCGCCGCAATCCGGAGATCGCCGCGCTGCAGAGTCAGACCCGCGCCGCTGAAGCAGCGACCTCGGCGGCGGGAGCTCTCGACGATCCGCTGCTCATGGTCCAGCTCTGGAACATGCCCGTCGACCTCTCCACCGTTCCGCTGATGGTGAACGTGACCCAGACCCTCCCGCTCGGCGGCAAGCGGGAGGCGCGGCGGGATGAAGCCCAGGCCGCGGTCGAGATGTCGCGCGGCGGCGCCGCCACCCGCGAACGCGACATCGAGAACCAGATCGCCCACGCCTACTTCGACCTCTTTTTGGCTGATCGCACGATGGAGATCGACGTCGAGATCGGCCGCAACCTGGAGACGCTGGTCGCGGCGTCCGCCGCTCGCCTTTCCGCCGGGCGGGGCGAAGAATCGGAGGTCCTGCGCGCCGAGAGCGAGGCGCTCAAGGTCCAGTCCGATCGCGAAGCCGCCCGCGGCCGGCGGGGCGCCGCCGCCGCCACGCTGGTCGCCTTGCTCGATCGGCCGGCGGGAAGCGCGATCGGCAGGACCGCGGAGCCGGGCCTCCTCCCGGCGCTACCGTCGGTCGAAGAGCTCCGCGCGCAGGCGCTTCGCGACCGACCCGAGCTGGCGGTGGCCACCGCCGCCGCGCGCGCCACGGAAGCTCGGCTGCGGATGGCCCACGCCGAGGCGGTGCCCGACCTCGGGGCGTCCGCCGGTGAGATGCACATGTTCGGAAGCAGCAGCCGCCCCGCCGATTTCCTGTTCCTGGGCCTCCAGGCGAACCTCCCCCTCTTCGCCGGCAAGAACCGGGCCCGCGTCGCCGAGGCCGGCGCCCGCGTCTCCGCGGCGCGGGCCGACAGCCAGGCGCTGGAGAACCGGATCGCGGCGGAGGTGGCGGACGCCTTCGCCGAGGTTCAAGCCGAGACGCGGCAGGCCCAGCTCCACCACCAGCTCATTCCGCTCGCGCGCCAGGCCCTCTCGAGCGCGCTCGCCTCGTACGCAGCAGGCCGCGGAACGTTCGCCATGGTGCTCGACGCCGAGCGCGACCTGCAAATGCATGAGCTGGACCTGGCCGCGCATCTGGCGGCGTACTCGCAAAGGCTCGCCGACCTCGAGCGCGCGGTGGGCAGCGACGTCGGCCTCGTCCGGGCGTCCGCCTCCGGAACGCACGGCGCGCACCAGGAGGTGTCGCCGTGACGCGCCGGCCGCTCTCCCGCCTCTCCCTCGTGCTGGCGTTCCTGCTCGCCGCCATCCTTCGCCCGGCGTCGGCCAGCTCGGAGAGACCCACGCGCGCCGGCGATCTGCTGGTCACGCTGGCGAACGATCCCGATCCACCGCGCACCGGCGACAACCGACTCGACGTCACCCTCCGCGACACGGCGGGCAAGGCCGTCGACGGCGCCCGATTGAGGTTCGGGTGGGACATGCCCGCGATGGGGGCGATGCCGGAGATGAAAGGCTCCGGCGCCGTCAGCGCCTCCGGCCAGGGCCGGTACGTCGTCACCTACCCGCTGTCCATGCAGGGGGATTGGACCCTCAGCTTGGCGATCGATGCGCCGGGACACGCGCATCAGGACCTGACGATGAAGGTGGCGACGGGACGCCCCGGCATCGCCACCGAGTCCCCGGTCGCCGCCGGGACGTCGCACGGCATCCTCGTCCCCCCCGAGCGAAGGCAGCTCATCGGGGTCAAGCTGGTCGCGGTCGAGCAGCGGCCCCTGGCGCTGACCGTACGGGCCGCCGGCCGCGTCGCCGTCGACGAGCGCAACCTCGCCGACGTGACGCTCAAGTACGAGGCCTTCGTGCAGAAGGTCTACGTCGCCGAGACCGGCAAGTCGGTCCGGAAGGGGCAACCGCTCTGCCTCGTCTACAGCCCCGACCTCCTGGCGGCCGAGGAAGAGCTGCTCGCCGCGCGCCGCGCGGGCGCCTCCAGCGCGCTGACCGCCGGGCTGGAGCGCCGCCTCGCGTACTGGGATCTCTCCCCCGCGCAGCTTCGGGCCCTCCTGGCCGCCGGCCAGGCCGACGGGCGCCTGGCCGTCGCCGCGCCGGCCGCGGGCGTGCTCCTGGAAAAGAACGTCGTCGAGGGGGCGCGGGCCGAAGCCGGAACGACGCTCTATCGGATCGGGAGCCTGGGCCGCGTCTGGATCCAGGCCGCGATCCCCGAGCGCGACGCCGCGCGCGTCTCCGTGGGCCAGTCCGCGGCGGTCCGGGTGGACGCCGTCTCCGAGCCGCTCGCCGCGCGCCTCACCTTCATCGCGCCCGTCGTCGACGACAAGACCCGCACCATCGGCGCGCGGCTGGAGGTGGCGAACCCGCGCTTGGCGCTCAAGCCGGGGATGTTCGCCGAGGTCGCGATCGACGTTCCCCTCGGCACGCACCTCTCGGTCCCGGACGCCGCGGTCCTCATGTCCGGCGAGCACCACTACGTCTTCGTCGACCGCGGCGGCGGCCGCTTCGAGCCGGTCGAGATCCGGGTCGGCGCCCTGGCCGGCGACTACCTCGAGGTGCGGGAGGGGCTCAGCGCCGGCGAGAGGGTCGCCACCGCGGCGACCTTCCTTCTCTCCTCGGAGGCCAAGCTCCGCGACGCCCTCCCCCGCTGGAGGTCGCCATGATCGCGCGGCTCATCGCCCTCTCCGCCCGCCATCGCCTGATCGTCGTCCTGTTGGTGGCCCTGGCGGCCGGTGCCGGCGCCTGGTCGCTGCGGCGCACGCCGCTCGACGCCATCCCCGATCTCTCCGACGTCCAGGTGACGCTCTACACGGAGTGGATGGGCCGTTCCCCCGATCTGGTGGAGGACCAGATCACCTACCCGCTCATCAGCGCCCTGCTCGGCGCGCCGCGCGTGACCGCGGTGCGCGGGCAGTCGATGTTCGGGATGTCCTTCGTCAACGTGACCTTCGAGGAGGGAACCGACCCCTACTGGGCGCGCAGCCGCGTGCTCGAGTACCTCTCCAGCCTGGCGCCCAAGCTCCCCGAGCGGGTGGCGCCCGTCCTGGGACCCGACGCCACGGGCGTCGGCTGGGTCTACGAGTACGCGCTCGTCGACCGCTCGGGGCGCCACAGCCTCGACGAGCTTCAGTCGCTCCAGGACTGGAGCCTGCGCTACGCGCTGGCGAGCGTGCCGGGCGTCGCCGAGGTGGCCAGCACGAACGCCTTCGCCAAGGAGTACCAGGTGAGCCTCGATCCCGTCCGGCTGCAGAGCTTCGGGATCTCGCTGACGCAGGTCACCGACGCCGTCCGGCGCTCGAACAACGACGTCGGCGGGCGCGTCCTGGAGATCTCCGGCACCGAGCACTTCATTCGCGGCCGCGGATACCTCCGGGGCGCCGGCGATCTCGAGAAGGTCGTCCTCGCCAGCGACAACGGCACCCCGGTCACCATCCGCGACGTCGGGTCCGTGCGCGTCGGGCCGGCGCAGCGACGGGGAATCACCGAGCTCGACGGCGAGGGCGAGACGGTCGGCGCCGTGGTGATCATGCGCCAGGGGGAGAACGCGCTCGACGTCATCGATGGCGTCAAGGCGCGCCTCGCGGAGCTGAAGCCGACCCTCCCCGCCGGCGTCGAGATCGTGCCCACCTACGACCGGTCGCGGCTCATTCGCGAGAGCATCGGGACGCTGGAGCGGACCGTCGTCGAGGAGATGGCGGTCGTCGCGCTGGTGATCCTGATTTTTCTCCTCCACGTGCGGTCGACGCTGATCCCGGCCCTCATGCTCCCCATCGCCGTTCTCCTGGCGTTCGTGCCGATGGCCGCGATGCGCCTGGGGGCGAACATCATGAGCCTGGGCGGGATCGCCATCGCCATCGGGGCGATGGTCGACGCGGCCATCATCGTGGTCGAGAACGTGCACAAGCGGCTCGAGCGCTGGGAGGCGGAGGGCCGACGGACGCCGCGCGCCGACGCGGTGGTGGAGGGGCTGACCGAGGTCGGCCGGCCGATCTTCTTTTCGCTGCTGGTCATCACCGTCGCCTTCCTTCCCGTGTTCACCCTGGAGGGGACGGAGGGGCGTCTGTTCAAGCCGCTGGCCTACACCAAGACCTTCTCCATGGCCTTCGCGGCCCTGCTGTCGGTGACGCTGGTGCCGGCGGTCGCCGCGCTGTTCATCCGCGGTCGCATCCGCTCGGAGGAGGAGAATCCGCTGGCCCGCCTCCTGGTCGCGGTCTACGGGCCGATCTGCCGCTTCGCGCTTCGGTTCCGCTGGCCCGTGGTCGTCGCGGCGCTCCTGCTCGTCGCGGCGACCATCCCGGTGGCGCGGCGCCTGCAAACCGAGTTCATGCCGCCGCTCGCCGAGGGGACCTTGCTCTACATGCCGACCGCCGTGCCGGGGATGAGCGAAGCGAGCGCGGCCGACGCGCTCCAGCGGATGGACCGCCTGCTCAAGACCTTTCCGGAAGTCGAGCACGTGTTCGGCAAGGCGGGCCGGTTCTCGACGCCGACCGACCCCGCGCCGCTGGAGATGTTCGAGACGGTCGTCTCGCTCCGCCCCCCGGCGGCGTGGCCCGAGGGCGAGACCTGGGGGGCGCTGGTCAACAAGCTCGACGCCGCGATGAAGTTCACCGGCATGCCCAACGTCTGGTGGATGCCGATCCAGACCCGAACGGAGATGCTGCTGACCGGCGTCCGCAGCCCGCTCGGCATCCAGGTGCTCGGGCCGGACAGCGCGGGGATCGATCGCCTCGGACAGCAGATCGAAGCCGCGTTGCTCCAGGTCCCCGGGACCCGCAGCGCCTTCGCCGAGCGCTCCGGCGGCGGTCACTACCTCGACTTCGACATCGATCGCGATTCGGCCGCGCGCTACGGGCTCAACGTCGAGGACGTCGAGGACGCCATCGAGATCGCCATCGGCGGCAAGACCGTCACCACCACCGTCGAGGGACGCGAGCGCTATCCGGTGACCGTCCGCTACGCCCGGGACTTTCGCTCCACCCTGCCCGACCTCGAGCGCGTCCTGGTGGCGGCGCCCGGCGGCGCGCAGATTCCACTCGGCGCCGTCGCCCGGTTGGTCCCGCGCGAGGGACCGGCGATGCTCCGCGACGAGGGCGGCCGCCTCTACGCCTACGTCTTCGCCGACACCGATCGGCCCATCGCCGACTACGTGAAAGACGCGCGCAGGCTGGTGTCGGAGCGGGTGGTCCTGCCGAGCGGGTACCGCCTGGCGTGGACGGGACAGTACCGCTATCTGGAACGGGCCAAGAGCCGCCTCGTTTTCGTCGTCCCCATGACGCTGGCGATCATCTTCCTGCTCCTGCTGGTGAGCAGCGGCAGCGCGGTGGAGGCGGCCATCGTGCTGCTCGCCGTGCCGTTCTCGCTGGTGGGCGCCTTCTGGCTGGTCGCCGCGCTCGGCTACAACCTCTCGGTCGCGGTCTGGGTCGGCATCATCGCGCTCGGGGGGCTCGACGCCGAGACCGGCATCGTCATGCTCCTCTACCTCGATCTCGCCTGGAGGGATCGGGCGCCCTCCACGCGCGCGGAGGCCCGCGCCGCGATTTACCAGGGCGCCGTCAAGCGCATCCGCCCCAAGATGATGACCATCACCACCATCCTCGCGGGCCTCTTGCCGGTCCTCTGGTCCCACGGCGCCGGCGCCGACGTGATGAAGCGGATCGCCGCGCCCATGGTCGGGGGCGTGCTGACCTCCGGCGTGCTCGAGCTGGTCGTCTACCCGGCCCTCTACTTCATCTGGAAGGGCCGCCGCCTCGTCGAGGCGGCGAGCCGCGCGGGCTAACCGTCGATGACCGGCTCACCGAGGTTGTCGGCTCTAGCCGACCGAACGCTCCAGGTCGGTCCTGCGCAGCAGATCGTAGAGCGCGACCATCGCTCCGATCGGCGGGTTCAGGAAGCGCATGCCGATGCCCGCCGGCCGCTCGTCCGCTGCACGGATCCAGCGGACCTCGGCGTCGACCGACATCGGGTGGATGTGGTTCGGCAGCGTGAACTCGAGCGTGAACCGGTCGCCGACCGAGAATCGCCGATCGACCGCCAGGAACAGCCCGCCGATCCCGATGTTGTTCGAGGTGCCGACGCACGCCACTTCCCCCGCCCGGAGGGCGATCGGAATCTCGACGGGGGCCCGTCCCGGCCTGGAGGCGAACTCTCGTGCTGACACGTCTACACTCGCTCGAGCGTCTGGCCCACCCCCCAAGCGAACGCGACGCAAGGGTCATCGTAACACTGCCGCGGGGGTTTTCTAAAGATAGGCGCTTGCCCGCGCTGGGCCGTCGGCTCCGGGGCGCCCAGCGCGGCGACGCCTCGGCCGGGCCGTGGCTCTTTCTGGCGGGCAGGCCCGGACTGCTAGAGTCTCCGGGTGCCTGCGACCGTCGTCTACCTGGTGGCCGTCATTTTCGTCGCCACGCTGATTCGCTCGTCGCTCGGCTTCGGCGAGGCGCTCGTCGCGGTGCCGCTCTTGGCGCTGCGCATGCCGATCCGGGTGGCGGCGCCGCTGGCCGTGCTGGTGTCGATCACGATCGCGGCGTTGATCATCGCGCAGGACTGGCGGGACATCCAGGCGCGCAGCGCCGGCTGGCTGGTGGCGGCGACCTTGCCCGGCATTCCGCTCGGGTTGTGGCTGCTCACCGCCCTCGACGGGCGCGTGGTCAAGGCGGTGCTCGCGCTGGTCATCGGCGCCTACGCCGCCTACTCGCTCCTCCGTCGCGCGCCCGCCAGGCTGGAGCGCGATCGGCTGCCGTGGCTGATAGGTTGCGGCCTTTGCGCGGGCGTGCTCGGCGGTGCCTACGGGATGAACGGTCCCCCCCTGGCCGTGTACGGCTCCCTGCGCGGATGGTCCCCGGCGCGTTTTCGCGCCACGCTGCAGGCGTACTTTTTGCCCGCGAGCATCGTCGGCATGGCCGGCTACGGGATGGCCGGACTGTGGTCGACCACGGTGAATCACGATTTTCTGCTGGCGCTGCCGGCGGTGCTGGTGGGCGTCGTCGCGGGTCGGAGGGTCCACCGTCGCCTGAAAGGGCGATCGTTCGCACGCTTCGTCTACGGCGGGCTGATCCTGACCAGCGTCGGGCTGTTGGCGCAGGCGCTGTCAGCCAGGTAGTGCAGCTACGAACGGTGCGGCGGCGCCTCGGTCGCGGCGGGCTGCTCTTCGGCGCATTCGGTCAACGTGAACAGGAGCGCCCCTTCCCCGTCTTCCCCACGACAGGCCCCACCGCCGAGACGCCGACAGCGGCCGCCTGAGCATCGGGGCCGTAGGGACGATCCTCATTCACCGTTTGCATCGCCCCGCGGAATTGCAAGCCTCACGCTCTTGGTGCCTGGGCTGTCTGCTCGATGATCTGCAGGCGCGGTCGAGCTCGCTTGCGCGGTGAAAACGCCGTTTCCCGTTTGGAGCCACAGCCGGCTACCATCGCTTCTTCGAGGGCCGCTTGCTGGAGCCGCGCTTGCGACTGGGATTGGCCGAGAAGGCCGTCGTATGGACCACCTTCGCTGACGGCCGAAGCGGTCGCCTCCGCGCGCTGCTCCACAGCCTCGACGTGGACCTCGAGAATGTCGGCGCTCCGACGTTGTGGGACCCGGAGGTCGCCGTCAAGGTACGGGCGCTCGACTCGGACCAGGAGGTTGCCACCGTCGTCGAAGGCGAGGGTATAGAGCGTCGCTCGAGCCTGGGCGCTCTTTCCGGTGTTGGTCCGGGCGAGACCGCGACCTTGCATTACCGATTCTTGGTGGCCGTTGGAACTGAAGCCTTTCGGGTGAGCGCGGAAGTGACGGTGGCGGGGCACGCGCGGCACCGCTCTATCACCGTCGCAAACCAGATCGCGCCGCGCGACCCGGCCACGATCGACTAGTGTGAGCGGCGTCGGCTCGAGGGTCGAGGACCGGCCCTCCGCCCGTCCAACGGGGCGTTGCTCGGACATCGACTCTCGGCAGAGTATCTCTTCGAGAAAAGTTCGTCCATGGGCGCCCCGCCGATCGTTCCCTGTTCGTGTCTCTTTGCGCCGTGCCAGTCATGATTCGATCGCCGATCCGCCGACGGCGGCGGAGAGCCGTGGCTGTTCCTAGCGGCGGCGAGGGGGACGATCGCGCCATCTGGCTCGAACGGTTTCACGCCGGCGACCGGGACGTGCTCGAGGCCTGTTATCGCGAACACTTCCGCACGGTCGGACAGGCGATCGGCCAGGTGCTGCGCGGGGCCGATCGGGAGACGGTCGTTCATGACGTCTTCGTCGATCTCCTGGCGAACGCCAACCTGCGTCGTGGCTTCGTGGGCGGAGCCTTCGCGACCTGGATCGGCGTGGTGGCGAGGAACCGAGCCGTGGACTACTGGCGACGCTATCGACGCGAAGGCGCCCTCGACGAAGCAGCCACCGAGGGGGCCCCCTCGGCCCCGGCCGAGCGCATGGAAGAGGACGTCGGCGCACGCCTCTTGATGGCGCAGTTCCGGAGCGAGGTTTTGCCCGAGAAGTGGCACACGGTGTTCGAACACCGCTTTCTCCTCGGCCTCGATCAACGTGAAGCGGCCCGCCGCCTGGGGATCAGCCGCACCACCCTCGCCTATCGGGAGGCGCAGGTCAGGCGCCTCCTGGGCCGGTTCGCCCGTCGCGGCGAGAGGAGTCACCGATGACCTGGTGGGGACAGGATGCTCATCAGAGAACGCGGCGCGCGATCGCGGCTCACTTTCAGGCAGCGATCGGACCTGCGGCCGAGCGCGCGATGCGCGAGCACCTCCCCGGGTGTTCCGCCTGCCGCGACCACTACGATCGTCACCTTGCGCTGGCGCGGCTCGATCCCCGCGCGCCGTCGCCCGAGGAGCGCCTGGCCCGGGGCCTCGGCCTGGCGGCCCGGCGGCGCCCCTCGGTCGGTTGGCGGCTGGCGGGACTGGCGGCGGCCGGCGCCGTGGCGGCGGCGGTCATGGTGTTGCCGCGCGTCGGCCACGAGCGAAACCTCGGCTTCGGCACCCGGGGCGGCACTGGCGCCGGGCGTCCGGAGCTCCTCGTCTACCGCGTCCCCACCCCCAGGTCGGCCCCGCGGCCGGCCGGCGAGGTCATGGCTCCGACCGACGAGCTGGCCTTCGCCTATCGGAACCCGCTCGGAAAGCGCCGCCTCATGATCTTCGGCGTCGACGAGCACCGCCACGTTTATTGGTATCATCCGGCCTGGTCGCGCGCGGAGGAGAACCCCATGGGGATCCCGATCTCCGGCGCGCCCGGGACCCACGAGCTGCCGGACGCGGTGACCCAACCCCTGGACGGAGAGGAGCTGTCGATTCACGCCTTGTTCTCCGACCAGGCCCTCACGGTTCGGCAGATCGAGCAGGCTCTCGCGCAACGGGGCGGCCATCGGGACGTGCTGGCGTTCCCCGATGCCGTCGACCTCGTCCGAACGCTGCGGGTGGCGCCCTGAAGATGAAGGCCCGGTTCGGCTCTGTCGTCGTCGTCGGGTTGGCCCTCGCCTCGGCGACGGCCAGGGCGGCGCCCGGCTCTTCCGATGCGGTCGCGGAGGAAGCCCCTCCTGCCATGTTCGCGCTCGTCGTGGGGGTCAACCACAGCGTCGATCCGCAGATGCCCCCGCTTCGCTATGCGGACGACGACGCCGCCCGCTACGAGGCGCTGTTTCGGGCGGTCGGCGCACACACCCGGCTGTTGACCAGCCTCGACGAAAACACCCGACGCATCTCCCCCGACGCCGTGGAGCGAGCCCGCCCGCCGCGACGCGCGGAGCTCGATCGGGCGGTGGCCGAGCTGGCAGAAGAGGTCGCCGCCGCCCGCCTGCGCGGGCGACGGCCGGTGTTCTTTTTCGTCTACGCGGGACACGGCAACGTGGCGGGCACCGAGGCCTACCTGGCGTTGGAGGACGCTCGCCTGACGGGGCCGGAGATCGAGCGCGCGATCATCGATCGCGTCCACGCCGAGACCACCCACCTCGTCGTCGACGCCTGCTATTCGTACTTTCTCGCCTACGGGCGGGGCCCGGGCGGTGCCCGGCGCGAGCTGCACGGCTTTGCGCCGGTCGAGGGGCTCGCGCGGCGCGACGACGTGGGCCTCCTGCTCTCGACCACGGTGGCGCGCGAGAGCCACGAATGGGAGGGGTTCCAGGCCGGCGTGTTCAGCCACGAGGTCCGCTCGGGTCTCTATGGCGCGGCCGACTTCGACGGGGACGGCCAGGTGAGCTATCGGGAGCTGGCGGCGTTCGTGAGCCGTGCCAACGCTGCCATCCCCAACGAACGGTTTCGACCGGAGGTCTTCGCGCGTCCCCCGCGCAACGGCGGCACGCTGCTCGACCTGCGGGGCGGAGCGCCCCACCGCCTGCTGGTGGGCGCGGGAGCCGCGGCCGATCACTACCTGCTCGAGGACGGGCGCGGCGTCCGTCTGGCCGACTTTCACAACACCCTCGGCCATCCGTTGTGGATCGTCCTCGGAGCGAGCGACGTCCCGCTCTATCTGCGGCGCGCCAGCGACGGCCGCGAGGTCACCCTCCCCCTCGGCCTGCCGCTGGTCGATCTGGCCGAGCTTCCCCTGGAGCCACCGCGGTTCGCCGCGCGCGGCGCCGCCCACGACGCCTTCAGCCTCATCTTCGTGCTCCCCTTCGACGCCGACGCGCTGGCGAGCTATGTGGCCCCACCGAGCTCGTCCGCGGACCTCCCGGCGGTGGCGCCGCTGCCGCGCTGGCGCAAACGTGCCGCCCTCGGGGCTGCCCTCCTCTGCGGCGTCTCGGCCGGTGCGGCCATCCTGCTGGCGGCCTCGGCGCATGACCTGTCGATCGAGGCGCGGGCGGCTCCCAGCCAGGCCCAGACGGCCGCGCTCGACGATCGCCTCGGCACTCGCCGGGACTGGGCGGCCGCCGCCGGCGGCCTGGCCGCCTCCTCGGCGATCGCCGCCGGGCTCTTCTGGCTCTGGCCCACCTCGACGGTGCGCCCCGCGGCGAGCGTCGGCGACGGCGCCGCCTCCGTCGGCCTGGGAGGACGCTTCTGAACCCCGCCAGGAACCGTTCGCGCGGCGCGCTGGTGGTGGTCGTGGCGGCGGCCGCCGCGCTCGGCTGCGAACCGGCGCCGCTCGGGGGCAAGGGTTGTCCCTGCGCGGCCGGCTACACCTGTTGCGACGCCGAGCAGCTCTGCTTGCCCCAAGGTCAGATCTGCGCCAGCGCGTTCGCCTGGCCGCCCGCCACGGCGCCCACGGCCACGCCGCTGCCGCTCGACGCGATCGTCTTTGCGATGAGCGAGTACGACGTCGGCATGGCCGATCCGCAGGTGCTCGAGCTGGCGCCGGACGTGGTGGTGCGCGGCTGGTCGACCTGGGACAAAGACGGATTCTTTGCCGACAAGTACGACACCGCCTATCTGGAGGCGTGCCATCAGGCGAACATCCGTTTCATGGGCGGCGCCAACCTGGCGGCCCTGTTCTCCGATCAGTTCCCGGATCAGTGGGACGCCGCCGACACCTTCGCGGACTTCGCCACCCGGGACCCGCGCGACGCCCAGGTTCCCCACGACGGCATCTACACGGGTCTCTCCTGGGCGTCGCTGGCGAACCCCCGGGTGCGCGCCCGCGCCATGCAGATCGCCGAGATGCAGATCGACCTGGGCGTCGACGGCTTGCAGTTCGTGGGCCTCGACTCCGACGTCAATTTCTTCCAGGTCGACGGCGTCGACGGTCGCGACGGCTACGACGACTACCACCTGGCCGACTTCAACGCCTATCTGCTGGCCAAGTATCCGACCGAGACCGACTTCGCCGCGCGCTTCTCGATGATCCCGCCCAACGTCCTCGACCGCGGTCGCGCGCCGGGTGATCTCTCCGGCAACTTCAATTACCGGACCTATCTCCACGATCTCGGCGTGTCGGACGATCCGTCCTCCTCGAACAACCCGCTGGCGGGCGAGTGGGGCGTCGTGGACGGCGGACGCGCGGCCATCGCTCCGCAGACCTTCCTGGAGACGGCCGGGGACTACCTCTACTGGCGGCAGATCGTCACCGAGCTGCACGCCTACGCGCAGGCACGCGGGCGCGACGTCTTCATCAACGCCACCGGCGTCTACCCCTTCGTCGACTTTCAGGCGGTCGGGCTCTTCGACAACACGACCGACGCGCCGACGGCGACCTATGTTCCGGTCACCGCCGACGGGCACCTCGACGGCACGGTGTCGCTGGCGCCGGCCTTTGCGGGCCTCCGGGCGCGCGCCCAGGCGCTCTCGCCCGGCGCGCCCGTGGTGGTGTTTCTCGACGGGGATTGGCCCCAATACGACGGGTTGACCGCCAGCGAGCTGCGGGACTACTGGCGTCTCTACACCGCCGAGGCCTACGCCAGCGGCCTCTTCTTCGCGTTCGATCTCTATAGCCCGGGCGATCCCCGACAGCACACCGCCACCGGGACGGGTCTCATGGCGCTCTACCAGGGCCTGGCCGCCTTCTATCGGGCGCACGCCGAGCTCTATCGGGGCCTCGTCGCTTCGATCGGACAATCGAGCGAGCTGCCGGCCGCGACGGTGACCCTCGCCGACCAGCTGGATCCAGCGAACTCTGGCCGCGTCGCCCGCCGCATCGTGCACCTGGTGAACCACCAGTACCAAGCTGGCATCTTGACCAGGACCGGCGTCGCCCTCACCGTCTCCTCGACCGCCGCGCCCGTCGCGGTCACGCTGGCTTCGCCCGATCAGACCGCCGACACGCCGCTCCCGTTTTCCTACGCGGACGGGCAGCTCGCGGTCACCTTGCCCAGCCTCGGCGCTTACGACGTGGTCGTCATCGACTACTGAACCGCGCGTCGCGGTTTTGTTGGTCCAAGGCGAGGGCGCAGGCCGTTCTCTCTGCATGCGTATCTCAGCGGCCCTTTTCTTGGCTCTCGTCTTGGCGCCTCTCTCGGACCTCGGCTGCGGAGGTGCACCGCAGGCGCCGGGCAAGCCGACCTCCGCTACCGGCCGCGATGCCGGCTCCCCCGAGGCGAGCGCGGCGGCTTGCGCCTCCGACGGCGGCGTCCTCGAGGCCGACGGCGGCCCGTTCGCCCTCACGGTCACGCCGATCGCGCCGGTGGCGATGGACGACGTGACGGTGTTCGCCCACAGCCAGGTGGTCGACCAGGCCGGCGATCCTCAGGTCACCGCGCTGGCGCCGGACATGACGATCCGCGCCCTGAACCACTGGGACGGCTACGGGCGGCAGCCCACCGACTACGACGCGACCTACATCGACGCCTGCCACACGGGCGGCATCCGCATCATGGGCGGCCAGACGACGGTCACCTTCGCCGACGAATGGAGCAGCGGCACCTTCCCGACCGTCGTCACCCGCGATTCGCGCGGCGCGACGATCGAGCACGACGACATCTATCCGAAGCTCTACTTCGGCTCCTGGGCCAGCCCCACGTTCCGCGCCGATCTGACGGCCATCGGCGAGCTGCAGATCGACGCCGGGCTGGACGGCATCTTCTTCGACGTCGCCGACGGAGATTTTACCGGAGCGTCGTATGACGGGGACGAGGGGTTCGACGACGGTCATCTCGCCGACTTCAACGCCTACCTGCTGGCCAAGTATCCGGGCGCCGACTTCGCCACCTTGTTCGACATGACTCCCGACAACCGGCTGCGCGCCGATCTCCCGGCCGGGGACATCACCTGCAACTTCAACTACCGCCGCTATCTGGCCAGCAAAGGCTGGGCGGGCGACCCCTTCTCACCGAATAACCCGCTCGGCGCCGAATGGCAGCGGGCCGTCAACAACCGCGCGCCGACCAGCGCCAGCCTCTCCTTCGAGCCCGCGGTCACCTACCGGCAGTTCCTGCAGGTCACCACGGACCTGCGCCGGTACGCCCTGCAAAAGTACGGGCGCAACATCTACATCACCTCCAACGGGCTCTTCCCCTACGTCGACTTCCAGAGCGTCGGCCTCTACGACGGGAACGACGACGGCGCCGGCGGGTCTGAGGCCGATTACGTGCCGCTGCTGAACAGCCACCTCGACGGGGCCACCTCCCTCAAGCCGACCTTTCTCCGGCTGGCCGCCGAGTCGGCCTCGCTGGCCCCGGGGGCGCCGGTGGTCCTTTTCGTCGACTGGCCGAGCGGCCCGATGACCCGCTTCCTCGGTCTCCCCGCCAGCGAGCGCGAGGACTACTGGCGCATCTATGCCGCCGAGGCCTACGCCAACGGGCTCTACTTCGCGTTCTTCCTGGCCGACACCGTCGGCGACCCCACCGCCACCGATCTCGGTCTCATGCCGCTCTACCAGAGCCTCACCACCTTTTATCGCGCCCAACAGTCGCTCTATCACCACCAGACGGTGTCCAGCCTCGATCTCGGCATCGCCACCGTCATGTCCACCGTCACCGATCAAGCGCAGCCCCGACGCCGCCTCGTCCACCTCGTCAATCACCACTACGACGCCGGCCTCGTCGAACAGCAGAACATCGCCGTCACCGTTCCGGTCTCGGGCGCGCCCTCGTCCGTCACCTTGGTCTCTCCCGACCTGACGGGGTCCACCTCGCTGCCGTTCACCTACGCGGGTGGACAGGTCTCGGTCACCGTGCCGAGCCTGATTGCCTACGACGTCGTGATCATCGACTACTAGGCTGCGGTCCGGACCCCTTCATCTCGACTCGAGACGAAGGAGAACCGCTCAGCGGGGTGCCACGAGCCGATGGGGGTGACAGGGCTCCGATTCGTCGGCGTGTCCGGGGTTGAGGCGGCGCCAGCGATCGCGCAGCGCGAGGTCGGTCTCGAGCGCGACGCGGTAGTAAGGATTGTTGAACGACGAGAACCGATGCGCCGAGGCCGACCATTGCGCGACGACGTCCCGGTGGCAGGTGGCGCAGTCGAGTGAGGCTGGCGGAGTAAGAGGTTCCCCCCGGTCCCGTCACCTGGCGTGGTACCTTGCGCCCAACATGAGCGAACTCGAGCAACTCGTCGACGCCTTGACCACCCAACTTTCCGCCCTCGTCGAGGCGCAAGCCCTCGAGCTCGCGCGTTCCACCGTGGCGGCCGCCC
>DATNDC010000029.1:0-5921 GCA_035607055.1 Polyangia bacterium
ACGGAACGGCAGCTCGCTGAGCGCCCGCATCGTCTCTTCGACCGTGGCGCGCCCCGCCACGGCCGCTTCGAGCAACGCGCGCAGACGTTGGGGATCCATGCGGATCCCAACCATAACACCGAGGCGTCTGAACGGAGACGCAGGCAGCCCCCCACGACCATCGATCGCTCATCGCGGGAGGGTTTGGGAACCCTCCCAGGGTTCCCATCACGATCGATCGCGTGAGCGGAGGCGAGCTTTGCTCGCCGGAGCTCATCGCGATCAAAACAGCTCGTCGGCGGCCCGGTGGGGCCGATCGACCACGCCGTGAACCCTCGAGACGAACGCCTCGAGCGAGAACGGCTTGCGCACGAACCCCTGCGCCCGCTCGGGCTTGGCAGCGGCGGCGGCGCTGAGCACGAGCACGGGGATGTCGGCCAACCGGGGATCGGTGGTCATCCGCTCCAGCACCTCCCATCCCGTGACCATCGGCATGAGCAGATCGAGAATGACCAGCGCCGCGCCGGCCGGCTCGTTCATGGTCAGGAAGTCGATCGCCTGCTTGCCGTTCGAGGCGGGGACGACGTCGAACCCTTCCTCTTCCAAAATGTCCTGCAGGGAGTCCCTGATGTCGGCGTCGTCCTCGACCAGCAGCACGGTTTTCCTCGACGCCACGCCGGTCCTGCTCTCCATCATGATCTGCACCACCATCGGAAAAATGTGGCGAGCGGATCTCCGGCATCAAGAGGGGCGGCCGTGGTAATTTGATCGGCTCGGACCGCTGCTGATGAGCCTCCAGTCCCGCTACACCATCCTGCGCAAAATTACCGACGGCGGCACGGCCGAGATCTTCTTGGCCAAGCAGCACGGCGCGCAGGGCTTCGAGAAGACCGTGGTGCTCAAGCGGATCTTCACCACGTTCTATGCCGATCCGCAGTTCCGCCACATGCTCGTCGACGAAGCGCACGTCGCGATGTCGCTCAACCACAGCAACATCGTGCAGGTGCTCGACCTTGGCGAGTCCGAGGGGCGCTACTTCCTGGCGCTCGAGCTCGTCGACGGCTGGTCGCTCGACCGGATCCTCAAGCGCGCCAAGGCCGCCGGCGTTCCGATCCCGCCGCCGCTCGCCCTCTACTTGACGGCCGAGGTCTGCCGCGCGCTCGCCTACGCGCACAACAAGAAGCGCCCCGACGGCAAGCCCCTGGGCATCGTGCACCGCGACGTCAGCCCCCACAACGTCCTCCTCAGCGAGCAGGGCGAGGTGAAGCTGACCGACTTCGGGATCGCCAAGGTCCAGAGCAAGACCGAGAAAAGCCTGGGGAACCTCATCAAGGGGAAGGTGGCCTTCATGTCGCCCGAGCAGGCGGCGGCCGGCCCGCTCGACGGGCGCAGCGACCTCTTCTCCGTCGGCACGATGCTCTACGTGATGATCACGCGGCGGCATCCGTTCGACGCGCCCACCGACTACGAGACGCTGATGCTGGTCAAAAACGGCGACTTCCTGCCGCCCGAGACGGCGCGCCCGGGGCTCAACCCCGAGCTCTATCGCGTCATTCGCAAGGCGATGGGGAAGACGCCCGAGGCCCGCTACCAGAAGGCCGAGGACATGCTGGTCGACGTCGAGCAGGTGATGCGCGTCGCCTTCCGCCCCGTCGGGCAGACCGAGCTGCAGCGCTGGTTGGGCGACCTCGGCAGCAAGGACGGCGTCCCGCCGCTCACCCGCGAGGCGCCCCCCGAACCGCCGGCCGCGCGCTCGACGGTCGGCCCGCTGCGCGCCGGCTCGGGGCAAGACTCCGGGCTGGTGCTCACGCTCGACGACGCCGTCGAGGTGCGCTCCGCCGATCGCCCACCCCCGCCGCCCGCGGCGGCGACCGAAGTGATGTCGCATCCGCCGCGGTTCGCGCCGTCCGACCGCGTCTGGCATCGCAAGCCGTCGGTCCGAATCGCCGGCGCGGGCGCGCTGCTGTTCGTGGGGGCGCTGGTCTCCGCGCGCGCGCTCAGCGGGCGTCACGGACCGGAATCCGTACCCGTCGCCGCTGGGGCGCCCCCCGGCGCTCCGCCGGCCGCGGCCGGGCGATCAACGCCGTCGCCGACGGCGGCCCCGCCGCCGACAGCGGCCCCGCCGCCTGCCGCCGTATCGCCGCCCGCGGTGGCCGCCACCGACGCGCAAGCGGAGCCGCCCCCGGTCGCGGCGGCCGCCAAGCCCGACGCATCCGCCGCCGGGTCGGCCGTGGTTGCTGCGAAGGCGGACGCGCCCGACGACCAGGACAGGGACAAGACCGACGAGACCGACAAGACCGACAAGACGGAGAAGACCGATAAGGCAGCGCCCCCGGAGGAGCCGGCTCACGCCGCCAAAGAGAAACCGCCGCAGCTTCCGGTCGTCATCAAGAGCGATCCAGAGGGTTCGCACGTCTCCACGGGCCGCCACCAGTTCGGCACCACGCCGCTGACGCTCCGACTCCGCCCCGGCAACGCCTACGACCTGACCTTCACCCGCGCGGGGTACGCGTCGGTCACCCGCCACTACAAGTTCGACGGGCACGGTCCGCAGATGTTGCGCGTCAGCCTGAAGAAGCTCCCCGAGGCGCACAAGGCGCCGGAGCCCGCGGCGCCGCCGAGGCCGGCGCCACCGCCGTCGAAAAAGGGCTTCTTCTCGCGCTGAGCGGGCTCACGCGCCGCGCTCTCAGGCACCGCGCGCGAAGCGCTCAGGCACCGCGCGCGAAACGCTCAGGCACCGCGCGCGAAGCGCTCAGGCACCGTAAGACGGCGCGTCGCCGGCCAGGATCAACCGCAGCATCTCGATGGCGGTCAACCGGCCCATGATCCGCCGCAGCTCGCTGACCTCGACGAAGCTGTGGACGGCGCCCCGCCCAGCGTCGGGCTCCGCTCTCCGCCGCGCCCCGGACCGCTCTTCCCCTCGCGCGCCCTCACTGGCCCGTCGCCTGTCCATGCTGCCAATCTAACTAAGGTCGCGCTCGTTGGAATGGGCCGTCGACATTCTGCAACGCGTGCGTGGCCGTCATACGTTCGACCACCATCCCCAGCGCCTCGAGATCGATCGGCTTGCGTAGGCACTCGAACCCGGCGCGCCGCCCGAGCCGGCGAAGCGGCAGCTCGCGTTCGGCGCGCGCCGTCACCAGCAGGACCGGGCAGCTCGGCTTCGCCGCGTGCAGCGACCGGATCAGCTCGAGCCCATTCATGCCCGGCATCTCCAGATCGGTAATGACGAGGTCCGCGGCAAAAGTCGTCAGGCAGGACAATGCCATCACGCCGTCGGCCGCCGTCTCGACCGTGTAGCCCCGATCGTCGAAGAACTCGCGCAGGAGCTCACGCGTCTCGTCGTCGTCGTCCACCAACAGAATCCGCGTCAAATCCATGCCTCGCCCTATTGCAAACCCCGATCCTAGATCCCGTAAGTGAGACCGTGAGGCAATGTTGCCCGCGGTGACCTGCCCGGTAACGCACGCACGATCGCCGGTGACGCGTCGCAAGCTCGAGGTGGCGGAAACTCGGGCCTAGCGCAGCCGATCGGTTTGGCACGTCGTTTGTTACATATCCGGACCAGTGGCCCGCGGGCCCATGCCCGCTCAGACTTTCTATTGGAGGGCACGTCATGGATGTCATGGCTGAAGTCGGTGCCTGCTGCGTGGCTGAGGTGATGGGGACGGAGCTCTACACGTTGACGCCGGACACGGTGGTCGCTTCGGCGCGGCGGCTCGCCTTCGACAACGGCATCGACCACCTCCTGGTGCTCGACAATGGCACTTTGACAGGGATCGTTTGCCGGGAGGACCTGCGGACAGCCGAGCGGCACGCCTTCGTCGGCGAATGCATGAGCTCCCCGGTTCTCTGCATCGGCCCCGACACCACCCTCGAAGAGGCCGCGCAGATCATGTGCGAGCAGCAGGTCTCCTGCCTGCCGGTCGTCACGGGCGCGTTCCTGGTCGGCATCATCACGCGCGCCGCGCTGGCCACGGTCGGCCTGACCGCGCCCGAAGCCGGCCTCGAGACACGAGTCGCCTGCAGCGCCTGCGGCGCCTCGGACCCGCGCGACAAGGTCCGGCGCGACCCGCGCTCGGGCGGAATCCCGCTCTGCGCCGACTGCTTCGGCCGCACCTCGCCCAACGTCCTCCGCCGGCTGGCGGATTGAGCTACGCCTTCTCCGCGCGTTATAAGTCGCGCGCATGGCGGTCAGCCGCGCGGGTGGAAAGCTGGAGGCGGCGCTCGCGCGCTTCGGTCTGGACGCGGCGGTGCGCGGCGCGCGGGCGGTCGACGTCGGCGCGTCGACCGGCGGGTTCACCGAGGCGCTGCTGGCGCACGGCGCGGCCAGCGTGCTGGCGGTCGACGTCGGGCACGGCCAGCTTCACCCCTCGCTGCGCGCCGATTCGCGCGTGACGAGCCTGGAAGGGGTCGACTGGCGCAAGCTGCCGCTCAACGAGGCCGAGGGACCGTTCGACTTCTTCACCGTCGACGTCAGCTTCGTCGCCGCCCGCAACATGCTGCGCGCGCTCGCCTTCCGGCTGCGACCGGGCGCCCAGGGGGTGGTGCTGGTCAAACCGCAGTTCGAGCTGGCCGACCGGCAGGTCACGGAAGGCGAGGTGCGCGATCCCAACCTGCGCCGCCGGGCGCTGGAGAAGGTCCGGGTGCGGGCGGAGGCGCTGGGCTTCGCGCTGCACGCCGAAGCCGATTCGCCGGTCGCCGGGGGCGAGGGGACGATCGAGATCCTCACCCACTTCGCGTTCGCCGGCCGTCCGGCGACGCTGCCGGCGCCGGGCGAGCGACGGCGGGAAACGAAGGGTCCCGCACCCCGGCGGGCGGCGTCCAGCCTGGCGTCGGTGCGCTGGTTCGCGGTCGTCGCCCCCGGTCTCGAGGAGGCCGCCGCGCGCGAGATCGAAGCGCTCCCCGCCGTCAGCGATCTTGCGCGTGAGACCGGCGGCGTGGAGTGGAGCGCGCCGCTCGCCGAAGGCTACCGGGCAAATCTCTGGTTGCGGCTCGCCACGCGGGTGCTGGCGCGCGTCGGTACCGTCGAGGCGCGCGAGTTCGGCAAGCTGCGGCGGCGGGCCGCCGGGCTCGCCTGGAGCCCGTTCATCGCCCCGGGCGCGCGGGTGGCGATCCGCGCCAGCACCAGCCGCTGCCGCCTCTACCACACCGGCGCCATCGACGAGACGATCGGGCAGGCCATCGGTGACGCCGTGAAGGGGGCGCGCGCGGCGGCCAAGGGGGAGGAGGCCGACGCGTCGGTCCTGGTCCGCGGCGTCGAGGATCGCTTCACCGTCAGCGTCGACGCCTCGGGCGAGCGTCTGCACCGGCGGGGCGCGCGCGTCGAGACCGGCGCCGCGCCGATGCGGGAGACGCTGGCGGCGGGGCTGCTCGCGCTGGCCGGCTGGGACGCGCGCACGCCACTTTGCGATCCGATGTGCGGCGCCGGCACGATCGTCCTCGAGGCGGCGATGCAGTCGCTCGAACGCGCGCCGGGGATCGATCGCCGCTTCGCCCTCGAGCAATGGCCGCAGTTTCCGCGCGAAGAGGCGGCGGCGCTGCTGGCCGAGGCGCGGGCGCGGGTGCAGGCGGCGCCGCCCGCCCCCATCATCGGCTCGGACCGCGACGCGGATGCGCTGGAGGCGGCCCGCCACAACGCCGCCCGCGCCGGGCTCGCCGGGGCGATCACGCTCGACCAGCGCGACGTCGCGGAGGTCCGCCCGCCGGGGCCGACGCCCGGCCTGGTGATCGCCAACCCGCCGTACGGGCGCCGGCTCGGCGATCCGCGCGGCGCCGTCCGTGCCTACCGCGAGCTCGGCCGCGTGCTGCGAGCGCACTTCCGGGGCTGGCGCTTCGCGATCGTCGTCCCGCGCGCGCTGCACGACGCGGCGGGCGCGCTCCGCCTCGACTTCGACGCGCGCCACGCGCTCGGCAACGGCGGCCTGCCGATCGAGCTCGGC
>DATNDC010000190.1:0-23745 GCA_035607055.1 Polyangia bacterium
TGTCAACAGGATCCACAGACCGAACAGCCGGTGATCGTTGACATATTCCAAATCAATCCACAGTTCGTTCCAATGTGGCGGTTCGGTGACTGTCCTACATGTCGTCGGCCGCGCCGTCGGTAACAGGGGCCCCGCCCGGCCCTTCCTTGGCGGTCGGATCGCCTGCCAGCTCCAGCAGCGTGGCGATCATGAACTGGTCCAGATCGCCGTCCAGCACGGCGTCGACGTTGCCGACCTTGAGGCCGGTGCGGTGGTCGGTGACCAGCCGGTACGGCGCCAACACGTACGACCGGATCTGGCTGCCCCACTCGATCGCCTTCTTCTGGGCGTGGATGTTGCCCATCTTCTCTTCCTGCTTCTTCTGCTCGACCTCGAACAGCTTGGACCGCAGGATGCGCATGGCCGTCGACTTGTTCTTGTGCTGCGACCGCTCGCCGTCCGAGTGAACCGCGATGCCGGTCGGGATGTGCGTGATGCGGACGGCCGACTCGGTCTTGTTGACGTGCTGGCCGCCGGCGCCGCCCGAGCGCATGACGTCGATGCGCAGGTCCTTGTCGTCGATCTCGACCTTGATGGTCTCGTCGATGTCCGGATAGATGAAGACGCTGGCGAACGAGGTGTGGCGCCGCGCCTGCGCGTCGTAGGGCGAGATCCGGACCAGGCGATGGACGCCCGCCTCCGCGCGCAGCCAGCCGTAGGCCCACTCGCCGTCGACGCCGATGGTGGCGCTCTTGATGCCCGCCTCGTCGCCCGGCTGCCGGTCGAGCTCCTCGATCTTGTAGCCCTTGCGCTCGGCCCAGCGGGCGTACATGCGCAGCAGCATCTCGGCCCAGTCCTGGCTCTCGGTGCCGCCCGCGCCGGCGTTGACGCTGACCAGCGCCCCCTGCCGGTCGTACGGCCCCGACAGCATGCGCGCGAACTCGATCTTGCCGACGGCCTCCTCGATCGCCGAGAGCGTCGTCCCCGCCTCGACGGCCGTGGCCTCGTCCTTCGCCTCGTCGGCCAAATCGATGAGCACGCCGGCGTCCTCCAGCGCCCTGCCCTGCGCCTCGTAGCCTTCGACCGTGGATTTCAGCCGCGCCTGCTCGCGCAGGACGATCTGCGCCTTATCGGCCGCGTTCCAGAACCCCTCTGCGGCCGTCTGCTCGTCTAGCTCTGCGATGCGCTTCTTTTTGCCGTCGATGTCAAAGATGCCCCCGGAGAATCTCGAGCCGATTCTGCAACTTCGACACGCGTTCTCGCAGGGGACCGATTTCCATGGCGGCGCAGCATAGCACCGACAGCATCGCCGCGGGAGAAGTCGCCTGCGGGTCACGCGCTGGGCGTCAGGCGCCTTCGCGATCGCTGCGGCCAAGCAGCTCGCGCGCCGCCTCGACGGCCGCTGCCGCGCCGGTCACCACCAGGGTGTCGCCCGCGCATAGCGTCTCCTCGGCGGTCGGATAGACGAGATCGGCCGGCTGGCGATCGATGGCGATGATCGTGGCGCCCGTGAGGCCGCGCAGGTCGAGCGCGCGGATCGTCTTGCCGACGGCGGTCGCGTCAGGCGCGAGCCGGATCGCCTGCGCGTTGCCGAGCCCCGGCAGCTCCGCCCGAGCCTCGGTTCCGGGCCCCGGGTGCGGGCCGCTCTTCTCGGCGCCGCTCTGGGCGGCGAGGTGCTCGAGGAAGACCTGGGCGCCGGCCCGCACGTGCCCCTCGAGGTTCGTCGCGCTTCGCCACAGAGCGACGGCCAGCAGGCCGAGCGAGAGCAGCAGGATCGCCATCCCCTCGAAGCGCGGCAAGAACGGCTGCGTGATCGCCACCAGCGGCACGCCGGCGACGAGGAGGATCGCGATCTGCAGCGTCACGACCAGGGCCCGCCGGGGCGCCGTCGCGAGGTCGAGGGTGCGCGCGTCGGCCGGGGGCGGCAGCGCCTCGGCGGCCAGCGCCGCGGCCAGCGCCCGGGCCATTCGCACCGCCCCCAGGACGAAGGGGAACAATAGCGCGAGCGTGGCCGCAATCAGCGCCAACCGGGCGACGGTGGGGGCGATCCCCGCCACCCGAACGGCCCAGCGGGCAAGTCCCCGCGCCGAAAGCGATCCGGCGATCACGATGGCGCCGCAGAGGACCAAATCGAGGAGCAACCAACGGACGAGGCGGCGGATGCGGGACCAGGCGGTCCGGTGTTCGGGGGTCGCGCGCAGCCCCTGTACCCAGGCGCTGTAGAGCGTGGCGTAGGTCTGCAGCGTGTGCGGCAGCCGGCGATCGATCGCCGTCCCGACCCGCCCCGCGGCGCGGATGAGGAACGGCGTGAGCAACGTCGTGAGCGCCGAGACGGCCACCGCTTCCGGGTAAAGAAAGTTGCCGGTCACGCCCAGGGAGAGGCCGACGCCGGCGATGATGAACGAAAACTCGCCGATCTGGCCCATCGAGAGCGCCGTCTGGACGGCGGTGGGGATGCCGTAGCCGGCGACGAACGCGCCGATGGTCACCCCCACCAGCTTGCCGGCGACGACCACGCCGGTCAGCGCCAGCACCGCGCCCCCGTGGGCCCAGATGAGGCGCGGATCGATGAGCATCCCCACCGACACGAAGAAGACGGCGGCGAACAGATCGCGCACCGGCTCGATCCGATGCGCGATGAGCTTGGCCGCGCCCGACTCGGCCACCAGCGCGCCACAGAGGAACGCGCCCAGCGCGACCGAATAACCCATCTTGCGGGCCAAGAGCGCGAAGGCGAAGCAGAGCCCCACCGCGGCCACGACCGTCGTCTCCGCGCGGCGGAGCCGGACCACCGCCCGCACGAGACGCGGCACGAGCAACATGCCGGCAGCGAGCAGCACCACCAGGAAGCCCGCCAGCCGGCCGACCGTGCGGAGCATGGCCGGGCCGTCGAGCCGGGCGCCCGAGGCCGCCGCCGTGAGAAAAGCCAGCAAGAGGATGGCGATCAGATCCTCGACCACCAGGATCCCGAAGACGATCTCCGCCCGGGCGGCCGAGACCCGTTGCTCGGCGAAGGCCTTGACGATGATCGTGGTGCTGGAGATGGCGAGCGCCGCGCCGCCGAACAGCGCCTCGTAGCGGGTCCAGCCGAAGGCGCGCCCGACCAGGAAGCCGAGCGAGACCATCAGGCTGCACTCGATCACCGCCACCACGCCGGCGGTCGGCGCCACGCGCACCAGTTTCCGCAGGCTGAACTCGAGCCCCAGCGAGAACATGATGAGCACCACCCCCAGCTCCGAGAGCTCGCGGGCGGTCGACTCGTCGGCGAACAGCGGCACCGGCAGGTGCGGTCCCACCAGCATCCCCGCCAGCAGGTAGCCCAGCACCACCGGCTGCCGCAGCCGCTGGAACAGCGCCGTGGTCACCGCCGCCACGCACATGATGAGCGCCAGCTCGGTGAGCAGATCGAGGGGCGCCCGGTGAAGCGGCAACGCCATCGCCAGCGTCAGGAGATCCACGGCCGGGTGCCCCGCTCAGTCGCCGCGCGCGTTCTCGCGCTCGCGCTCGGCCAGCAGGGCCTCGAGCTCTGCGATCGCTTCGAGATCCTTCGGGCGTCCAGCGGCCCGCTTCGATCGGATGAGGGTCGGAAGATCGACGCAAAGGCAGCTCACGCCGTAGATCGAGACCCGGGCACTGTGCGGCAGGAGGTCCTCGAACCGGCCGCCGCCCGCGATCTCGCCCAGCAGATCGACATCTCCGAGATCCGTGGTCAGTGTGAAATTCAGCCCCAAGGCGATGGTTTTCTCGTCGAATCGAAAGGGCAGACCGGGCGGCGCGCCTCGAAGGTAGGGCCCCCGGGAGGCGAACGCAGCGGCCAGCTTCCGGATATTTTCTCTGTCCCGCGCGTAGACCACGTCGATGTCGCGGGTCAATCGGCTCGCGCCGTGAACCGTCGCGGCGACGCCTCCGATCACGACGAACTGCACCCCGCCCCGCTCGAGCAGGAGGAGGATCTCGCGAAAGTTGGTCACGGTCGGCTTATCGGGCAATCGTCACCGGGGTTTCGCTCCGAACGCATCTCTGCCCGCGCGCTGGAGCTCGACGGCGAACGACACCAGCGCCACCAGGTTGTCCAGCCGCTCCTCGGGCGTGCGGCGGAGATTCTCTCGGAGCAACGTTCGGTCGACGTCCTTCTTGTAGGCCTCGATGACGGGGTCCGGTTCGATGCCGTACCGCCGCAGGATCGTCGCGTCGTCGAGGTCTTGGCCGGTCGCCACGCCTCTATTTTAGCGCCGGTCGGCCGCCAGCGCGTCGCGCAGGTAGTTTTCCTTCAGACGGACGTACTTGGCGGCGTGAGCGCGGTGGAACTCCTCCTCGGCCTCGGTCAGCGTCTTGACCACCTTGGCGGGGACGCCGAGGACCAGGCTCCGCGGCGGGATCACCGTCCGCTGGGTGACGACCGCGCCCGCGCCCACGACGGAGCCGGCGCCGATGACCGCCTCGTCGAGCACGGTGGCCTGCATGCCGATGAGGCAGGCGTCCTCGACGCGGCAGGCGTGCAGCATGGCGCGGTGGCCGACGATGACGTCGGCGCCGACCACGCAGGGGCCGTCGTCGGCCACGTGCAGGACCGTGCCGTCCTGGATGTTGGTCCGCGCGCCGACGGTGACGGGCGCCAGGTCGCCGCGCAGGGCGCAGCCGTACCAGACCGAGACGTCGTCGGCGAGGCGGACGTCGCCCACCACGGCCGCGCCGGGCGCGATGAGCACGCGCGCGCCGGCCGTCGGCAGCAGCGCCAGGTAGCGGTCGACGATCGCGCGCGGGAAGCGCCGGCGCAGCGCCTCGACGCGGGCGTCGAGCGCCTCCGCGTCGGGCGAGGGGCCGTCGACCACCTGCACCGTGTCGGTGACGGTCGCCATCGCGCGCTAGGCGCTGATGAGGCGCAGCTGCCGCAGGCGGGCCGGCTGCTGGATCTGGATCGGCTGGTTGTTGGAGAAGCAGGCGTCGCAGAAGCCTCTCCCCGGGCCGTTCGTCGCGTGGGCGGAGCTCGGCTCAGCCGAGCGGAGCCCGTCGCGGGGGGGCGCGGGGACCCTGCCAGGGGCCCCGCCTTCAATCGACTCGAACATCCCTTCGGGTGACAGGTAGCCGAGCGAGTCGGCGCCCACATACTGTCGGATCTCGTCCGGCTGGCGCGAGGAGGCGATCAGCTCCTCGCGCGTGGGGGTATCGATCCCGTAGCGGCAGGGCCCGACGGTCGGCGGCGAGCTGATCCGCATGTGCACCTCGCGCGCCCCGGCCCCCCGGATCATCTCCACGATCTTGCGGGAGGTCGTGCCGCGCACGATCGAGTCGTCGACCACCACCACCCGTTTGCCCGCCAGCACCTCACGCACGGGCGACAGCTTCAGCTTCACGCCGAAGTGACGGATCTGCTGCGAGGGCTCGATGAACGTTCGCCCCATGTAGTGCGAGCGCATCAGCCCCTGGTCGTAGGGGATCCCGCTCTCCCGGGCGTACCCGATGGCCGCGGCCACGCCCGAGTCGGGAACCGGGATGACCACGTCGGCCGGGACGGGGTGCTCGACGGCCAGCCTCCGCCCCATCCGCTCCCGGGCGCGGTAGACCGAGCGACCGTCGATGGTCGAGTCGGGTCGCGCGAAGTAGACCCACTCGAACACGCAGCGGTGCTGCTGCTCCTGGGCAAAGGGGTGTTCGCTGCGAAGGCCGTTGGCGCGGTCGAGGATCACCATCTCGCCCGGCTCGATGTCGCGCACGAACTCGACGCCCAGCAGCTCGAAGGCACAGGTCTCGGAGGAGACGACCCAGGTCTCCTGACCTTGACCTCGGGCCTTGCCCAGCGCCAGCGGACGGAAGCCCATCGGGTCGCGCACCGCCACCACCGAATCCTCGGTCAGGAAGACCAGCGAATAGGCGCCCCGCACCTGGCGGAGCGCGTCGGCCACCCGCTCGGGCAGCGTCCGCTCGCGCGAGCGGGCGATGAGGTGGACGATCACCTCGGTGTCGGAGGTGGTCTGGAAGATCGATCCCTCGGCCTCCAGCCGCTCGCGCAGCTCGACCGCGTTGACCAGGTTGCCGTTGTGTCCCACCGCCACCGACCCGCCCGCGTAGTCGACCGCGATCGGCTGAGCGTTCCGCTTGGACGAGTCGCCCGCGGTCGAGTACCGGACGTGCCCGATGGCGGCGTTCCCTGGAAGATCCTTGAGCCGATCGGCCGTGAAGATGTCGTTGACGTGCCCCATCTCCCGCACCCAGCGCAGCTTGTCCCCGTCGGTGGCCACGATGCCGGCCGACTCTTGCCCACGGTGCTGGAGGGCGTAAAGGCCGAGGTAGGCCAGGTTCGCCGCTTCCGGGTGTCCAAAGACGCCGATCACCCCGCACATGGCGGGAGGAAGCTAGCACAGTCGATATGGGAATAGGTGGAGCCGATCCACGATTTTACCGTCGCTAGACTTCGTGCATAATTCGCCCCGGCGAAACTGCCCTCCCCCCTTCTCATGATTGAAGTCAAAGGACTGACCAAGTACTACGGCGAACGCGCCGCCATCCACGACCTCGACTTCTCGATCGATCGCGGCGAGGTGATCGGCTTCCTCGGCCTCAACGGCGCCGGGAAGACGACCACCCTCAAGATCCTCGGCTGCGTCCTGCTGCCGACAGCCGGCGAGGTGATGGTCGACGGGATCGACATCGCGCGCGATCCGCACGAGGTGCGGCGCCGCATCGGGTTCCTGCCCGACACGCCGCCGCTCTATGGCGAGATGACCGTCGGGCGCTTCCTGGCGTTCGCCGCCGAGCTGCGCGGGGTCCCGGCCGCCGACGCGCCGCGCGCCGTCGCCGAGGCGGAGGAGAAGACCGCCACCCGCGAGGTGCACGACCAGCTCATCTCCAGCCTGTCGCACGGCTACCGTCAGCGCGTCGGGGTGGCGCAGGCGCTGGTGCACAAGCCGAAGCTGCTCATCCTCGACGAGCCGACGAGCGGGCTCGACCCGGTGCAGATCGTCGAGATGCGCGCCACGGTCAAGGCGTTGCGCGGCGAGCACACCATCCTCCTCTCCAGCCACATCCTCTCGGAGATCAGCCAGACCTGCGACCGCTTGCTGGTCATCCAGAACGGCGAGATCGTCGCCCAGGGGAGCGAGCAGGAGCTGGCCACCAAGCTGGGCGGCGGCGGCACCATCGAGGTCGAGGTGGCCGGGCCGTCCGGCCGCGCCATCGAGGCGGCCCGCACCGTCACCGGCATCGGCCCCTGCACCGTCGTCCGCGAGAGCGACGGCGTGGCGCTGCTGTCGCTGCAGGGGCCGCCGGATCTGCGTCCCAAGGTGGCGCGGGCGCTGGTGAGCAACGGCATCGACCTGCTGCGCATCGATCGCGGCGCCGCCCGGCTGGAGTCGATCTTCCTGAAGTTGACCAAGGTCCCCGAGGGAGGTGTCCAATGAGGGCGACGCTGCTCATCGCCCGGCGCGAGCTCAGCGCCTACCTGCGGTCCATGACCGGCTACATCATCGCGGCGGCGGTCCTCGTCGTGGATGGGCTCCTCTTCAACGCCTTCGCGCTCGGCGGCTCGGAGAAGCTGTCGGCCGAGGTGCTCAGCCTCTTCTTCTACTTCTCGAGCGGGACCACCATCATCGCCAGCGTCTTCATCTCCATGCGGCTCCTCGCCGAGGAGCGCCAGACCGGCACGCTGGTGCTGCTCACCTCGTCGCCCGTGCAGGACTGGGAGATCGTGCTCGGGAAATTCCTCTCCGCCTTCGCCTTTCTGGCCCTCATCACGCTGGCCTCCGTCTACATGCCGGCGCTCATCTTCGTGAACGGGAAGGTCTCCCTTGGACACCTGGCGGCCGGCTATCTCGGCCTCCTCCTGCTGGGGAGCGCGGCGCTGGCGCTGGGAACGTTCGGCTCGGCCATCGCCCGCACCCAGGTGCTGGCGGCAATCTTCTCGGGCTGCATCATCGTGGCGCTCATCGTCTGCTGGCTCCTCGGCAAGGTGACCGAGCGGCCGCTCAACGACGTCTTCGTCGCGCTGGCGCTGCACGGCAAGCACTTCCCGCCGTTTCAATCAGGGACGGTCCACCTGCGCGACGTCGTCTACTACCTGATGGTCACCTACGTGGCGCTGTTCTCGGCCACGCGGGTGATGGAGAGCCGGCGGTGGAAATAATGACGCCCGAAACGACCGCCCGCCCCCTCAAGCCCTCCGCCCGCTGGTCGGCGCTCTGGGGTGTGGGCATGCTGGCCGTCTTCTTCGGCGAGCGGATGATCGGATCCGGCGGGGCGCGCGCCGTGGCGACGGTGGGCGGCCTCGTGCTGGTCATCGCCGCCATCGCCGTCCGCGCGGTCCGGGCCGGGGCGGCGGCCCCCGATCGCGCCCACGTCGAGCGGACGTTGCTCGGCCTCTACGCGCTGGGGCTCCTGGCCGTGCTCCTCTACTTCGCGCAGTCGGACCTACCGACGGTGCTGGGCAAGGGGAAGCCGCTCGAGCATTCCTGGCCGCGGCTGGCGACCGCGCTGGCGGCGCTCTGGCCGGCCGTCTGGCTGGCGGCCGCCTGGCCGATCGCGCTCATCGAGCTCGCCTACGCGCAGATCGCGCGCGCCCCCAAGATCGAGGTGGGCCGTATCCGCGACGCCATGTACTCCGGCCTCGGGCTGGCGGCGGCGCTGGTGTTCGCCTTCGCGCTCGCCTACGTCGCCTCCGAGCGCGACAAGAAGGTCGACCTGGCCTACTTCCGCACCACCCGCCCGGGCGAGGTGTCGCGCAAGATCGTCCGCAACCTCGACCAGCCGATCGAGGTCGCCGAGTTCTTCCCCGGCGGCAGCGAGGTGCGCGAAGAGGTCGACGGCTACCTGCAGGACCTGGCGCGCGAGTCCGGACAGCTCAAGGTCACGCACTACGACTTCGACATCGATCCGGTGAAGGCCAAGGAGTACGGCGTCTCCAGCAACAACGTGATCGTCTTCGTGCGCGGTGCGCGCCACGATCAGCTCGGGCTCCCCAAGGAGATCGAGAGCGCCAAGAACGCGCTGCGGACCTTGGACAAGGAAGTGCAGCAGCGCCTCATGATGGCGGTCAAGCCGCCGCGCACGGTCGCCTTCACCCAGGGGCACGGGGAGCGCAACTGGGAGAAGCCCGCCAACGACACCGACAAGCGCCCCGGCATCAAGACGCTGCGCGATGTCCTCGTCGATCAGAACTACGACGTGCGCTATCTGGGCGCCGCCGACGGGCTCATGCAGGACGTCCCCAAGGACATCACGGTGGTCATGGTGATCGGCCCCCAGAAGCCGTTCCTGCCCGGCGAGCTGGCGGCGCTGAGCCGCTTCATCGATCGGGGCGGCCGGCTGTTGCTGGCGCTCGATCCCGAGAACCACGTCGACTTCCACGAGCTGCTCAAGCCGCTCGACCTCGAGTACCACGACACGCAGCTCTGCAACGATCAGGTGTTCGCGCGCCGGACCCACCAGGACAGCGACCGGGCCAACCTGGTGACCGTCACCTACAGCTCGCATCCGTCGGTGACGACGCTGCAGCGGCTCGGGGTGCGGGCGCCGATCATCCTCCCCGGCGCGGGGTGGATCGACGCCCACCGCACGGCCAAGAGCGGGACGACCGTCGACGCGCCGATCAAGGCGCACTACTCGACGTTCAACGACAAGAACGGCAACTTCCAGCTGGACCCCGGCGAAGAGCGCCGCGCCTGGGAGGTCGGCGCCACCGCGGTCAAGAAGGACGCCCGGGTGTTCGTGCTGGCCGACTCGGATCTCTTCGACGACGAGGCGCTGCCGGTGGCCGCCAATCAGCTCCTGGCGCTCGACGTGGCCCACTGGCTGATGGGCGACGAGGCGTTCACCGGCCTCACCTCGACCGAGGCGGACGTCCCGATCTCGCACACCCGCAAGCAGGACACCGTCTGGTTCTACGGCACGATCTTCCTCGGCCCGGCGCTGGTCATCGCGGCCGGCCTGCTGGTGACCCGCGCGGGGCGCCGCCGGGCGCGCCGGCGGCCGCCGGCCGGCCCCGCCAACCCCCTCGAGTCCCAAGGAGCAACGTCATGACCGGCCGCGCGGCAGCGGTTCAAGGCGGGCTGGCGGTCGTCGGCCTGCTGGCAGCGCACCTCACCTGGCAGCGCGAGCCGGAGCACGCCCCCGGCTCGGTGACGGTGATCGACGCCAACAAGAACGACGTCACCCAGATCCACTACGCCGACCAGCACAACACCGTCGATTTTTCGCGCGGTCAGGCCGACAACGGGCCGGCGGTCTGGATCCATCTGGTCCCGAACGCCGACGACGCGGCCCAAGGAGCGAAGACGGCCGCCAAGACGTCGACGCCGCCCAAGTCGGCGCCCCCGGCGCCCCCCCGCGATCTGCTGGGCGGCGAGCCCGCCACCAAGGTGTTCGACCAGTTCGCGCCGCTCGTCTCGCCGCGCGCCTTCGGGGCGCTCGACGCCGCGAAGCTCAAGGAGCTGGGGCTCGAGGCGCCGACGCGCAAGCTCGACATCACCGTCAAGGGCGACGTCCGCCACTACGTGATCGGCCAGCCGGACAAGGCGCCGGGCGGCGAGGCGTTCCTGCGCGACCAGCGCGACGGCAAGGTCTACCTGATGCCGCGCGGGATGCTGGCCGACCTGCAGAACCCCAACCACCTCGTCGATCGCCGCCTGCACGCCTTCGAACAGGGAGACTTCGACCGGATGGTGCTCTCCGCGGGCGGCAAATCGAAGGAGTACGTCCAGCTCGATCGCCAGGCCCGGGCCAAGGCGGCCTTCGCGCCGGCCAAGTCGCCGGACAAGCACGATCAGATGGCCAAGAACTGGCACGACGCCGTCTGGCGCCTTTTCCCCTCGGAGATCCTGGGCCGCGGCGAGGACCCGCCCGGCGGCAAGCCGACCGTCGCCCTGCGGGTCGACTACTACGACGGCAAGACCAGCATCGGGTTCATGGAGCTCGGGCGCGAGGCGTCGTCGAGCGCCGTCTCCGAGGAGGCGCCCCCGAGCGGCGACATCTACGCCCGCACCGAGCACAGCGCCGGCTGGCTGAAGGTGCACAACGGGCCCCAGCTGCTGGCCGACGCCCAAAAGCTCCTCGCCGGGCAATGAGGCCATTCGCGTGAGGGCGGACAGGCTTTGCCTGGCCGACCTCTTCGCGGGAGGTCGCAGGAACCCTCCCAGGGTTCCTGTTCCATCCACGAGTTGACCTGAGGGCGGGGGCGAGAAAGAATCGGCGGGTGAAAAGGGGCCTCGCGCTGCTGTTTGCCGTCGCCGTGCTGGCGGCGGCGTACGCGGCGGCGCGGGCCGTCGACGCCAACCGGATCCGCACCGTCCGCGAAGAGGCCGCGCGCGTGGCCGAGTCGAGCGGGATGCGCGCCACGGACGCCCTCACCACGCACGTCCGCGAGCTGAAGCTCGAGGCCCAGAACGCGGCGGCCAACCCGCGGCTGGTGGCGGCGCTGCGCGGGAACGTCGACGCCGCCACGCTGCAGGATCTCTTCCGCACCGAGGCCTGGTGGGAGCCCTACCGGAACGCCTTCAAGGTCTACGCCGTCGCCTTCGAGGGGGACAAGCTGGACGTCATCGAGGGGATGAAGAACGCGGAGTTCGCCTCCGACCTGCTCATCCGCGAGGCGCGCGACGGGCACGAGGCCGTGGCGCAAATCGTGATGGGTAAAGGGTGGCCCTTCGCCGCCGCGGCCGCCAACATCGATCTCCCCGGCAAGCCGCTCCCGGCGGTGCTGCTCCTCGGCAAGCCGATCGACGAAGCCGCCATCCGCAAGCTGGCCGAGAAGGCGCGCGGGCCGGTGCTCCTCTCCGATGGCGCGCACGCGGTCCTCGAGGCCGGGTCCGAGCCGGAGCGCGAGCTCCTGCACGCCGCGATCGGCGCCGAAACGCGGGGCCCGATCTTCCAGCCGAGCGACGGGACGCCGAACGGCATCTGGGCGGCCGCCGTCAGCTCGGTCGTCCCCGGGCTGTGGCTCTGGACCTTCGGCAACGGCGGCGCCGCCGCCCGCGACGCGGAGAACACCGCGGTCGTCACCACCGCCGTCGTCTGGTCCGTCGCCGGCGTGCTGGCGCTCGGCGCGCTCGTCTTCGGCTTCCGCCGCCAGGATCCGGACCCGCAGACCGCCCTGCCGGCGACCGACCCCGACGCCGGGCCGGAGGGCCGGCCGCTCACCGCCTCGGGATCGCCCGTGTTCCGCACCCGGCAAGGGATGGGGGACCCGAAGGGCCAGCTTCCCGGCTCGCTGGGGCGCGCCCCGCGCACCGACGAAGGTCTCGGCCAGGCGGCGACCGACTTCCACGGCGCCGCCCTCCCGCGCTCGGGGTCGAGCACCACCTTCGGGCGCTATCTGCTGCTCGATCTGCTCGGCGAGGGGGGGATGGCGCAGGTGTTCACCGCGGTGACGTTCGGCGCGGAAGGCTTCCGCCGGACCTTCGTGGTCAAACGGTTGCGGGCCGAGCTCTCGCGCGAGCCGGCGGTGGTCGCGCAGTTCATCGACGAGGCCAAGCTCGGCTCGACGCTGGTCCACTCCAACGTGATCCCGGTGTTCGACTTCGGGAAGGTGGGCGAGGAGTACTACCTGGCGCAGGAGTACATCCTCGGGCGAGACCTCGGGCGGATGACCGCGCGCTCGCTCGAGCTGCTGCAGCGGCCGCCGAGCGTCGTCACCGTCCTCTACGCGACGGCGCAGACTCTGCTGGCGCTGGAGTACGCCCACTCGAAGCTGGGCGACCACGGGCGCCCGCTGGGGATCGTCCACCGCGACGTCTCCCCCAGCAACGTCCTCATCTCGGCGCGCGGCGAGGTGAAGCTGTTCGACTTCGGCATCGTCAAGGCCGAAGGGCGGGTCACCAAGACGCAGCACGGGGTGGTGAAGGGGAACGTCAGCTTCATGTCCCCCGAACAGGCGCGCGGCAGCAACGTCGACGCGCGCGCCGACCTCTTCTCCCTCGGCCTGGTCATGTACTACTGCCTGACGGGCGAGGTGCTCTACCGCGGCGAAACGACCTACGAGCTGCTGGTCAAGGCCGCCAGCGGCCCCGGGCCCGAGGAGCTCGCGCGCATCGCCGCCCTCCCCGCCCCCTGCGCCGCGATCGTCCGCCAGGCGCTGGAGATCGACCCGGGCAAGCGCTATCAAACCGCCGCCGAGTTCGCCGCCGCGCTGGCCCCGCACACGGCGGGCGGCGCCGCCGCGGCCGCGGCGACGATCGCGGCGCTGTTCGCCGACGACTTCCGCGCCGAAGAGGCCCGCTTCGCGGCGGCGCTGCAAAAGGACGAAGGTGGAACGGACGGCGGGGCCGGCGTCCAGAATCGGCCGGCGTGACCAACCCGAGCGCCTCCCCCGCCGCGCGTCCCCCGCTCTTGATCGTGCAAATCGGGCCGCCGGAGCCGCTCGATCGCGCCCCCGCCGCCTACCGCACGATCCAGCCCTGCCGCGCGCTCGGCGAGCTCCCCGACCTGACGGTGGTCAGCGGATCGATCCTCTCGCCGGCGCTGTTCGGCGCCCCCGGCCGAGGAGCGAGCGAGGAGGCGACCGAGGGGGCGAAGCCGAGCCTGCTGCTCGACGCGGACGTGCTGGTCATCCGGGAGGTCGCCGATCCCGATCTGCTGCCCATCATCGCCGCCCGCCGCCGCAACGGCCGACTGACGATCTACGAGATCGGGAGCCACCTCTTCGCCCATCCGCCCGCCGTCGAGGGCGCGCCGGCCGTGGACGAGGATCTGGTCGCCCGCAGCCTGCCTCCCCAGCTGGCCCGCCAGGCCGACGGCCTGCAGCTCGCCACCCGGGCGCTGGAGGCGGAGTTCGCCGGCCTCAACCCCCGCCGCGCGGTCTTCGAAAGTCAGCTCTGGGAGCCGGCGGCGACGACGGCCGCCGCCCGCGCCCCCGACCGCCTGGTGATCGGCTGGGCCGGCACCCGGAGCGAGCGTGGCGACCTCGCGCTGGCCCTCCCCGCGCTGGCCGGCGTCCTCGATCGCCACCCCGAGGTGCGCGTCGCGGTGATGGGCGACCCGGAGCTGCAGGGGGCGCTGGCCCCGCTGCCGGCGGCGCGCACGGCGTTCATCCCCGCCGGATCGTTCGAGCGGGCGCAACGTTTTCTCGACGAGATCGACATCGGCATCGCGCCGCTCTGCCCCACGGCGTTCAACCGCTGCCGCGACGACGTCCGCTTCCTGGAGTACGCCTCGCACGGCGTGCTGGCGATCTGCGCCGACCTCGAGCCCTACCGCGACGTGGTCCGGCCCGGTCAGACCGGGTTCCTGTTTCGTGACCCCGCCGAGCTGGAGACGGTCCTCGAGCGCGTGCTGGCCGAGAAGGAGCTGCGAGCGGCGATTCCGGGGCGCGCCGCGCGGACGATCGCCGACCGGCTGGAGCGCCCCCGGGCGACGAACCGGCTGGGGTTCTATCTCTCCGTCGCGGCGCAGATGGGGATCCGCCTCGGGCACGGCGGCGACGCGCGGGCGCCGTTCCCCGCGCCCGAGCTGACGGAGCCGAGCGTCGCGGGGCGCCTCTACCCGGGGGCGCACTACCTGGCGCTCGGCGCCAGCAAGGTCGAACGGCTGCTCGGCGAGGGGTGGTCGCGGCGCGCGGCCGGCGAGACCGCCGTCGCCTGTCGCGCCTTCGACGAGGCCGAGCGGATGCTCCCCGACAGCCACCTGCCGCCGCTGCTCCTGGGGATGACGGCGGAGGACGAAGGGGTGGCGCTCGCCGCGCTCGTGCGGGCCGAGGCGCGCAACCCCCTCTCCTGCCACGCCGCCTACCTGCGCGGCGTCCGCTTGCTCGGCCGCGGCGACGAGTCGGGCGCCGTCACCGCGTTCGAACGGGCGCGCGCCATCGCGCCCGCCTTCGGCGCGCCGCAAGAGCGGCTCGGCGCCTTGGCCGAGGCCGCCGGCCGCCCGGCGGACGCCGTTCACTTCTACGAGGAGGCGGCGCTGCAGAACGGCGCCTTCGCGCTCCCCATCGCGCGCCTCGCCGTCCTGGCGCAGCGCGAGGGGCGGCTCGACAAGTCGGTGGCCTTGCTCGAGCGGAGCCTGGGCGACGACCCCGACCTCGGGCTGACCAACTTTCTGGTGGGTCGCGCCTACGTCGAGCTCAAGCGGTTTCACCAGGCGCGGCTCCACCTGCGGCGGGCCCTGGTCTGGGCGGAGGCGGGGGCCGGCGCGTCGCGCCGCGCGCGCGAGCCGCTGGTGGCCGGCGCCGAGGATCGCGCCGCCATCCTCTCCGAGCTGGCGCGCGCCGAAGCGGGCGCAGAATAGGATCGATCCCGTGGCCCCACCGAGCCCAGAGCTTCGTCCCTCGCAAGTGACGCTGAAGACCGTGTTGACGATCTGCCTCGGCGTGTTGCTGGTGGCGACCGCCACGGACGCGGTGGCCCACGCGCTCGTCTCGCTCACGCTGATCGGCGCCGCGGTGATGATCGCCGTCGCCCTCGATCACGCCGTCGTGATGCTGCAACGGCGCGGGGTCAACCGCTCGCTGGCCATCGCCATCATCTCGATCTCGCTGCTCGGCCTGGTCGTGGCGCTCGGCTTCACGCTCATCCCGCCGGCGGTCGACCAGGGGCGACAGCTGATCCACGACGCGCCCTCGTTCCTCAAGCAGGCGCGCGGCAGCTCCCTCTTCCGCCGGCTCGACGGGCGCTTTCACCTGGCGGCGCGCGTGACGCTGGCGGAGCAGCAGCTCCCCGACATGCTCGAGGGGGCGGCGACACCCATCCTGAGCGCGCTCGGCGGCCTGCTCTCGGCGGTCGGCGCGGCGGTCACCATCGCCGTGCTGGTGATCTTCATGCTCATCTTCGGCGGACGTCTCGTCCGCGCCATGCTCGGCGAGGCGCGCCCCGAGCACGTCGCCGCCTACGAGAGTGTGCTGCAGAAGGTCTACCAGTCGATCGGCGGCTACCTGGGCGGGCTGGCGCTCATCTGCTCGATCAACGCGACGCTCACCACCAGCTTCCTGGCCATCGATCGGGTCCCCTTCTTCCTGCCGCTCGGGATCCTCTCCGGCATGTCCAGCATGGTCCCCTACGCGGGGCCGGCGGTGGTGGGGGTCACCATCTCGCTCATCGCGCTCTTGACGCAGGGGACCTGGCACGGCGTCGCGGCCGGCATCTACTTCATCGCCTACGGCCAGCTGGAGGGGAACCTGCTCGGCCCTCTCATCTTCAGGCGCACGGTGCACGTCAACCCGCTGGTCACGACGCTCTCCATCCTGGTCATGGGCGAGATCGCCGGCGTGGTGGGGGCCATCGTGGCGGTCCCGGTGGTGGCCACGCTGCAGATCGTGCTGCGCGAGATCCTGCGCATCCGCCGGGAGCAGCTGCACATCCCGGCCCCGCCTCCCGGCGGCTGACCTGGCCGGGCGCGGCTCCGTTCGCCTGCCGCCAGAGGCACACGTAGAATGGCCGGCGTGAAGACGGCCTGGAGCATCGGCGTCATCGTCGCGGCCGTGGCGGGGATCCTGGGCCTCTCGATCTCGAGCGGCCTGCGCGAGCAGGAGCGGCTGGTCGACGACTTCACGCAGGCCACGCGCCAGCAGGCGCGCGCTTCGGTCGAGGTGCTGTCGGACCGGCTCGACGCGCTCGATCAGGACACCCGGATGCTCGGCGATCTGGTCGAGCAGTCGAAGGGAGGTGACCCGCCGGGCTCGGCGGCCGAGCGCCCCGTCTGGGAGGCGGCCTTCCGCGCGCTGGCGGTGGTGGTCTCGCAGTACCGGACCATCGCCCTCGTCGACGCCGACGGCGGATTCGAGGTGCTGGCCGTCGACCCCACGGAGACCGCCGCCACCGTCGCCGCGCTCGAGCCCGACATCCGCCGGCTGGCCGGCGAGGTCTCGGCGCGCCACGCGCAGGCGCTGGGCCAGCCGACCCGCGTCGGCGCCCGTTCGTTCCTGCTCTACGGCAAGCCGGTCGACGGCGGCCGCGCCATCGTGGTCGCCAGCGACGCCGCGGTTTTTCTGGGGGCCGTCGCCTGGTCGCCGCTCCCGGCGGCGCACCTCTTCGTCACCGATCCGGGCGGCGTCGTGTGGGCCGGCTGCGAGACGCCCGGCGGCTGCCGCGCGCAGACGCCCGGAAGCACCGCCGACGCCGCCGAACCGGGCCCGCCGGCCGCCCGCCAGATGGGCGCGCGTGGCACGATGCTGGTCCGCCCGGCGAAGGTCCCGGTCGTCCAGGTCTCGGAGCGGGTCGACCGCCCGACGGGGAGCTGGATCGTCACCTGGCGCGCCTCGACGCGACCGATCGTCGAGCGGCAGCTTTCGATGGTCGCCCGTGTCGTCCTCACCGCGCTCGCGGCGGTGATCGTGGTGGTGGCGATCGGTGCCTTTCTCCTCTGGCAACAGCGCAAGGCGGTCGAGCTCGAGGGGCGCCTCCGCTATGCTCAGGCGCTGGCCGAGGCGCGCCAGACCAGCCAGGCGATCGTGGAGAACGCGCCGCTCGGTGTGCTGGGCGTGTCGCGCGACGGGCGGGTCGTGCTGGCCAACGGCTTCCTCACCGAGCGGCTGGGGGCGATCCGCGTCGGCGAGCCGCTGGCCGAGGCGCTCCCCGCGACGGCCGCCGCGCCGTTGCGCGATCTGGCCTCGCTGCTCTCGCGCGAGCTCGGGCCGGGCCCAACGGCCGCCCAGACCGACGACGAACAGCTCCGCTTCGTCACCACCGGGTCGCACCAGTTCCAGGTCCGCATCGTCCCGGTCAAGAGCGACGCGGCCGGCGTGCGGACATTCGCCCTCGTCGAGGACCAGTCGGAGCTGCGCGCCCTCGAGCACCAGCTGGTCCGCGCCGAGAAGCTGATCACCGTCGGCGTCCTCTCGGCCGGGATCGCCCACGAGATCGGCAGCCCGCTGGCGGTGATCCGCGGCCGCGCCGAGCAGGTCCTGCGGGTGCTCGACGGCGGCGCCCGGGCCGAGGACCTGCGCACCATCATCAAGCACATCGACAACATCGCCTCGACCATCCGGCAGGTGCTGGACTTCTCGCGCCGCCAGCCGATCGAGCGGCGCGCGGTGCCGCTCGCGGCGGTGGTCGCGCGCGCGCGCGGGCTCCTGCAGTGGAAGCTCGACACCCGCCACCTCGAGCTCTGCGCGCTGCTCGACCCCGCCCTTCCCCAGTTGGCCGCCGATCCGGACCAGCTCGAGCAGGTGCTGGTGAACCTGCTGCTCAACGCCTGCGACGCCTCGCGGGACGGCGGCCGGGTGACCGTCGCCGCCCGCGCCGAGGACGACGGCTTCCTGGAGATCGCCGTCGAGGACCAGGGGTGCGGCATCGCGCCCGAGCACCTCCACGCGGTGTTCGATCCCTTCTTCACCACCAAGAAGCGCGGTGAGGGCACCGGGCTCGGCCTCTCCATCGTGGCCAGCGTGGTCCGCAACCACGGCGGTGAGATTCATGTTGCGAGCGCGCTGGAAAAGGGTACGAAGGTGACCATGCGCTGGCCGATCGCGACGGCGACCGCGGAGGGACGTGCCCTTGCGTAGGATGCGGGCGCTGGTGGTCGACGACGTCATCGACGTCGCGCAGACGGTGGCCAACGAGCTCGACGCGGCCGGGTTCGAGACCGAGGTGGCCGGCAGCGGCACGGCGGCCCTCGACCGCTTCGCCTCGGCGCCCGCCGACGTGGTGGTGACCGACCTGCGGATGAAGAACGTCGACGGCCTCGACGTGCTCCGGGGGGTCAAGCGCAACGATCCGAGCGTCCCCGTGCTGGTGATGACCGCCTTCGGCGACGTCGACAGCGCCGTCGAGGCGATGCAGAGCGGCGCCTTTCACTACCTGACCAAGCCGTTCGCCATGGACACGCTGCTGGCGCTGGTCGAGCGGGCCTGCCGCGAGCGGATGCTCTCGCGCGAGAACGCCCAGCTCCGCACCGCGCTGCACGAGAACGCCTCGGCGCGGCGCCTCCTCGGCAAGAGCGCGCCCATGCAGAAGCTGCGCGCGCTCATCGAGCGGGTGGCCGGCGCCAGCTCGCCGGTGCTCATCTCGGGTGAGACCGGGACCGGCAAGGAGCTGGTGGCGCTGGCGATCCACGCCGACAGCCCGCGCGCCGAGCGGCCGTTCGTGGCGGTCAACTGCGCCGCGCTCCCCGAGTACTTGCTGGAGAGCGAGCTCTTCGGACACGCCAAGGGGGCCTTCACCGGCGCCTCGCAGAGCCGGCGCGGGCTGTTCGTCGAGGCCGACGGGGGGACCATCTTCCTCGACGAGATCGGCGATTTGCCGCTGGCGCTGCAGGGGAAGCTCCTGCGCGTCCTGCAATCGGGCGAGGTCCGTCCGGTCGGCAGCGAGCAGAGCCGCACCGTCGACGTCCGCTGCGTGGCCGCCACCCACAAGGATCTCACCGAGCTGGTCGCCCAGGGGTTGTTTCGCGAAGACCTCTTCTTCCGCCTCGACGTGCTGCGCGTGTCAGTGCCGCCCCTGCGCGAGCGGGGCGAGGACGTCCTCACGCTCTGCGACCACTTCCTCAAGAAGAGCCTCGCCGCCGGGACGCGCTCGATCCTGATCGGGTTCGAGCCGGAGGCGCTCGACCTCCTCGGCGCCTGCGACTGGCCGGGCAACGTCCGCCAGCTCGAGAACCTGATCGAGCGGCTGGTGGTCACCGCCTCGGCGCCGCTGGCGCGAGTCGGCGACGTCAAGGCCGCGCTCGGCCCGACGCGCGAAGCCGACCTGATCACGCCGCTCGTGCAGCAGCGCCTGACATTGCAAGATCTCGAGAGTCGCTACATCGACGGGGTGCTCCGAGCCGTCGACGGCAGTCGACCCAAGGCCGCCGAGATCCTGGGCGTCGACCCCTCGACGCTCTACCGCCGCGACAAGCCGCGCCGCTGAGGCGATCTACTTCGGGACCTTCAAAGGCCTCAAAGGTCCCGCGCCCCCGAGATGAGGGAGCCGCCATTGGCGAATCGGTCGTTGCAAATGGCGGCGGTTCACCGGACGCGTGCTTCGCGCCCGTGATCGGCGCGTTTCCGGCCTGTTTCGCGGCCGGGATCCCCGACGTTTCCATTCCCGTCTAACCCCGCGGGATCGCGCGATCGGCCTCCAGGTGCCACGCGCGTCGGCACCGGAGTTGCTCTTGTCAGGCCACGTCGCTCGCCAAACAACCGGGAACAGGAACCAGGAAAGGACAGCCGAGATGCCGAAAGCCAGAGCCCGTTCGGTGATGATTGGAACTGCGGGGGCCATCGCGCTCCTTCTCGCGCTCGTCGCGGGCGTCGCGCACGCGCAGTCGGCGGCGCCGGCGGCGACGGCTGATTTGGCGACGCGGGTCGCCGACCTCGAGGCCTACGTGACCAACGGGACGCCCAAGGCGCTCGTCTCGTCGGGGCCGGGGCACAACGCCTGGATGATGACCTCCACGGCGCTCGTCCTCTTCATGACGCTCCCCGGGCTGGCGTTGTTCTACGGCGGCCTGGTGCGGCGCAAGAACATCCTCTCGGTGATGGCCCAGTGCCTCGGCTGCGCCGGCCTGGTCACCATCCTCTGGTGGGCGGTCGGCTACAGCCTGGTCTTCGCCAGCGGCACGCCCGTGTTGGGGTCGCTGAAGTTCGCCCTGCTCAAGGGGGTGACTTCGGCGCCCAACGCCGACTACGCGGCCTGGGTGTCACAGAACGTGTTCGCCATGTACCAGCTGATGTTCGCCATCATCACGCCGGCGCTGATCGTGGGCGCGATCGCCGAGCGGATGAAGTACTCGGCGATCATGGGCTTCATCGCGATCTGGATGTTCGTGGTCTACTTCCCGCTCGCCCACATGGTCTGGGGGGTCGACGGCCTCATGAACGGCGTCTGGAACGCCAAGGCGGCCATCAAGGCGATCGACTTCGCGGGCGGAACCGTCGTTCACATGTCGTCGGGCTGGTCCGCGCTCATCCTCTGCCTGATCCTCGGCAAGCGAACCGGGTTCGGCAAGCGCGCCTTCCTGCCGCACAGCCTGGTGCTGACCATGGTCGGCACCGGCATGCTGTGGGTCGGCTGGTACGGGTTCAACGCCGGCAGCGCGGTCGCCGCCGACGGGATCGCCGCCAACGCCTTCACCACCACCACCCTGGCCACGGCGGTCGCGGCCTCGGTCTGGCCGCTGCTCGAGTGGATCACGCGCGGCAAGCCGAGCATCCTCGGCTTCTGCTCGGGCGCGGTCGCGGGCCTGGTCGTCATCACCCCCGCCACGGGCTTCGTCTCCCCGTCGGGCGGCGTGCTCATCGGCGTCTTGGCCGGCGTGGTCCCTTTCCTGGCCTGCACCAAGCTGAAGGCGTTCTTCAAGTACGACGACGCGCTGGACACCTTCGGCGTGCACGGCGTGGGCGGGACGCTGGGCGCGCTGCTCTCGGGTTTCCTGGCGACGCCCGAGGTCAACGGCAACCTCAACACCAACCTCAGCGGCCTGGTGGGCAAGACGCTCTGGCTCGAGCAGCTCAAGGCGATCGGGCTGACGCTCACGCTGTCGGTGGTGGCCACCACGGTCATCGGTTTCGCCCTCAAGGCGGCGCTCGGCTTGCGGCCCGAGGTGGAGGACGAGGAGCGCGGGCTCGACGACATCGACCACGGCGAGGCCGGCTACCACCCCGAGGAGATCAGCGGCCACAGCGGCGAGGAGGCGCCGGGCGCCGTCGCCGCCGCCGTCCCGGCGCTGGCCAAACCCTAACCGCCCGCTGCCGAGAGGAGTCCCCAGATGAAGAGAATCGAAGCGATAATCAGGCCCCACACGCTGGACATGGTGAAGGAGCGCCTGGGACAGATCGGCATCTCCGGCATGACGGTCACCGAGGTCCGCGGGTTCGGCCGCACGGGCGGCAAGACCGAGGTCTACCGGGGCTCGGCCTACGTGGTCGACTTCGTCCCCAAGGTGAGGCTCGACATCGTGGTCCGTGACTCGATGGTGAGCGACGTCGTCGAGGCCATCGCCAAGACCGCCAAGACCGGGAAGATCGGCGACGGCAAGATCTTCGTCACCACGGTCGACGAGGTGGTCCGCATCCGCACCGGCGAGCGCGGCGAAGACGCCATCTGACCGGTCCGCTCCTTTCGAAGCTGGGTGGGGGCCGCCTCCCGATCTCGGGGGGCGCGTCCTGAAAAACCGGACGGCCGGTCTATGGTGCCCGAGCCGGCCGTCCGGTTATTTCGATCTATCGACTTCGAGACCCTCAAAGCCTCAGAAGGATCCCGCGCCCGGTGATGAGCTCGCGGCGAGCCAAGCTCGCCCTCCCTCAGGCGATCGGCCAGCTAGGTCGAGCTGCGGCGGAGGGGGCCGACGAAGCTGAGGGCGAAGAGCCAGAGGGCGCCGAGCGCGGCGCAGCTGGCGTTGATGCAGAGGGCCCAGGCCGGACCCGAGCGGTCCCAGACCCAACCGGTGATGAAGCCGGCCGGCAGCGCCGCCGCGCCGGTCAGGCCGTGGTAGAGGCCGAAGGCGCGACCGCGCGCGCCGCGCTCGGCGAGGTCGGCCACGATGGCGCGCTCCGCCCCCTCCGCGAGGCCGTGATAGAGCGCGTAGGCCAGGAACAACAGCACGATCTGATATTTCTCGTGGGCGAAGCCGAATCCGACGTAGGTCACTGCATAGGCGACCCACCCGGCGCCCACCACCAGCGCGCGCGAGTGGCGATCGGAAAGCGCTCCGCCCGGCAGCGCAGCCATCGATTTCACCAGATGGTGGAAGCTCCAGAGGAACGGCAAGGCCGCGGCCCCCCACCCCACCTCGTGCGCCCGCACGAGGAGAAAGGCGTCCGAGGAGTTTCCGAACGCGAACAGGACGCAAGCTGCGATATACGCCGCGAAACCGGCCCGCAGCGCGCCGCCGCGAGGTTGCCGGGCGTCGATCGGACCGCTGCGATCCGGCAATTGCTCGTGCTCGCGCAGGCGAAAAAAAAGCACCACCGGCGCCATCAGCCCGGCCACCGACGCCACCGCGAAAGTCACGCGCAGGCTGGCCCCGACCGCCAGGAGTCCCCCCGCGATGAGCGGGCCGAGCGCCGCGCCGAAGTGGTCCATCGATCGGTTGAGGCCGAACGCGCGCCCACGCTGCGACGGCGCCACCGAATCGGCGATCAGCGCGTCGCGGGGCCCTGAACGGATGCCCTTGCCGGTGCGATCGACAAGACGCGCGCCCAGCACCTGCCAGGGGGCCATGGCGGCGGCGATCCCCGCGCGTGCCAGCGCCGGCAGAGCGTAGCCGCCCGCCACCAGGGTGCGCCGCGGCCCCCGATCGGAGAGCTTCCCTGACGCGACCTTGATGAGGCTGGCCAGCGCGTCGGCGCTCCCTTCGATGAGGCCGAGGAAGCTCATCGGCGCGCCCAGGCTGACCAGGAAGGTCGGCAGCAGCGGGAAGATCGCCTCGCTCGACACGTCGTTGAGGAGGCTGGCCAGCCCCAGCAGCCAGACGACCCGCGGCAGCTTGCGCAGCCCCTCCAGCGTCAGCTGCGCGCGGGTGATCGGCCGACGTCCCCCCGAATCGGGCTCGGCGCGCAGATCCGGTTGCTGCCCCACGCTCCGATCTTTACCGGGAATCGGTCCAGATGCGGAATTCTTCTATCTGATCGGGACCCTAAAAGGGTCCCGCGCCCCCCGCGATGGGCTCGGGCCGGCAGAGCCGTCCCTCCCCCGACGCGATCCGCGGTTGCTAAGGGCGGAACGTGCGCAAGTCGACGAGCAGCGCGGCGAGGAGGCCGCGCAGGCGATCGAAGCCCGGCTCGACGGGGACGAACTTCTCTTCGTCCATGTAGAGATCGCGGCGCAGCTCGATCTGGATGGCGTGGATCTTGTCGGCCGGGCGGCCGTGGTGGGCGGTGATGTAGCCGCCCTTGTAGGGATCGTTCGGCGCCACCTTGAGGCCGGCGTT
>DATNDC010000197.1:0-4411 GCA_035607055.1 Polyangia bacterium
GCCGCGCGCAGGCGCAGGGCGTTGCCGACCACCGAGACCGAGGAGAGCGCCATCGCCGCCGCCGCGAGCTCGGGCGTCAGCTGCAGCTTGAGCAGCGGATAGAGCACGCCGGCCGCGATCGGCACGCCGAGCGCGTTGTAGACGAAGGCGAAGAAGAGGTTCTGCTTGATGTTGGAGAGCGTCGCTCGCGAGAGGCGCCGCGCCCGCAGGAGCCCGCGCAGGTCCCCGCCCAGCAACGTGACGCCCGCGGTCTCCAGGGCGACGCCCGTGCCCGTCCCCATCGCCACCCCCACGTCGGCGCGCGCCAGCGCCGGCGCGTCGTTGATCCCGTCGCCCGCCATCGCCACCAACCGCCCGGCCGCCTGCAGCTTCTCGACGGCGGACGCCTTGTCCGCGGGGAGCACCTCGGCGATGACCTCGTCGAGGCCGAGCGCGCGGCCGACGCTCTCGGCCGTCGCCCGCCCGTCGCCGGTCAGCATCACCGTCCGCACGCCCTCGGCGCGCAGCGCCGCGATCACCTCGGCGGCGCCGTCCTTGATCGGATCGCCGAGCCCGAGGACCGCGGCCAGCCGCCCGCCGACGCAGAGAAACGCCACGCTCTGGCCGGCCGCGCGCAGCTCGTCGGCCCGCGCCGACGCGTCGCCCGCCTCGACGCCGAGCTCGGCGAGCAGCCGGGCGTTCCCCAGCGCGACGGCCCGCCCCTCGCAGCAGCCGCGGATGCCCCGGCCCGGCAGCGCCTCGACAGCCGTGGCCTCGCCGGGGGGCACGCCGCGCGCGGCGGCGCCACGCACGATCGCCGCCGCCAGCGGGTGCTCGCTGGCCCGCTCGAGCGACGCCGCCAGACGCAGCAGCTCTCCCTCCGCGACGCCGCCGGTGGCGATGACGGCGACGAGCTCGGGCTTGCCGGCCGTGAGCGTCCCCGTCTTGTCGACGACCAGCGTGTCGACCTTGTGCAGGACCTCCAGCGCCTCGGCGTTCTTGAACAGCACGCCTGCGGACGCCGCCTTGCCGGTGGCCACCATGATCGACATCGGCGTCGCCAGGCCGAGCGCGCAGGGGCAGGCGATGATCAGGACGGAGACGGCCGCCAACAGCGCGTGCGGCAGCCGGGGCGCCGGTCCGACCAGCGCCCAGACGACGAAGGCCAGGGCGGCCACCGCGACGACCGCCGGCACGAAGACGCCCGAGACGACGTCGGCCAGCCGCTGGATCGGCGCCCGCGAGCGCTGCGCCTCGCCGACCAGCCGGACGATCTGGGCCAGCAGCGTCTCCGTCCCCACCCGCTCGGCCCGCATGACGAGCGCGCCGCTGCCGTTGAGCGTGGCACCGACCAGGCGGTCGTCCGGCCCCTTGGCCGCCGGGATCGGCTCGCCGGTGAGCATCGACTCGTCGACCGCGCTCTGCCCCTCGAGGACGCGCCCGTCAACGGGGATCTTCTCGCCCGGGCGGACGCGCAGCCGGTCACCGACGCGCACCTCGCCGAGCGACACCTCCTCGTCGGCGCCGTCGGCGCGGATCCGCAGCGCGCGCTGCGGCGCCAGATCGAGCAGCGCGCGGATGGCGGCGCCGGTCCGGGCGCGGGCGCGCAGCTCCAGCACCTGGCCCAGCAGCACCAGCGTCACGATGGCCGCCGCCGCCTCGAAGTAGACCCCGACCGCCCCCCGCCGATCGCGCGCCAGCTCGGCGAACGCGTCGGGGAACGCCAGCACCGCCAGGCTGTAGCCGTACGCCACCGCGACGCCGAGCCCGATCAGCGTGAACATGTTCCAGCGCCGGTTCCCGAGCGAGGCCAGCGCCCGCGCGAAGAAGATCTGGCCGCCCCAGGCGACCACGATGCCCGCCAGAATCGCCTGCAGCCAAGGGATCGCAGCGTTGTCGACCGGCGCCATGGCCATCGCCACCACGGGTGCGGTGAGCGCGGCGCTGACCCAAAATCGCCGGGTCATGTCGGTCAGCTCCGGGTTCGGCGCCGCGCCGGCGACCGGCACCCGCGGCTCGAGCGCCATCCCGCAGAGGGGACAGGCTCCCGGGCGGTCGCTGGCGACCTCCGGATGCATCGGACAGATCCAGTCGCCCCCGCCGGCCTCCGGCAGCCTGGCGGGCATCGGGCTTGGTGCCCCCGCGAGGACGCTGCGAGGATCCTTCTCGAACCGCTCGCGGCACCCCGCGCAACAGAAGTGATACGTCCGCCCCTCGAAGCTGGCGCGCTCGGGCGCCGTGGCGGAGACCGTCATCCCGCAGACGGGATCCTTTTCGGTCTCGGCCGGCAGCACCGAGAGGCGGTGCGCGCGGCGAATCGGTCCGGGTGCGCCAGGATGCAAGGGACAGTCTCGGGAAAAAAACGATAGCACGGCCCCACAAGCAAACGCCCCTCCCGGGAGCCTCCTCTCCCGATCGGGAGGGGGGGCGCCGGAGGGGCGTCATCATCCACGCGCGCGACCGGCGCGCGCGTGGCGTCCGTCAGAACTCGAAGCCGATCTGACCGCCCACGCCCCAGTTGTTCAGATTGCCGCCAACCGTCGACGTGAGGTTGTTGAAGTACGTCTGGGTATAGGTGAACCGCGCGTCGGCCAGGAACCCGCGGTACCCGAACTCCAGCCCACCGCCGTACGGCAACGTCAAGACGTCGTCACGCGAGATGAAGTCCGACAGCTGAGCGTTGTTGTTGGTGATCTGGTAGTGCGACCACCCCACCCCCACGAACCCGAACGGCTCGAGGAGCGACGCCCCGCCGCCCACCATGACCGGGATGTTGAGGCGGAGGTTCCCGGTCAGCCCGTTGGAGACGAGCCGCGAGTTCGAGTTGAGCCCCAGTCCGGCGATGCTGCGCGCATCGCCCACGTAGGCGGCCTCCACGCCGACGTACTCGCGCGTGCCGGCCACCATGCGCGCCGTCCAGTACCCGCCGTCGCCGGTGACGTTCTTGATCCCGTTGTCGACGAAGTCCTGGAACCCGCCGCCGACCAACAGGCCGACGCCGACGTGCGACGGCACGAGCACCGCGCTCGGATAGACGCCCTCGGGCGCCCCGGGCATCGGCGGCAGCGGCGCCACCGGGACCGACTCGGTCGTCTGGCCGTTCGGGGGCGGCGGAATCGCCATGTTGGTGGCGCCATTCCCCGCCGGCGCCGGCGTCGGCGTGGCGGGCGTGCCCGCGGGCGGCGTCGCCGCGTTCATGTCATCCGTCGAGGACGGCGCCGCGGGCGCCGGCGCGGTCGGCGTGTCGGTCGTGCTCGGCGTCGTGGCCGGCGCGCCCGCCGTGTCCGTGTTCGGCGTGGTCGTGGTGGTCGTTCCACCCGGCGTGGTCGTGGTGGTCGTGCTGCCTGGCGACCCCGCGGTGTCCGTCGTGTTCGGCGTCGTGGTGGTCGTCGTCGCTCCCGGGGCGACCCCCGGCGTCCCCGGATCGTACGTTGCGGGCGGCGGCGAGCTCGGCTCCGCGCCGCTCGGCATCGTCTGCGCGCCGCTGGTCTCCGGATTCGGACTCGGATCCGCCTTCGCTGTCGAAATGGCCAGGGCCAGAACGCCCGGCACCAAAATCGCTGAAAGCACCTTCATGGCTCCCTCCCCTCGGCTGCTACAAACACCTACCTCGTTCTCTTGTCCTAGAAGCTGGCCATCACCGCGACCCGGACAAGGACGCGCTCGTCGCAGAAATCCCGGGCAACCTCTTCCACGAGACGCGTTTTTCAGCATTTTTCCGCTGCTTGAGCTCGCTTTTCTCGCTGCCTGCCGCGGCGGCCCCGTTAGGATTGCGCCTTCCTTTGGCCCGCAGTTCGAGCCCCGCCTTCCCGTTTCTGCTCCTGGTCTTCGCCCTCGGCGCCGCCGCGGCTTCCGTGACCGGTTGCGCAGAGGCGCCCGCGGCCGGCGGCCCGGCGATCGCCTTCGATCCGTGCACGCCGCTTTCGCTCGCCCCCGACGCCACCGCGACGGCCGCCCAGCAGGCGGGGGTCGCGGCGGGCGCCGCGCTTTGGAACGCCAGCGCCGGCAGCGATTTATTGATGGCCGCCGCCCCGACCGCCGACGCCGGGACCACGCCCGTGTTGCCCATCCACTTTCAGGTCGCGGCCGCGCCGTTCCACGGTCTTTACGACGCCCCCCACGGACAAGTCTTCGTCAACGAGGACCTGGTCGGCGAGGACCTGGCGATCACGGTCGCCCACGAGGTCGGCCACGCGTTCGGGCTGGTCCACATTTCGCCCGACGTGCGGGCGTCGCTCATGAATCCTGGTAATTTGAGCGTCCTCCCCACGCCGCAGGACGTCGCGACCCTCGCGGACATCTGGGGACGATGCGCCTCACTTGACGCGGCTGGGGTCGAATGAGAGCGTAGTTCCGGAAAAGGACAGGGCCGCCCCATGAACTACGCCCGCCGCTCCGGAAGTCGCTTGACGAGACTCACTTTGGTCGCGCT
>DATNDC010000233.1:0-9422 GCA_035607055.1 Polyangia bacterium
ACGTCGACGGCAAGGATCTGCGCGCCGTCTGGAACCGCTGCGCGAAGAAGGGGATCGCATTTCCCGTCGACGTGGCGGTGTTCATCGCGGCCAACTTGTGCCGCGGCCTGCAGCACGCGCATTCGTTCTCGTCGCTGAAGCTGGTGCATCGCGACGTGTCGCCGCCCAACGTGCTGCTCTCGTTCTTCGGCGAGGTCAAGCTCACCGACTTCGGGTTGGCGTCGTCGACGCTGAAGACGGAGAAGACGGCGCCCGGCGTGGTCTACGGCAAGGTCAGCTACATGTCGCCGGAGCAGGCGCGCGGCGAGAAGATCGACGGGCGGACCGACCTCTACGCGACCGGCATCATCCTCTGGGAGCTCTTGACCGGCCGGCAGCTTTTCCCCTCGGGGCGCGCGCCAGGCGCGGCCAAGGATCAGCACACCTCCGAGGAGCTCCTGCGCCGCGTGCGCAACCCCGAGCCGGTGGCCCCCTCGAAGCGGGCCGGGCGCGTGCCGGCGGAGCTCGATCGGATCACGCTCAAGGCGCTGGCGCCCGATCTCAAGGAGCGCTACGGCAGCTGCGAGGAGCTGCGCCACGACCTGGCGAAGTTCCTGGCCCAGACCTCGCCGGCCACCGACGCCACGCGCGTCTCGAAGTTCCTCTCCGAGCTCTACGACGAGGACATCGCCGCCGAGCGCGCCGAGCGCGACCAGCTGATCGTCAAGACGCGCGAGTGGTACACCAACAAGCCGGCGGTGCCGCCGACGCCGCCCCCGCCGCCGCCGACGGGGAGGACCACCAAAGCCAACGGGAGCCCCGCGAAGACGGCCGAGCCGGCGAGAGAAAAGTCGCGGGAAGGGGAGGAGCCGGAATCCGACGAGCGGTCGGAGCGGCCGCAGCGCGAGACGGTGCTGTCGATCCCGGTCCAGGCCGGGCGCGTCCGGGAAAAGAAGCACACCCTCGAAACCGCGGAGCCGTCGTCGCCCGTGGACTCGAACGCGGCGGCCAACTCGGCGACGGTGGTGGGGAGCGTGGTCGGCGGGCGCTACTACGTGCGGCGCCTCATCGGCGAGGGGGGGATGGGGCGCGTCTACGAGGCCGAGCACATCGACATCGGCAAGCGGGTGGCGCTCAAGATCCTCCACCCCGCGTACAGCCAGACGCCGGACCTGGTCGAGCGGCTGCGGCGCGAGGCGCGCGCCGCCTCCAAGATCTCGCACCCCAACGTGGTCGACGTGACCGACTCGGGGACCACGCCGGACGGCGCCTTCTTCTTCGTCATGGAGTACCTCGAGGGGATCGAGCTCGGCGAGCTCATCTACCGCGAGGGGAAGCTGGACGTGGCGCGCTCGCTGCACATCGGCAGCCAGATCGCCCGCGCCATCCAGGCCGCGCACGAGGTGAACGTCATCCACCGCGACCTCAAGCCGGAGAACGTCCTCATCCTCACCCGCGACGGGCAGAAGGACTACGTCAAGGTGCTCGACTTCGGCATCGCCAAGAGCGGCAAGGACGCCGACATCGAGAACGAGAAGGACACCAACGGCGACCTGCGGCGGCGGCTGACCAGCCCGGGGATGACCATGGGGACGCCGGAGTACATGGCCCCCGAGCAGGCGGCCGGGCGGCCCGCCGACCCCCGCTCGGACGTCTACGCGGTGGGCGGGCTGGTCTACGAGATGCTCTCCGGCAAGCCCCCCTACGAGGGGCAGAACTTCATGGAGATCCTCCACAAGAAGGCGACCAGCATGCCCGCCTCGCTGACGGGGATGCGCGACGACGTCCCGCCCGAGCTGGAGAAGATCGTCATGCGCGCGATGGCGCGCGACGCCGACGATCGACAGCGCTCGATGGACGAGTTCGGGCGCGAGCTGACGGCGCTGGCGACCACGCTCTTCCCGGGCTTCGGCTACGTGGCGCCGGTCGAGTCGGACAAGGTCCCGCAGGCGGGCGTGCTCGGCGCGCTGCGCGGCGGGGCGGCGCAGGCGAGCGGGCTGTTTCAGCGCATCCCCTTCCTGCGCCGCAAGTCGGTCCTGGTGAGCGCGGGCGGGCTCCTGGTGGCGTTCGTCGTCTACCTGGTGGCGAGCTCGGCGATTCACGCCCGCCGCGCCCGGGAGGCGGCCGCCGCGGCCGCCATCGCCCAGGCCGCGGAGGCGGCGCGCGCGGAGGCGGCGGCCAAGGTGGAGGCGGCCGCCAAGGCGCAAGCGCTGGCCGAGGCGCAGGCCGCGCAGCAAGCCGAGGCGGCGGCCGCCGCCGAGAAGGCCGCGCAAGAGGACGACAGCGCCGCCGGCGACAAGGACGACGCGACCGACGACACCGACGCCGCCGCCAAGGCCAAGACGCCGGCGCGCGGAGCGTCCGCCGGCGACAGCAAGCGGCTGCTCGAGGACGGCCAGCGCCTCCTGCGCGCCGAGCGATTCGGCGAGGCGCGGGCGGTGTTCCAGAAGCTCGCCAAGTCGAAGCGCGACCGTGGGCAGGCGCTGGTCGGCCTGGCCGAGATTTCGTTCCAGGAGAAGAACTACACGGAGGCGGTGCACTCGGCGTCGCAGGCGGTCGATCGCGGCGGCGGCGTGCAGGCCCGCGTCGTGCTGGGCGACGCCCACTTCCGGCTCAGCCAGTACAAGGAAGCGGCCAAGGCCTACGGCGACGCGCTCAAGCTCGACCCCCACAACGTCAGCGCCAAGACCGGCCTCGCCGCCGCCCAAAAACGCATGTGAGGCGGCCGGGTTCCCCCCGGCAAAAGCGATGTCTCGCGTAAGATGCGGCGGGTGCGTGGCCTCATCGCGGCGTGTTTGTTCTTGGCCGGCGGCGGGGTCGCGGGCGGGCTCGAGTGGCGGGGGATCGCCAAGGATCTGGGGCGGGCGCGCGATCTGCACGGCGGGGGGTACGTCGGCTCGGCGGCGTGTCGCGGGTGCCACGACGATCACCTGGCGAGCTGGCACCGGACTTTTCACCGCACCATGACGGCGGAGGCCACGCCCGAAAACGTGCTGGGCGATTTCTCGGGCGCGACGCTGGTCAGCGCGGGCGTCACCGCGCGGATGGAGCGCGACGCGCGCGGCGCCGACGCGCTCGGCCGTGGGCCGGCCGACGCGCCCGGCCGCGCCCGGCGCGCGGGCGCGCTGCTCGAGGTGATGTCCGAGGACCGCTTCCCGGCCGTGCGTCACCTGGCCTGGCGCAGCCTCCGGCGTCTGGTCGCGCCCGAGGCCCCGCCCGGGCGCGGTCTCGGGGCCGACTATGACCCGTCGGCCGACCCCGCCGCGCGCCGCCGCGTCGTGGCGCGCCTGCGGGCGGCGCTGGGCGGCGCCGCGGTCGCCCCGGCCGCCGCGCTGGTCGCGCTCCGGCGGGGCGCCTCCGACCGCGACCTGGAAATCGGGGAATGAACGCCCGGGCACCGACGCGCGGGGACGCCCAGCTCTGCCAATCCACGTTGCCGACTCGCGTCCGGGCGCCGAATGTCCTACGATCGCCGGCTGCAAGCAGACGATGAGCGAAACCTATCCGCTCAGGTTCGGGAAGTACGTGCTGCTCAAGCCGATGGCGCGGGGCGGGATGGGGGCGATCTTTCTGGCCGCCGCCGGAGAGCCCGGCTTCCAGAAGTTCTGCGTGGTCAAGAAGGTGATCGCCGAGAAGACCGATCGCGCCAAGGCGAACCGCTTCCTCGACGAGGCCAAGGTGGTGCTGCGCCTCTCGCACGCCAACCTGGTCCCCACCTTCGACGCCGGCGAGGTGAACGGCGAATTCTACATCGCCATGGAGCTCTGCGAGGGGAAGGACCTGCGCGAGATCTGGAACCGCTGCGTGCGGACCAAGACGCGCATCCCGCTCGACGTCGCGCTGCACGTCGCGCGCGAGATCGCCCGCGCGCTCACCTACGTGCACAGCCACGGCGACCTCAAGCTGGTCCACCGCGACGTGGCGCCGCCCAACATCCTCATCAGCTACTTCGGCGAGGTGAAGCTGACCGACTTCGGCCTGGCGCGCAGCGTGCTCAAGCAGGAGAACACCGCCCCCGGCGTGGTGTTCGGGCGAGCCTCGTACCTCTCGCCCGAGCAGGCGCGCGGTGAGACCGCCGACGGGCGCACCGACGTTTACAGCCTGGGCATCGTGCTGTGGGAGCTGGTGACCGGGAATCAGTACCTGCAGCTCGCCAACCTCGATCCGGCCACGGCGATGTCGCTGGTGCGCCACCCGCGCGCGATGCCCGCCTCGTCGAAGGCCCCCTGGATCACGCCCAACCTCGACGCGCTCCTCATGCGCGCGCTGGCCCCCAACCGCGAGGATCGCTTCCAGTCGGCCGAGGAGATGCGCAAGGCGCTCTCCGACGTCATCGCGCAGCTCACGCCGCGCGCCGACGCCGAGCGGACGGCCGACTTCCTGCGCGCGCTCTACGCCGAGGTCGCCAAGGAGGAGCGGGCCGAGCGCGACCGCCTGCTGGCCGAGAGCGCCGCCCTCACCGGCGCCCCGGCAGCGGAGCGGTCGGGCCGCGTGGCCGTGCCGCTGGCGACGCTCGATCTCAGCAGCACCAAGCTGCAGTTTCCCAAGGACGAGGAGTCGCTGGGGGTCGACTTCACCGGGCGGGTGATCGACGGCCGCTACAAGGTCCTTCGCAAGATCGGCGAGGGGGGGATGGGGACGGTCTACGCGGGCGAGCACGTCGAGATCGGCAAGGGGGTGGCGATCAAGATCCTGCATCCGGCGTACTCGACCCAGCAGGACCTGGTCGAGCGATTTCGCCGCGAGGCGCGCGCCGCCTCCCGCATCGGGCACCCGCACATCATCGACGTGACCGACTTCGGCGAGACCGAGGACGGCTGCGCCTACTTCGTGATGGAGCACCTCGACGGGATCGATCTGGCCGACGTGCTGTCGCACGAGCGGCGGATCGCGCCTGAGCGCGCCTGCCAGATCGCCATCCAGATCTGCCGCGCGCTGGCCGCCGCGCACGCGGCCGGCGTCATCCACCGCGACCTCAAGCCGGAGAACATCTTCCTGGTCGCGCGGGACGGGCAGGCCGACTTCGTCAAGGTGCTCGACTTCGGGATCGCCCGCAGCATGGGGCGCGCCCGCCGCCTCACCAACCCCGGGGTGGCGATGGGGACGCCCGAGTACATGGCCCCGGAGCAGGCCGAGGGGGGCGCCGTCGATCAGCGCAGCGACATCTATTCGGTGGGCGCCCTCATTTACGAGATGACCTCCGGCTCGCCGCCGCAGCTCGCGCGCGACAAGGAGCTGATCCCGCCGCGCGGGATCAAGGCCGACGTCCCCGAGGAGCTGGACCGGATCGCCGTGCGGGCCCTGGAGCGGGACCCGGCGCGCCGCTACCAGAGCATGGCGCAGCTCGAATACGATCTGGTGAAGTCGCTGTTCGGGCGCCCGCGGGCGGTGGCCGATCTGCTGGGGCTGCAGGAGGGGCGCGGCGTGGTCCCGGCGGCCGAGACGTCGTACTCCGACGAGGCGCCGGGCGGCGGACACGCGCGGCCGAGGGGCGCCAGCCCGGCTGTCATTTCTTCTTCAGCGCGGCCCCCGACGCCCGTCCCGGCGGTGGCGCCGTCGCGGGAAGAGGAGGGGGCCGACGAGCAGGCGATTTCCATGGCGATCTCGCCGCCCGAGGCGCGTCCCAGCGGGCGGCGGTTCGGCTGGACGTTCCTCGTGCTCGGGGGCGTGGTGGCGGCGGCGGCGGTGCCGCTCGCGCGGCGGCTCCCCTGGCTGGCGCACGCCCAGACGGGCACCGGCCTGGCGCCGCCTCCGGCGCTGACATCCCCGCAAGTGCCGAGCGAGGCCGAGCGTCGGGCGCAGCGCCTGCGCGGCGGCGTGGCGGAGGCGGAGAAGATGCTGGGCGCCGGGTTCGGGTTCGCCCAGCTTCCCGCGCTCGACGCCGAGCTCGGGCGCCTGCGCGCCGACGGTGGGGCCGCCATCGCGGACACGCTGGCCACGCGCGCCAAGGGGCTCCTGGTCAAGATCGCCGAGGGCGAGCTCGACAGCGGCCAGATCGAGGAGGGCGTGGCGCACTACCGGGTGGCGCTGGCGCTCGACGCGCACGGCGGCGGCGAGGCGGAGTTGGTGGCCGCGCTGCGCACGCGCGCGCAGTCGGCGCTCTCCTCCAACCAGGACACCGAGGCGGTCCGCTGGGCGCGCGAGGCGGTGGCGGTGGCGGCCGACGACCCGGAGGCGCACGCGCTGCTCGGCGACTGCCTCCACGCGCTTCGCCACGACGACGAGGCGGTCGCCGAGTACGAGAAGGCGCTGGCCACGCGCCCCGACGACCCGACCTTCACGCACAGCCTGAGCGCCGCGCGCCACGCGCTGGCCGCCGAGACAGCCGCCGGCAAGCGCGAGCACGGGGGACACCGGCACGCCACCGCCGCCGCCGCGACGCCCGTCGAGAGCGCCGCCGCTGCGCCGCCCGAAGCAGCTCCCCCGCCGCCCTCCGCAGAGCCGCCGGCGTCCGACGACAAGCCGCGCGAGCGTCCGGCGGCCAAGCCGGACGACGTCGCCGGCGAGCCCGAGAAGCCGGAGAAGCCGGAGAAGGCGGAGAAGAAGGCGGAGAAGGTGGAGAAGGCCGCGCCGCCCTCAGCGCCGGCCGAGACGGCTCCCGACCAGCAGCAGTAGCTGCATCGCCAGCGCGCGGTCACCCTCGATCTTCAGCCGCCCGTCGACCAGCGGCTGCATGGGCGGCAGGGCGCCGCTGCGGAGCCCTTCAAAGGTCGGGGCGTCGAGCCGCACGGTGGTGCGCGGGCGGCCGGCGCTGACGCCCGCCTTGCCGAACCCCACGTCGACGGCGAAGCGCCGCCGGCGCCGCCCTTCGATCTCCACCAGCACGCGCCCGGAGACCTGCTTGACCAGGTCGACGTCGCGCGGATCGACGAGCAAGATGTGGCGCGCCGACCAGCCGGCCGGGACGATCTCCGGCAGATCGGGATCGGCGGCGCCGAGCGCCAGGCGCACGTCGGCGAGCGCGAGCCGGAGCCAGATGTCGGGCGGCTCCCGCCCCGGCGGCGTGACGCGCAGCTCGGCGCCGTCGAGCGCCAGCTCCCAGGCGCCGCCGCCCGTCCCCGAGACGCTGACCCGCAGGACCGGCGTCCCCGCCGGCGCGCGTTGCCCCGTCGCCGCGAAGGCCCCGGGGAGCCACCGCTCGAACAGATCGGAGAGCGCGATGTCGGGCGGCGGCCGATCCCAATTTTGCTCTGCGGGCATCACCTCACGTCCATCTGTGCGCTGGGCGCACTATACTCTGCCCGCCTCGATGCGTTCAGGCCTTCGTACCGGCGGTGTGGTCCTCCCGGCGCTGCTGGCGCTGTCGGTCGCGTTTTCCCTCTTGCACGCGCGCCCCGCGCGCGCGCAGGCGAGCGATCCGCTGCTCCGCCCGACGCGCGGCCCCTACATCACCGACGCCGCGCGGGCAGGCGACGCCGACGCCACCGCCGTCCAGCTCAACCCCGGCGCGCTGGGGCTCCTCCCGGGCGCTTCCCTGGAGCTGGTCGGCGCCGGCAGCTCGGATCCGGCCGTGGTCCCCGGGCGGGGCGGCGGCGGCTACCTCGGCCTGCCGATCTTCTGGCGCAGCGCGCTCGGCCTCGGCCTCTCGCACGTGGCGGGCGGCGGCGGGATCGACGGCCACACGACGTTTCAGCTCGCCTACGCGCTCCATTTCCTGCGCAACGCCGCGCTGGGCGTCACCTGGGCCCACATCTGGGAGGGGAACTTCGCCGGGACCGACACCTTCGACTTCGGCCTCTCGGCGCGGGTCGGACGCTACGTCGCGCTCGGCGTGACCGTGGAGGACGTCGGGCAGCCGCACCCGCTGGTGTTCGGCGCCACGCTGCCGCGGCTCTGGACCGCGGAGCTGGCGCTGCGCCCGCTCGGCACCAATCGGCTGGAGGTGGCGCTCGGCGCCGCGCACGCCGACGGCGACGCCTGGGAGCGTATCGTCCCGCGCGCTCGCCTGTCGGCACGGCTCAGGGACGGCCTGCGGGTCTACGGCGAAGGGGAGAGCGTCCCGCGCGGGACGGCGCTGGCGTTCGGCGGCGGCAGCGACACGCGGCTCGACTTCGGCCTGGCGATCGACTTCGACCACCTGGGCGGCGCGCTCGGCGTCCCTCTCTACGCGCCGGGGGCCGGCGCGGGGGGCGTGGGGGTGGCCGGCCGCCTGCATCTCGAATCGCAGCGGCGCCCGACGTTGGGGACGGCGCCCTACGTGGCGCGGGTCAGCTTCGAGAAGATCGACAGCGACCGCGCCTTCTTCCAGGTGGTTCGGCGGCTGCGCGCGCTGGCGGTCGATCCGGCGGCCGTCGGGGTGCTGTTCAAGATCGAGGAGCTCAACCTCGGCTACGGTCGCATCGAGGAGCTGCGCGATCTGGTGGCGCTCCTCCGCGCGCGCGGCAAGCGGACCTTCGCCTACCTGACGTTCCCCTCGACGCGCGAGTACTACCTGGCGGCCGCCTGCGACGCCGTGGTGCTGCACCCGGCGGGCGAGCTGATGCTGACCGGGATCGCCCAGAACGTAACGTTTTACAAACGAACGATGGATCGCCTGGGCGTCAATCTGGAGCTGGTGCGCATCGGCAAGTTCAAGGGGGCGATGGAGCCGTTCATCATGACGGAGCAGTCGCCCGACGTGCGCGCCAACAAGAACCAGCTGCTCGACGACGTGAGCGGCCGGGTGGTGGTGGCGATCGCGGGCGACCGCACGCGGGCCGGCCACCCGCTCGACGTCGCGGTGGTGCGCACGCTGATCGACCGCGGCATCTTCGCGCCGGGCGAGGCGGCGCTGGCCGGGCTCACCGACGCCGTCGCCGCCGAGGGGGACCTCGGGCCGCTGGTGGCGCGGGCCCTCCACCGCCCGGGCCTGCCGCTGCGCGATCCCGATCGAGCGCCGATGAAACCCGACGCCTGGCCGAGCCGCCGGGTCGCCGTCTTGTTCGTCGACGGCACCATCAACGACGGCCCCAGCGTCGACCTGCCGTTCGGCCTGGGCGAGTTCGCGGGCTCCGACACGCTGGTCGCCGCGCTGGAGCAGTGTCGCCAGGACGCCACGGTGGCCGCCGTGGTGTTGCGGGTGAACAGCCCCGGTGGCTCGGCGTTCGCCTCCGACGTCGTGGCGCGCGAGATCAAGAGCCTGCGCGCCGCCGGCAAGCCGATCGTCGTCTCGATGGGCGATCTGGCCGCCTCGGGCGGCTACTACATCGCCGCCCCCGCCGACGTCATCTACGCCGAGCCGTCGACGGTGAGCGGCTCGATCGGCGTGTTCGGCTACAAGATCGACGCCCAGAAGCTGCTCGGCATGGTGGGCGTCACCGTCGAGACCTACCGCCGCGGCGCGCACGCCGACTTCCTGTCGCCCTACCGGGCATGGACCGAGGAGGAGCGCACCCTGGCCATGCAGCACATCCGCCACCTCTACCAGCTGTTCGTCGCCACGGTGGCCGAGGGGCGCGCCTCCC
>DATNDC010000041.1:0-21338 GCA_035607055.1 Polyangia bacterium
TCAAGGCCGCAGGTAAATGTAGTCGCTGATCTTCTTGTACTTGAACTCGGTCAAGAACGGGACGAGCAGCGCCTTCATATGACGTACCTTGCGCTGTCCGTTCTCCGGGTCGAGGACCACCACCTTGGGCTTGTTCTTGACCAACTGGAGGTAGATGGGGCGAAGCTTTTCCTCGTCGGTCTTTCCCTCGTACGAGCCGAGAATCTCGTCGATGATGTTGCTCTCCACGACGGCGCTCAACCGGTCCGTTTGCGGGTAGATGATGGGAGGCCCGGTGGTGAAGATCTTGTCCGACGGCGTGGTGTTTTTCTTGATGAAGTCGAAGACGCCGGGCACCGGTTCGAACGGCGGCGGTCGATGGTAGTTGGTTTCCACCTGCGTCGAAAAGTCGGCCCAGCCGTGAAAAGCGACCAGCAGGAAGGCGGCCAGACTGGTCCCCCAGCGGATCGCTCGTTCGGCGCGGCCCAGTGACTCGGTCATGGAATCGATCCCCGCCACCAGGACGAAGACGATCCCGGCCATCGTCATGAGGTAGTAGTGGGTCCACTGGCAGATCGTCGCGGTGGGGGCCCAGAGCGCTCCCAGCGCCACCAACACCATCGCCGCGAACAGCGCGCGCGATCGCCGAAAGGCGAAGATGGCGCCGGCGGCCACCATCGGTGCCAAGTACCCGAGCACTCTCTCGTTGAGGAAGCTGGTCAGGATCTTCGGCCAGGCCAGCTTCAGGTTGCCGAGGCGGGTCGGCGCGTGCGGGATCCCCAGCGCCACGCAGTAAGAGCGAGTGGGATCCGAGTAGATGGTCGAGTAGCCGCGCGCCATCTTCAGGTAGGCCCTCATGGCGCCGGTGGGGACCATGTACGCGCACAGCAAGAACACCAGGATGCCCACGCCGAGCAAGCTGTAGCGCGCGTAGAGGGAGGCGCTCTGCCGCGTGGGCCGCGGCCGGCCGCGCAGCCAGAACAGGCCCAGCCAGGTGAACACTACGATGAACACGAACGGCTCCTTGGAGAGGACGCAGCAGCTCATGAAGAAGCCGCCGAGCGCCGTGGTCACCTTGAGATACCGGCCCTCCCAGAGGAGACAAGCGAGTCCCAGGCAAAAGTACGCGACCCCGATCGATTCGCAATCGCTGAGGGCTGTGTCGTGCCAGGGCTGACTGACGAACAGGACGACGACACTCAACACCAGCGACATCGCCAGCACCCGGCCCATCCGGCGCGCGACCAAAGAAGCCTGCAGCGCCAGAATGGCGCCCAGGGGAAAGAGGGTGAAGAGCTTGCGGTAGCCGCCGTTCTTGAAACCGAAGAGCGCCTGTGCGAGGGCGTGCGTGATGAAGACCAGCGGCGGCTTGAACTCGATGAAGTCACGGTAGGGCGCGAGCCCCTTGGTGATCGACCAGCCGCCCCAGACGAAGAAGTCCTCGTCGTATCCGATGGCGTCGTAATAGTAGCGTTTGTTCAGCATGAGAAAGACGTAGGCGGTGATCGCCAGGGTCGCCGCGGTGGCGGCGACTCCGAGCCATCGCCGCAGCCGCGGACGTCCCTCGACCGCGCCGACGAGCCCAGCCTCGCTCGCCCGCAGGGCACGTCCGCCGGCGGAGAAGAGCGCACGAACCCCACCGACGAGCCCAACCAGGGCGCCGCGCGCCTGCTCGAACCTATGCCGCAACGCCACTGCTATCGACCGCCGCTCGCAGAGCGCAGCGCCGCGATGGCTGCGCGGTAGTCGCCGCCCGGGGCGTGAAACACCGCCGACCCCGCCACCAGCACCGTCGCCCCGGCGGCCACCACCGTCGGCGCGGTGTGGGGATCGATGCCGCCGTCGACCTCGATGTCGACCGACAGCTTGCGCCGCTCGATCTCCGCCCGCAGCGCGCGGATCTTGGGGACCACCGCCTCGATGAACTGCTGGCCGCCGAAGCCGGGGTTGACCGACATCAGGAGCACCATGTCGAGGTCGGGGAGCACGACGTCGAGGCCGTCGATCGGCGAGTGCGGGTTGAGCGCCACCGCCGGCCTCTTGCCGGCGTGCCGGATCTGCTGCACCAGCCGGTGCAGGTGCGGCGTCGCCTCCAGATGCACGCTGATGAGGTCGGCGCCGGCGCGGGCGAACTCGTCGATGTAGCGCTCGGGCTCGACGATCATGAGGTGCACGTCGAGCGGCAGCTTGGTCGCCCGGCGGATGGCGGCCACGATGGGCGGCCCCAGCGTGATGTTGGGGACGAAGCGCCCGTCCATCACGTCGAGGTGGACGTAGTCGGCGCCGGCCGCCTCGACGGCGCGCACCTCCTCGCCGAGGCGCGCGAAGTCCGACGCTAGAATCGACGGGGCGATTTTGAGCGTCACTACTAGCCGCCCACGAACACGAACGGGTAGCTCGTCGCCAGGCTCCCGGTCTGCGACTTGGGGAACGCCCAGTGCGACACCATCGCGGTCACGCAGGTGGGGAGCGAGGTTCCCTGAAACGAGGGGGCGTCGACCTTGGTGCCCCGCACGTCGCCGGCCGGACCGACCTCGAAGCTGACGATCGCCTTGCCCGAGCGTGGCTCGCCCTGGTGCGAGACGCGCAGGTAGCAGGCCTTGACCCCCGGCAGGTTCTGCCGAATCACCTGCTGGATCTCCGCCTGCGAGAGGCTCTCGTGCCTCCCCGTTCCCACCTGCGCGCTCTTGTCGGCCGGCGGCTGCTCGTGCCGCGCGCGGCGGACGTTCCCCATCAATCCCTCGCCGCGATCGTCCTCCACGTAGAACGCGTCGACCTCCTTGGCCGCCAGGGCGGTCCACTTCTGGTCGAACTCGGCGCTCTCGGCGGTCTTTGGTGTCGCGGGCGTAGCGCCCGCCGTCCTTTGTTCGTTGGGCGCCGCGCCGGGCGCGCCCCCCCCGCCCTTCGCGCACGCGCCAAGCAGCAGGCTCCCGACCAACACGACGGCAGATCTCCGCATGGCCACCATTTTACCTATCTCAGGCGCCGCCGGCGGGCCGAAAAGGAGAGACGCTCTGCGCGTGCCGAACGCGCCGCAGGACGAACCGCCACAGCGCCGCGGAGCCGAGAGAGATGACCGCCCACACGCGCCAGCCGAGTCCGTGGTGGAGCGCGTAGTCGTAGAGACCATGAAACACGATCGGGACCAGGAAGCAAAGGATCCGATCGCGCCACAGGGTCGGCCCCCGGATAAGCTTCGCCCGGCCCGCGTAGTAACCCATGGTGGCGCCGCAGAGGGCGTGCAACGGCACGGCGAACAGCGCGCGCTCCCAGGCGACCCCCAGGCCGAGCCGCAGCACGAACAGGAAATTCTCCAGCGTGGCGAAGCCGAGCGCCACCGCGACGCCGTAGACGACGCCGTCGAGCGGCTCGTCGAACTCGTCCCAGTGGTAGATGGCCAGGATCAGCACCACCCACTTGGCGAGCTCTTCGATCGCGCCCGAGAGAACGAAGGCGTCGAAGAAGCGCGCCGGCTCGCCGCCCGTGGCCAGCCAGTCGGCCGGTACCCACCCCTCGGCGGTGGTCGCCATCCCCTGCGCGGCGATCATCGAATAGAGCCCCAGGCCGAAGGCCATCAGGATCTGCAGCAGCGGCTCGCGCTCGTAGCGGTCCTTCAGATAGAAGAAGGTCAGCAGGAACAGCGAGGGCGCCACGGCGGCGACGAGGAGCAGCCCCAGCTTCACCAAAAGGATGTTAACCCCGCGCGCGCAAGCGAACGGCGAAGAAGGCGTCGGCGTCGTCGCGTTGCGGCCAGGTCCGCAGGGCGCCGGCGGCGTCGGCGAGCGCGCGCCAGGGGACGCGTCCACCGGCGGCCGTCGCCGGCTCGCGTTCGAACCGGGGGTGGTCGCGCAGGAAGGCGGCCACCACGTCGTCGCACTCCTGCCGCTCGAACGTGCAGACGGCGTAGGTGAGGAGCCCCCCCGGCAGCAAGGCCGGCGCGACGGCGGCCAGCATCGCGCGCTGCTGCGCGGCCAGTGGCCCCAGATCGGCCGGCGTGCGCCGGAGCAGCGCCTCCGGGTGGCGGCGCAGGACGCCGAGCCCGCTGCAGGGCGCGTCGAGCAAGATACGATGGTAACGGGGCGTCGGATCGGCGAGCGGCCGCGTCAGGTCGCCGGTGGCGAGCCGCGCCCCGCGCAAGCCGAGCCGATCCAATGTCCGGCGCGCGTCCTCCAGCTTGGCGGCCGCCAGATCGACGGCGTCGACCTCGGCGCGGTCGCCCGCCAGCGCCAGGAGGTGCGCCGTCTTGCCGCCGACGCCTGCGCAGGCGTCGAGGATCCGCTCGCCGGGCGCGGCACCACACAGCTCGGCGACGACCTGCGCGCCGGCGTCCTGGATCGCGAACAGCCCCTCGCGCCAGGCGGCGGTGGTCGCGGGCGCGTCGAACCGGCGGGCCAGGATCGCGTCCGGCGCGACCGCCGAGGCGGCGAGCGCGGCGCCTGGACGCTCGGCGCCGAGCCGGACCAGGAGCGCGTCGCGCGACAGGCGCCCGGTGTTCGCGCGCAGCGTGACCGGCGCCGGCGCCGCCGTCGCCTCGCCGAACGCGAGCGCGTCGGCGACCGGCAGCTCGGCCAGCGCCAGGCGCGCCAGCCAGGCCGGAAAGCCGATCGCCGCCTCGAGGTAGCCCGCCGGATCCGCGGCGGCGTCGGGGAGCGGCGGCTCTCCGGCGCGCGCCAGCCGGCGAAGCAGCGCGTTGGCGAACCCCGCCACGCCGCGCCCCCCCGCGCTCTTGCACGCCTCGACGGCGTCGTTCACCGCCGCGTGGTCGGGGACGCGATCGAGGAACAGGATCTGATAGGCGGCCACCCGCAGCGCGATCCGGACCTCGGGGTCGAGGCTGGCGGTCCCCGTCTTGGCGTAGGCGTCGAGCGCCCGGTCGAGCCGGACGCGCCGGCGCAGCACGCCGTAGACCAGCTCGGTCCCGAGCGCGCGATCCGGCGGCCCGAGCGCGCGCGCCCGAGCGAGCGCCGCCGCCAGCGCGCGCCCGGCGTAGGCCCCGTCGCGCTCGACCCGCCCCAGCACGGCCCGGGCGAGCGCGCGCGCCGTGGGCGCGGGGCTGGGCGCGCGACTCACGAGCCGAGCCGGGTCCCGACGGGGAGGCGCTCGCGGGCCAGCGCCGCCGCCATCCGGCGCTTGCCCGGAAACTGGATCTCGCCGAACGCGAGCAGGTGGTCCGCCGCGGCGCCACAGGCCACCACCAGACCATCGGCGGTGACCTCGCGAATGGTGCCCGGCGCGCCCGCACCCGGATCCCCGGGCAGGAGCCGGGGGGCGAACAACTTGAGCGGCTCGCCGGCCAGCGTCGTCGCGGCGCCCGGCCAGGGATCGACACCGCGCGCCTGCGCCGAGACCAACCACGCCGGCCGCTCGAACCTCAAGAGGCCGTCGGTCTTGGTCAGCGGAGGCGCCAGCGTCGCGCCGGCGTCGTCCTGCGGCCGCAGCGCGACCGTGCCGGCGGCGATCGCGGGGAGCGACTCGACGAACAGCTGGGCGCCCAGCTCCGCCAGCTTGACCGACAGCGTGCCCGTGGTGTCGTCGTCGGCGATGGCGAGTGACCGCGTCGCCGCCACCGGCCCGGTGTCGAGCCCCGCCTCCATCCGCATGAGGGAGACGCCGGTCTCGCGCTCGCCGTTGATGATCGCCCACTGGATGGGGGCGGCGCCGCGCAGCTTGGGGAGCAGCGAGGCGTGCACGTTGAACGGCCCGAGGCGCGGCAGATCGAGCAGCGCCTGCGGCAGGATCCGCCCGTAGGCGACGACCACGAACAGGTCGGCGCCCAGCGCCGCCAGCGCCGCCTGCGTCTCGGGCGTCCGCACCTTCTCGAACTGCAGGACCGGCACCCCGAGCGCCTCGGCCTCGCGCTTGACGGCCGGCGCGGCCGGCGCCTGGCCCCGTCCGGCCGGGCGATCCGGCTGGCTGACCACCGCGAGGAGCTCGGTCGCGGTAGCGACGGCCCGCAGGCAGGGAACGGCGAAGGCCGGCGAGCCGAAGAAGACCGCGCGCGGACGCGCTCCACCGACGGTCATCGCGCTGACCTCACTTCCCGACGGGAGGCAAGTGGCTCTCGTAGCGCGGGCGCAGGTTGTCGTCGCTGAGCACGCGCACCGCTTCCCCGGCCACCGTGCGGATGGCCTCGATCTCGACCGCCAGCTCGCGGGCCACCGTCGGATCGAGCGCGCCCGGCGCCGTCTCCCGCGCGATCTCCTGGTGCGCCCGCCGCACTTCGCCGGCGCTCGCACCGCGCGCCACGCCCAGCACGGCGAAGTAGTCTCCCTCCTCGACGGGCGCATAGCGCGCCAGGATCCGCGCCCGCCCGTTGTCCTGCGCCTTGGCCACCAGGCCCAGCAGCGCCGGCTCGACCTTCTTCGTCGTCTCTCCGGCGAAGTCCGGCGCCGGACGTACCGGCTGCCGCGCCGGCGAGGGAGTGGCGGCCAGCTTGGCGAGCGGGTCGGTGCCGCGCGCCTTCCCCGCGCCCGCCAGCGCCGCATCCAGCTCGGCGTCGAGGAGCGCGTCGATCCCCGCGCCCAGCTCGGCCAAGAGGCCAGCCGGCTCCGCCGCCGGGCGCACGGGGGCCACCGGCGCGCCACCGAGCGCCGCCGCCACCAGCGGCTTGAGCGACGCCCCCGCCGGTCGCGTCGGGTGGGGGCCGCTCTTGGTGCGCCGCCCGCCGCCGACCGGGGCCTCCGCGATCCCCGACATGGCGTTGCCGGGCGCAGCCTGTGCGCTCGGCCCGACCCCCATCTCGGTGCGTTCCAGATCGATCCCGCTGTCCTTGCGCCGCCGTCCCTCGCCCGACGGCCCCACCCCCATCTCCGTCCGCTCGAGATCGGGGCTGCTGTTTTTGCGCTTCCGCCCCTCGCCATGACGTCCCTCGCCGTTGGTGGGGTTCAGGATGGCCCGCGCCCGCTCGAGCAGCAGCTCGGGCGCGATCGGCCGCACGAAGAACCCGTCCGCCAGCTCGCGCAGCCGCGCCTCGTCGGCCGCGTCCCCCACCAGAAAGATCGGCACCCGCCCGCGCGGAACAGCCCGCACCTTGGCCAGGGCCATCGCCGGATCGACATGGACGATCTGGGGCGCCATGACGATCAGCTCCGGGCGAGAGGCCGTGATCCAGCCGGAGAGGCTCTCGCCCGGCTCGACGGCGACGGTCTCGAACCCCGCCGACAGCGCCGCCTTGCGGATGCGATCCGCCTCGTAAGGCCCGGCGATGATGAGAAGCTTCATGAACGGCCTCAGGACTCTAGCACTGCCCCCGCGCGGCGAAAAAACGGCGAATGCCGAAAAACGCCGCTAGAGGACGCTCTGCGGGTCGACGTCGACGGAGAGGCGCAGGTCGGTCCCGGGCTTGGCCGTGCGGGCCGCCGCGCGCGCCGCCGCCACCAGCGGGGCGCGCTCGTGCGCCGACAGCCAGACCTGCCAGCGCGACCGGCCTCGGAGGCGAGCCAGCGGCGCCTCCGCCGGGCCGCGAACCACCACCGCCGCGCCCCCGGCGGCGCGGGCAGCCTCGGCCGCCGCCGTCGCGCCGGCCCGCGCCTCGCCGGCCTCGCGGGCGTCGAGGCGCAGCGCGACCATTCGGGCGAACGGGGGATAGTCGGCCTCGCGCCGGGCGTCGAGCTCGCCCCGCACGAAGCCGTCGTAGTCGTGCGTGGCCACCGCGGCGATGGCCGGGTGCTCGGGGGCGTAGGTCTGGATGATCACCCGCCCCGGCCGCTCGCCGCGACCGGCGCGCCCGGCCACCTGCTCGAGCAGCTGGAAGGTCCGTTCGGCGGCCCGGAAGTCGGGGAGGTGCATCCCCTGGTCCGGCTGCAGCACGCCGACCAGCGTCACGCCCGGGAAGTCGTGCCCCTTGGTCACCATCTGCGTCCCGACCAGGAGGTCGATCTCGCCCGCTTGCATCCGGCGGAGGATGGCGTCGAGCTCGCGCGCGGCGCCGCTGCCGGCGGTGTCGCGGTCGAGGCGCGCCACGCGCGCGTCGGGGAAGCGCTCGCGCACGATCGCCTCCACCCGCTCGGTCCCGGTGCCGAGCCGCTCGATGCGCGCCGAGTTGCACGACGGGCAGTGGACCGGCACCGGCGTGGTCCGGCCGCAGTAGTGACAGACCAGGCGCGAGCGGCCGCGATGGTAGGTCATCGAGACCACGCAGTTGTCGCAGCGGACCACCTGGCCGCAGGCGCGGCAGAGCATCACCTCGAGAAGCCGCGCCGGTTGAGGAACAGGATGCTCTGCTCGCCCGCGGCCAGCGCCGCCCCCAGCGCCTCGGCGAGCGGCGCCGAGAGCAGGCCGTCGGGGCCCGGCGGGTGGCGCTTGAGGTCGACGATCTCCACCGCGGGCAGCCGCCGCGGCGTCGCCCGCTCGGGGAGCGCCAGCCGCTTGAAGCGCCCGCGGGCGACGTTGTGCGCGCTCTCCAGCGACGGCGTCGCCGAGCCGAGCACGACCAGCGCGCCCGCCTGCTGCGCGCGCACCACCGCCAGATCGCGCCCGTGGTAGCGCACCCCCTCCTCCTGCTTGAATGAGGGGTCGTGCTCCTCGTCGACCACCACCACGGCGAGCGCGCGCACCGGCGCGAACACCGCGGAGCGGGCGCCGAGCGCGATCCCCACCTCGCCGGCGCGCAGGCGGCGCCAGGCGGCCAGCCGCTCGCGCGGCGGCAGCGCGCTGTGCAGCACCGCCACGTCCTCGCCGAACCGCGCCCGGAAGCGCGCCGCCAGCTGCGGCGTCAGCGCGATCTCCGGGACCAGCACCAGCGCCCCCCGCCCCGCCGCCCGCGCCGCCGCGATGACGCGCAGGTAGACCTCGGTCTTCCCCGAGCCGGTCACCCCGTGCAGCAGGTAGCTCCCGAACCCGCCCGGAAGCGCCCCCACCAGCGCCTCGACGGCGGCCTCCTGCGCGACGTTGAGGCGGATGGGCGACGGCGCGATCGGCGACGGCGGCGGTCCCGGCGGCAACGGCCGGTGCTCGACGCGCGCCAGGCCCGCCAGCGACAGCGCCCGCAGCTGCGTCCGCTCGGACGCGCCCAGCGCGGCGACCGGCAGGCCGTCGGCCCCGGCGGCGGCGATCTTGGCCAGCGTCGCCCGCCGGGCGACCGCGCGCTTGGGAAGCGCGCTCAGCGGATCGCCGGCCGCCGCGACGGCCAGCACCAGCATCGGGGCCGGCCGGCGGCGCTCGACCTCGTCCCCCATCTCGACGAGCCCCTCGTCGGCCAGCCGCGGCAGCACCCCCCGCGCCCGCGGCGCAAGCTTGAGCAACCGCGCCAACCCCAGCTCGCCGCCGGCATCGGCCAGCGCCCCCAGCACCGGGTCGCGGGGCGCGTCGGCGATCAGCCTCCCCTGCCGCTCGAGCGAGCGCCGGCCCGCCTCGGTCAACCGGACGGCGCGCTTGGAGGTCGCCTGCTCCCCCTGCGGGAGCGCGGCGCGCATCACCTCACCGAGCGCCGCCCGGTAGTAGTCGGCCGTCCAGCGGCAGAAGGCGATCATCGCCTCGTCGAACGCCGGCTCGCCCCCCACCACCTCGGCGATCTCCTTGGCCTCGAAGCCCTCGGGGGGGGTGCCGGGGCCGACCACGAAGCCGGTCACCGTGCGGGCGCCGAAGGGGACCACCACCTGCGTCCCCACGGGCGCCGGCGCGCCGGCGCGCGGATCGCGATAGGTGAAGGTCCCCGGGACCGGCAGCGCGACCGCGACCTCGAGCAGCGCGCCAGGCTCGACGACCCCGGTCACTTCGCCTTCATTTGGCCAGCAGCTTCTCGATCCCCGCGCGCACGTCGTCGCGGATGTCGGCGCGGCGAAGCGCGTAGTGGACCATGGCCACCACGTAGCCGGCCCGGTCGCCCACGTCGAAGCGATCGCCTTCGACCTCCAGCCCGTAGAGCCCCCGCCGCTCGCAGAGCGTGCCGAGGCCGTCGGTGAGTTGAATCTCGCCGCCGCGCCCGGGCGGTGTCTCGGCCAGGATCTCGAAGATCTCGGGCGGCAGGACGTAGCGCCCGATCACCGCGGCGCGCGAGTCGGTCGTCCCCGGCGCCGGCTTCTCGCAGAGCCGCTTGATCTCCAGGCCCCGCGCGCCGTCGCGCACGCCGTCGGCGATCCCGTAGAGGTGGGCTTGCTCCGCCGCCACCTCCTTGAGGGCGATGACGCCGGTCCCGCGCCGCTCGTAGACGTCGATGAGCTGCCGGATCCCGGGGACCGGCGCGTCGAGCAGGTCGTCGCCCAGGAGCACCGCGAACGGCTCGTCGCCCACCGCCGCGCGCGCGCAGAGCACCGCGTGGCCGAGGCCGCGCGCCTCCCCCTGGCGCACCGACGAGAAACGCGCCATCTCGGTCGGTCTGCGCACGCGCGCCAGGTCCTCGCTCTTGCCCCGCCGCTCGAGCAGCGCCTCCAGCTCGGGCGCGCGATCGAAGTGGTCTTCCAGCGCCGACTTGCCGCGCGCGGTGATGAAGATGATCTCCTCGATCCCCGCCGCCACGCACTCCTCGACGATGATCTGGATGCTGGGGACGTCGACCAGCGGCAGCATCTCCTTGGGCATCGCCTTGGTCGCGGGGAGAAACCGCGTCCCCAGACCCGCCACCGGCAACACCGCCTTGCGTACCTTGGTCTTCTGGCTCATCGCGCGCTCCTCATCTTAAGCCCGCTTCCAGCCCGCGCCACGGGGAACGGCGGGCGGCGCCTCGGCCGGCGACGGCGGCGGCGACTCCCCCATGCCGTACACGACGCGCAGGACCTCGGCCACCGCTTCATAGAGCGCGGGCGGAATCTCTTCCCCCTCCGGGAGCCCGCGCAGCGAGCGCGCCAGCGTCACGTCCCGGAAGATGGGCACCCCGGCCTCGCGGGCGACCTCTTTGATCCGCTCGGCGAGGAGACGCTCGCCGCTGGCGAGCACCACCGGCGCGCCGTCGCCCTCACGGTCGTAGCGGAGCGCCACCGCGATGTGATCGGGGTTGACCACGACGAAGTCCGCTTTTCGGACCTCGGCCACCATTCGTTGCTCCATGAGCTCGCGGTGGAGCCGCTGGCGCTCGGCGCGGTGGCTCGGATCCCCCTCCGACTCCTTGCTTTCCCGCCGGACCTCCTCGCGGGTCATCATCAACCCGCGCCGGTGACGCCGGTAGGTGAAGAGGTAGTCGGCGACGCCCAGCGCGAGCGCGACCAGCGCCACGCGCAGCGCCAGCCGCGATGCGAGGAGACCCAGCGCGGCGAGCGCGCGCGAGGCCCCCAGGCCGGCCAGCGTCGCCAGCCCCGACAGCAGCGGGCGGACGGTCACCCAGGCGAGCACGCCGACCAGCAGAACCTTGAGCAGCCCCTTGCCCACCTGGAGCGCCGCCTGTCCGCCGAAACTGCGCTTGAGCCCTTCGGCCGGAGAGAGGCGGGCGAGGTCCGGCTTCACCGCGCCCAGGGCCAGCAGGCCGCGGGTCTGCAGCATCCCCACCCCCAGCGCGGCCGCCATCGCGGCCGCCAGCGGCAGCGCCAGGGTGCGCGCCAGGACCCCCGTCCCGGCCAGCAGCGCCCCCGCGGGGTCACCGCCCGCCGGAGCCGCCGCGAGCGCCCCTTTCCAGTAGACGAGCAGGCGCGCCACGCTGGCAGCGCCACCCGCCACGAGCGCTCCCAGCGCGGCCGTCATCGCGGCCGCCGACGTGAGGTCGCGGCTGAAGGCGACCTGACCCCGCCCGCGCGCCTCGTCGAGGCGCTTCTGGGTCGGTTCCTCGGTCGGCTCCCCGGAGGCGGCCACGCGACCCTCGCCGTGCCGGCGGCGCTAGGGCCCCGCGGGCGCTCCCGACCCGGCCATCGACTGTTTCATGAGCGCCGACTGGTCGAACGGCTTCGGCGGCTTGGTGATGGACATCTTGGCCCCCTTCCCCACCCCGGTCAGCTCCATCTTGATCTGCCCGGGGATCATGGCGTTCGACTTCTGGTTCATCTCCATCTTGACCACGCCGATCGGCGCGACCTTGTCGGAGACCCAGAAGTCCGCGATGTCTCCGGGCGCCGTCGAGATGCGGTAGTGCTTCGTCTTGAACGAGCCGGCGGCGACCTTCACCGTCTCCTCCTTGACCAGCGTCTTCGGATCGGGCTTGACGAACCCCTGGGTCGACCCGCCCTGGAGCGGCATCTCCATCGGGTCGTTGGTCCCCACCTGCACGATCATCTTCTGCACGCTGGCGTTCGCTCCCGGGGAGAGGATCATCTGGGTGGTGACGTTGCCCGCCTTGGCGACCATCCCCCCTTCGACCGACATCTCCAGCGTCGTGCCGCTGGGCCCGTGCTTCACGAGCGCCACCTTCGTCGCCATCTTGTTGTTCGCCATGGTGGTGGTGTACGTGGCCCAGCTCCCCACGGCGACCTTGGAGAGGTCGACCACCAGCGGCGTGGGCGGCCCCTGGGCCATCTGCGCCGCCGCTACGGCCGGGAAAATGGTGAGCGAGACGAAGGCGAGGAGGTGGGGGAGGCGACGCATGGCGCGCAGCATAGCTCAGAACGCGGCCGTGGTCCGGCCGACCAGGCGGAACCAGTTGCCGAGGTCGCCGGCCAGCACCGCCTGGAGCGTCCCCAGACTCACCAGCACGAGCCCGATGGCCAGGAGCCCTTTGAGCGGCAGACCGATGAAATAGACCGGCACCTGCGGGGCGGCGCGCGCGACGAGACCGAGCGCCAGATCGGTCAGCCAGAGCGCCACGATGATGGGCGCCGCCAGCGCGACGCCCGAGGCGATGAGGCGCACGGAGGCGATCGTCACCAGCGCCGCCGCCCGGTGGACCGAGCCCGCCTCGAGGCCGCCGCCCACCGGGAGCACGCGGTAGCTCTCGAGCAACGCGTCCGTGAGCCGCGGGACGCCGCCCAGCTGCAAGAACACCAGCGTGGCGAGCAGCAAGTAAAGGACGCCGAGCGGGCTCGAGCGCTCCTCCGCGGTGGGGACCAGGATCTCGGCGACGTTGGCGCCCCGCAAGGTGTCGCCCAGGCGACCGGCGATCTCGGCGGCCCGGAAGGCGGCCGAGGCGACGAACCCCAGACAGAACCCGACCAGCACCTCGCGCGCGAACGCCAGCGCCAGGTGGACGACCGAGGCTCCCGCCAGCGCCACGGCGCCCGGCGCGGCGACCAGGATCGGCGCGGCGAGCGCGGCCAGCAAGATCGCCAGGCCGACGCGCACCGTGGCGGGAAGGCGCGGCCCCCCGAGCGGCGCCACCATCCAGACGATGGGCGTCGCGCGCGCCGCGCCGAGCGCGACCGACAGCACCAGGACGGCGAGGCGCCCCTCGGCGGGCGGCATCAGCGCACGGCCATCAGCGCACAGCAGGGATGGCCAGGAACAGCGCCTGCGTGAACCGCACCAGCGAGGCCCCCAGCACCGGCCCCATCGCCGCCAGCACGCCCATCACGATCACCAGCTTGGGGACGAAGGCCAGCGTCTGATCCTGCAGCTGCGTCGCCGCTTGCAGGAGGCCCACCACGAACCCCACCACCAGGCTGGCGATGAGCGGCGGCGCCGAGAGCAGCAGCACCAGGATGAGCCCCTCGCGGATGGCCCGCAGCACGAGCTCGGTCGCCGGGCCGCTCACAGGTAACTCTCCAAGAGACCCCTGATGACCAGGTTCCAGCCGTCGGCCAGCACGAACAGGAGGAGCTTGAACGGCAGCGACACGGTGGTGGGCGACAGCATGTGCATCCCCAGCGCCAGCAGCAGGTTGGCGATCACCATGTCGACGACCAGGAAGGGGATGAAGAGCAGAAAGCCGATCTGGAACGCGCGCCGCAGCTCGGAGGTGACGAAGGCGGGGACCAGCACGCCGAAGTCGCGATCGCTCACCGAGGCCCGCTCGGCCGCGGGCCGCATCTTGACGGCCAGCGCGTGGAACGAGGCGCGATCGGGGCCGCCGGTGTGCTTGAGCAGGAAGTCGCGCAGCGGCTCCTTGCCCCGATCGGCTGCCGTCTCGAGCGCGGCGATCGTCTCGCCGCTGGTCAGATCGGCGCCGGCCGCCATCCCCAGCGCGGGCGCCACGGCGGTGTACATCCGCTCCCCGGTCGGCGCCATCACCGCCAGGGTGAGCACCATCGCCAGCCCGGTCAGCACCTGCGTGGGCGGGACCGACGGCGTCCCGATTGCGCTGCGCAGGATCGACAGCACGACGGAGATGCGCACGAAGGAGGTCATCATCAGGAGGACGAACGGGATCAGCGACAGCGCCGCCATCGCCAGGATGAGCACCAGCGGTCGCGAGGCGAGCCCATTGTCGTGCGCGTGCGCCGGCGCGGCGTGCGCCAGCGCGGGCGCCAGCCAGATCGCGGCGAGGGCCGCCAGCGTCTGGAACCGCCTCACGTCGTCGGCTCTTTCCGCCGCTCTGGGGGCGTCCGCCCGAGCACGCGCGCCAGCACCTCCGCGAACTTTGGCGCCGCGACGTCGGCGGCCATGGCGCTCTTCACCTTGTCCCCGTCCAGCTCGGCGAGCACCGTCATCGGTCCGTCGCCCACACCGATCAGAAACGACCGCCCCGCCGCCTCGACGACGTAGACCGATCGCCGCGGCTCGAGCGGACAGCGGGCGATCACCTTCACCGCCCCCGACGCCTTCCCCACCCCGCGCCCCGCCAAGAGCCGCAACGCCCCCCAGGCCACCAAACAGACCACGCCCAGCGACGCCAGCGACAACATCACCGACCCCCACCCCACCCCCGGCACCGCCGATTCCATGATTCGGCGCTTATACGCCAAAACTCGCTCTCACAACCTCACTTTTGGCGTGGGCGTCAGAGCGAGCGCCGCGAGCGAGTCCCAGCACCGGGAGGCGCAGCTTCGCTGCGCCGGCTCACCTCAGGATCGGGGGGGCCGGTGGGGGGGCTGGCCCCCCCGCCCGCGCGTGCCCCCCCGCCCCCTCATTCGTCGTCGTAGTAAAGCGAGTCGCGGCTCTCGAGGAACTTCGTGATCGCCGCGGAAGCCACGGGCGACAGGTTGACGAACCGCACGCCCATCCCGGTCGCCCCATCGACCCTGTGGAGCGCGCTGTTCTCGCGAATCCAGCGAACCTCGGTCTCGACCGAAACCAGGTCCGGCGTCCCCGGCAGCGAGAACTGGAGCGTGATCCGATCGCCGATCTTGCGGATCGCGCTGGTGGCGATGAACAGACCACCCGAGCTGATGTTCTGGGTGAGCCCGGTGTAGAAGTTGTGATCGCTCTCGAGGTCGACCTTCACCTCGAGGTCGAACCGCTCCGCGGCCCGAACATTTTGCTGTGGCGCCACTTTGGGGGCTCCCCTGCCGGTGTCCATTGAGTTCGCTCCTTGGCCTCTCCGCAAGACCGGGGCGGCCTTGCTCCAAGACCGTTCGACAGGAGTGACAGGAAACTGTAGCGCCCGGGACGGGGCGCTACCAGCAGAACTACTTGTCCGACTTGGCCTTGCCGGCCTTGGGCTTCTTGCCGGCTTCCTTGGCCTCGGTCTCGGGCTTGGCGGCCTTGCCGGCCTTCCCTTCGGACTTGCCAGCCTTGGCCTCCGCCTTGGCGCCGCTCGCCGGCTTGCCCTTCTCCTTGCCCGCCTCCTTGGTCGACTCGGGCTTGGGGGCCGAGGCGCCCTCGTCGGGCATCAGCTCGAGGAGAGACATCGACGCGGCGTCGCCGGGGCGCTGGCTCAGCTTCACGATGCGCGTGTAACCGCCGTGGCGGCCGGCGAAACGCGGGGCGAGCTCGTCGAAGAGCTTGAGCACCGCGCCGCGGTCCCGCACCACGCGGCGGGCCATGCGCACGGCGTGAACGACGCGCGCCGACTCCTCGGTCGAGCGCCGCTCCGGCTTCTTGGTCAGCACGTCACCGACCCGGCGGGCCCAGGTGATGGTCCGCTCGGCGAGCCGCCGCGTCTCCTTCGCCTTGGCGTCCGTGGTCCGGATCCGCTCGTTGGTGAACAGCGCCGCCACCAAGTTGGAAAACAACGCCTGGCGGTGCGCCGACGTACGCGAAAGATGAACTCCAGCTCGACGATGTCGCATTTTCTGCTCTCTCTGCTCTACCTAGTTGATCGAAGGCGGGCTCTGCCCGCCGGAGACTTATATGCCTATCAAGATCCGGGTGCGGCTCTCGTCGCGCGGGGGGGTGGGTCGGTGGGAGGGGCACAGCCCCTCCCGCCAGGCCGCTAGGCTTTCTTGGGAGGACCGTCGCCGGGCCAGCCCTCGAGCTTCATGCCGAGGGACAAGCCCATCTCGGCGAGGATCTCTTTGATCTCCTTCAGCGACTTGCGGCCGAAGTTCTTGGTCTTCAACATCTCGGACTCGGTCCGCTGAACCAGCTCGCCGATGTAGCGGATGTTGGCGTTCTGGAGACAGTTGGCCGAGCGGACCGAGAGCTCCAGCTCGTCGACCGACTTCCAGAGGTTTTCGTTCAGCTTGGCCTGCTCCTCGGAGACGTGCGCGTCGTGCGCCGGCTCGGTCCCCTCTTCGAAGTTGATGAAGATGGAGAGCTGGTCCTTGAGGATCTTGGCGGCGAAGGCCACCGCGTCCTCCGGCTTGACGGCGCCGTTGGTCCAGACCTCGAGGGTCAGGCGGTCGTAGTCGGTCTGCTGCCCGACGCGCGCGTTGGTGACCTGGAAGTTCACCTTGCGGATCGGCGAGAACAGCGAGTCGATGGGGATGACGCCGACCGGCGTCTGCGGCCCCTTGTTGCGCTCCGACGGAACGTAGCCGCGGCCCGAGCCGACGGTCAGCTCCATGCGCAGCTTGGCCCCCTTCGAGCAGGTCAGCACCTTGTGGTCGGGGTTGAGGACCTCGATCCCGTCGGTGAGCTGGATGTCGCCGGCGTTGATGCGCCCCTCGCCGTCCTTCTCGATGCGCAGCACGCGCGGCTTCGAGTCGACGGCCTTGAGCAGCACCTCTTTGAGGTTGAGCACGATGTCGGTCACGTCCTCGACGACGTCGGGGATGGTGGTGAACTCGTGCAGCGCCCCCTCGATCTTGACGGCCGTGATGGCCGCGCCCTGCAGCGATGACAGCAGGATGCGGCGCAGGCTGTTGCCCAGCGTCGTCCCGAAGCCACGCTCGAGCGGCTCGCAGGTGAACTTGCCGTAGGTCGCGGTGAGCGACTCGGGGTCGACCTCCAGGTTGCGCGGGCGAATGAGGTCGCGCCAGTTGCGGGCGATGAAGGTGTTCTGTCCAACGGATTGAGTTGCCGTAGCGGTCGCCATTTCCTTCTCCTGTCAATCTTTCTCAGAACCCGCGACGGGTTCCGAACTTCCCGCGATGCGCTCGGACGGGCACAGCCCGTCCTCCCGCGACGCGGATCAACGCGAATATAGCTCGACGATCAGTTGCTCGCGGATCGGCAAGGTCAGATCCTCACGAGCGGGGAGTGCGGTCAACTTCCCCTTGAAATTGTCCTTCTCCAGCTCCAGCCACTTCGGGACCCCGCGCCGGTCGACGGCGCCGAGGCTCTCGAGGATGCGGGTGATCTTCTTCGAGGCGTCCTTCACCTCGATCTGATCGTTGGCCTTGCAGAGAAACGAGGGGATGTCGACGCGATGCCCGTTCACCCTGAAGTGGCCGTGGCGCACCAGCTGCCGCGCCTCCGCGTGATCCGAGGCGAAGCCGAGGCGGTAGATGACGTTGTCCAGGCGCCGCTCGAGGAGCTGCAGCAGGTTCTCGCCCGCCACGCCCTTCATGCGGATCGCCTTGTGGTAGTAGCCGCGGAACTGGCGCTCGGCGAGGCCGTAGAGGCGCTTGACCTTCTGCTTCTCGCGCAGCTGCGAGCCGTAGTTCGAGAGCTTGCGCCGCCGCGCCTGACCGTGCTGGCCGGGGGCGTAGGCGCGCCGCTCGTAGCCGCACTTGTCGGTGTAGCAGCGGTCCCCCTTGAGGAACAGCTTCATGTCTTCGCGCCGGCAGAGCCGACAAACAGGTCCGGAGTAGTTCGCCATCTAGATGCGCTCGATTTCTTTCATTGGAAGGACGATCAGGAGCAGGTCAGACGCGGCGGCGCTTGGGCGGCCGGCAGCCGTTGTGGGGGATGGGGGTGAGGTCGCGGATGAGCGTGATCTTGAACCCCGTCGAGGCCAGCGCGCGCAGCGCCGACTCGCGCCCCGAGCCGGGGCCCTTGACGTACACCGAGAGCGAGCGCATCCCGTGCTCCATCGCCTTGTGGGCGGCGTCCTCGGCGGCGAGCTGGGCGGCGAACGGCGTCGACTTGCGCGACCCCTTGAAGCCCTTCACGCCGGACGACGACCAGGCGAGCACGTTGCCCGACACGTCGGTGATGGTGACGATGGTGTTGTTGAACGACGCCGTGATGTGGGCGATGCCGCTCTGGATGTTCTTCTTGACCTTCTTGGCCTTGGACTTCGCCTTCGGCTTGTTGGTCGTCTCTGCTGGTCCGGCCATGATTTAAGCGCCCGTCCCTTCGGTCTTCCGTTTGATCGCCTGACCCTTGCGCGGACCCTTGCGCGTGCGCGCATTGGTATGCGTGCGCTGGCCGCGGACCGGCAGGCTCTTCCGGTGGCGCAGACCGCGGAAGCAGCCGAGGTCCATGAGACGCTTGATGTTCATCCCCACCTCGCGCCGCAGGTCACCCTCGACCTTCAGCTGGCGGCCTTCGATCACCTCGCGGATGCGCCGGGTCTCGTTGTCGTCGAGATCGTCGGTGCGCTTGTCGAGGGAGACTTCCGCCTCCTTGAGGATGACGCGCGAGAGCGCCTTGCCGATTCCGTAGATGTACGTGAGCGCGATTTCCATCCGCTTGTTGCGCGGAAGATCGACGCCTGCCAAACGCGCCATGCTTAACCTTGCCTCTGCTTGTGACGCTGGTTCTCACAAATGACCCGCACGACACCGCGCCGGCGGATCACCTTGCACTTGTCACATACCTTTTTGACTGATGCCCTGACCTTCATCGGACGCTCCCGATAGCACGAATTCGCCGCAAATACTCCAAGAACAACTTCTCCACGCCCATCACGCCCTGGAGAGCACGATCGGGCCATCTTCGGTGATGGCGACCGAATGCTCAAAATGGGCCGAGAGGCTACCATCTTTGGTTACAGCCGTCCACCCATCATCTTCAATGAAAATTTCCGGGGTTCCCGCGTTGACCATCGGCTCGATGGCCACCACCAAACCGGCCGAGAGGCGCCGTCCCTTGCCTGCGTCCCCGTAGTTGGGGACGTGGGGCTCCTCGTGCATGGCCCGGCCGATGCCGTGGCCCACGAACTGCCGGACGACCGAATAACCTTTCTTCTCCACGTGCGACTGCACGGCCCAGCCGATGTCCCCCAGTCGGTTGCCGGGGACGCAGGCGGCGATGGCCAGCTCGAGCGACTCACGCGTCGCGTCGATCAGCGCCCGGGCGGCCGGGCTGACCGGGCCGATGGGGACGGTGCGGGCCGAATCACCGCACCAACCCTCCTTGAAGGCCCCGAAGTCGATGGAGAGGATGTCCCCCTCCTTGAGGACGACGTCCCGGCGGGGGATGCCGTGCACGACCACCTCGTTGACAGACGTGCAGACGACCGCCGGATACGGCGGGTGGCCGTAGTTGAGGAACGCCGGGTCCGCCTTGAGCTGGCGGAGCTTGACCATGGAGATCTCGTTCAGCTCCCAGGTCGAGACGCCGGGCTTGGCGGCCGCCTCGAGCGCGTCCAGCACCTCGGCCACCACCAGGTTGGCCTCGCGCATCTTGGCGATTTCGGACGGGCTCTTGAGCTGGATGGCCACGGCTTACCGCTTCTTATCTCTTTACGACAGCAGCACGGCGGCGTAGATGCGCCCGAAGATCTGGTCCATGTTGCCGTTGGCGTCGATCATGCGCACCGGCCACTTGTTGGCCACGAAGTAGTCGACCACCGGCCGGGTCTTGGCGGCGAACTCGCGCAGGCGGTTGCGGACGATCTCCTCCGAGTCGTCGCTCCGCTGCTTGAGCACGCCGCCGCAACGATCGCAGACGCCTGGCGCGCGCGGCGGCTTCGACGTCACGTGGTAGCTCGCCTGGCAGCTCTCGCAGGTGCGGCGGCCGGAGATCCGCCGGACCAGCTCCTCCTCCGGGGCGTCGAGGACGATCACCCGGTCCATCGCCTTGCCGTAGCCGGTCAGCATCTTGCCGAGCACCTCGGCCTGGGGGACGGTGCGCGGGAAGCCGTCCAGCAAGAAGCCGCGCGCGGTGTCGGGCTGCTGCAGCCGCTCGCCGAGCAGCTCGAGCACCAGCTCGTCGGGGACCAGCTGCCCCTGATCGATGAAGCCCTTGGCCCGCTTACCGAGCGGCGTGTAGGAAGCGATCGCCCCCCGCAGCATGTCCCCGGTGGCGACGTGCGGGATCCCGAAGACCTTGGAGAGCCGCGCCGCTTGCGTCCCTTTGCCGACGCCCGGTGGTCCAAACAGCAGGAGGTTCTCACTCAACGCCCGGCTTCTTCACGGAATGTGACGACTAGCGGGCGCCCACCGCGCCCGAGTTCCGCGATCCGCGACCCCGAATCCGCGGTCCGCGCGGCCCTGTGAACCCTTCGTAGTTGCGCGTGATGAGGTGCGACTCGATCTGCTGGACCGTATCCAGCGCCACGCCGACGACGATCATCAGGCCCGTGCCGCCGAAGTAGAACGGCACCTTGAGCTGCTCGTGCAAGAGCGACGGCAGCACGCAGACGGCCGACATGTAGACCGCGCCGCCGAAGGTGATGCGGGTCAGCACCTTGTCGATGAAAGAAGCGGTGGCCTTGCCCGGCCGGATCCCGGGGATGAAACCGCCGTACTTCTTCATGTTGTCGGCCACGTCGACCGGGTTGAAGGTGACGGCCGTGTAGAAGTAGGTGAAGAAGACGATCAGCGCGACGTAGACGGTGTTGTAGCGCCAGTCGCCCGGGTGCAGCGACTCGGACATCCGCTGCATCCAGGGGACCTGGACGAACGAGGCGATCTGCGCCGGGAACATCAGGATCGACGAGGCGAAGATGGGGGGGATGACGCCCGCGGTGTTCACCTTGAGCGGCAGGTGGGTCGACTGGCCGCCGTAGATCTTCTGGCCGACGATCCGCTTGGCGTACTGGACCGGGATGCGCCGCTGGCCCCGCTCGAAGTAGATGATGACCGCCACCACCCCGATGACGATGAGCCCGATGACCGCCAGATCGAAGGCGGTGATGTCCCCCATCTTGGCCTTGGAGAACATGCGCACCGTGGCGTCGGGGATGCCGGTCACGATCCCCGCGAAGATGATCAGCGAGATGCCGTTGCCGATGCCGCGCTCGGTGATCTGCTCGCCGAGCCACATGATGAAGGAGGTCCCGGTGGTGAGCGACAGCATGGTCATCATGCGGAAGCCCCACCCGGGATCCGTCACCACCTGGCCGAACTGCGCGTAGGAGTGGTTGTTCGACTCCAGCCAGCGGGCGATGAAGAACGACTGGATCAACGACAGGA
>DATNDC010000276.1:0-12438 GCA_035607055.1 Polyangia bacterium
GCGCCATCGATCTTGCCGAGCTGGCGATCGAACGTCCCGAGCGGCAAGTGACCCGCCTTGCGCGCGGTCTCCAGGATCAGACAATCGGCGAACCCCAGCGCCGGACGCTTCTTGAAGAGGCCGAGCGCCGCCAGAGCGACGTCGGGCTCCTGGACGGTCAGCCCACCGTGGCTCAGCAACATCTCGAGCGCCTCGACCAGCTCGCGATCATCAAAACCATAGCCGGCCTGCAGCACCCACGCGGTCTCCACCAGCACGACTTGCGAGGCCCAGACGCCGCCCGCCACGAACGTCCGCGCACCTGCCAACTGCGACGAATTCTCGCCGGTGACCAAGCGAACGAGCGCGTTTGTATCAACGGCGTGCATGCTTCTTCCGGATGTGCCGGCGAATGGCCTCGTCCATCTCCTCGACGCTGAGGGGCGGCGGGGGGCCATCGGGAAAGAGCGCCTTGTGGATGTCGTCCCAGTCGTACTTGCCCGACTTACGCACCACGATCTTCCCGTCCTCTTCATTCCATTCGAGGACCGAGCCCGGCGCGAGGCCGAGCTTGCGCCGCACCTCGGCTGGCACCGAGATCTGCCCTTGAGCCGTCAGCCGCGACCGCGCCAGCGCCATTCCCGTTACATTACCATAGTAATGTTCCGTTTGCCGGTGCAGACTCATGAGGTGCTCCCCTTTCGTCGCGCCGTCATTTTGGTTGCGGACGGCGCCGGCTGTGGCGGTGCGCCGGATGCCGCCGCATACGGCGATGCGGGGGCTGACACGCTGGCGAACGTGGCCCGCGCGACCGGTGGGCTGCGGCTCCCGACGTTGGAAACGCTGGGGCTCGGGCATCTGACGTCGATAGCGGGGATTCCCGCGGCCCCGGCGCCGCGCGGCGCCTGGGGGGCGATGCGCGAGGCCTCGGCCGGCAAGGACACCATCACGGGGCACTGGGAGATGGCCGGGTTCGTCACGGATGAGGCCATGCCGACCTTCCCGCACGGCTTTCCGCCCGCGATCACCGACGCCCTGCGGGCGGCGTCCGGGCGCGGGCTGCTCGGCAACAAGACCGCCTCCGGGACGGTGATCATCGACGAGCTGGGGCCGCAACACCTCCAGACCGGCGACCTGATCCTCTACACATCCGCCGACTCGGTCCTGCAGATCGCGGCGCACGAGGAGGTCGTCCCCCTCGACGAGCTCTATCGGATCTGCGAGGCGGCGCGCGCCATCGCCGACCGCCACCGGATCGGGCGCGTCATCGCTCGGCCATTCGTGGGCGAGCCCGGCGCGTTTCGGCGAACCTACAACCGGCGCGACTACGCGCTGGTGCCGCCGGCGCCCACGCTGCTCGACCACCTCGTCGAGGCGGGCCAGGAGGTGATCGGCGTCGGCAAGATCTCCGACATCTTCGCGGGCCGCGGGATCTCGCGCTCGCTCCACAGCGAGGGGAACGCCGACGGGCTCCGGCTGACGCTGGAGGCCCTGCCGACGCTCGAGCGCGGCCTCCTGTTCGTCAACCTGGTCGACTTCGACATGCTCTACGGCCACCGCAACGACGTGCGGGGGTTCGCGCGCGCCCTCGCCGAGCTCGACGCCTGGCTGCCGGCCTTCGAGGCGGCGCTCCAGCCCGGCGACGTCGCTTTCGTCACCGCCGACCACGGCAACGATCCGACCACGCCCGGCACCGACCACACGCGCGAGCGGGTGCCGTTGCTCGCCTTCGGCCCCGGCGTGCGACCCGCGGCGCTCGGGACGCGGACGTCGTTCTGCGACCTCGGCCAGACGATCGCCGCCGCGCTCGGCATCCCGCCGATCGCCCGCGGCACGAGCTTCCTCGACGCGCTCGCCGGATGAAACCCAAACGCTCACCGATACTGGCCGTCCCTGGCCTCATCGCCAAGAAGCGCGACGGCGGCGCGCTGACCGACGGCGAGCTCGAAGCGATCATCGAGGGCGCGGTGCGCGGCACCATCCCCGACTACCAGCTCAGCGCGCTCTTGATGGCGATCGTCTGGCGCGGTCTCGGCCCGCGCGAGCTCGTCACCTGGACGCGCGCCATGATCGACTCCGGCGAGCGGCTGTCGTGGAAGGCGCTGCCGGGACCGACCGTCGACAAGCACTCCACGGGCGGCGTGGGCGACAAGGTCTCGCTCTGCCTGGCCCCGCTCTGCGCGGCGGCCGGGCTCTACGTTCCGATGATGGCCGGGCGCGCGCTCGGACACACGGGGGGCACCCTCGACAAGCTGGAGACCATCCCTGGTTTTCGGACCGCGCTCGAGCCGGCCGCCTTCCGCCGGGTGCTGACCCAGGCCGGCTTCGTGCTCGCCGGGCAGAGCGCGCGGCTCGCCCCGGCCGATCGGCTGCTCTACGCGCTCCGCGACGCCACCGCGACCGTCGAGTCGATCCCGCTCATCGCCTCCTCGATCCTCTCCAAGAAGATCGCCGAGGGCGCCGGCGCGCTGGTGATGGACGTCAAGGTCGGCAGCGGCGCCTTTCTCCCCGCGCGCAGCCGCGCCCGAACGCTGGCCCGCGCGCTCATCGGTCTCGGCGGGCGGCTCGGCCTCAAGGTGCGCGCCGTCCTGTCCGACATGGACCAGCCGCTCGGCGCCGCTATCGGCAACGCCGTCGAGGTGCGCGAGGCGATCGAGATCCTGCGCGGCGGCGGCCCTGTCGATCTCCGCGCCCTGACGGTGCGGCTCGGCGCCGAGATGTTGGTGCTCGGCCGCCGGGCCCGCGATCTCGCCGAGGGGACGCGCCGGATCGAGCGGGCGATCACCAGCGGCGCCGGGCTCGAGCGCCTCGCCCGCGGCGTCCGCCTGCAGGGGGGCGACGCGCGGGTGGTCGAGGACCCCGAGCGGCTGCCACGCGCGCGCCGCCAGCGCGTCATCCGCGCCGGCCGGGCCGGGGTGGTGGTGCGCGCCGACGCCGGCGCCCTCGGCCGCGCGGCGACGCTGCTCGGCGCCGGCCGGCTGCGCAAGGAGGACCGGATCGCCCCCGGCGCCGCGATCGTGCTTGCCGCCAAGGTCGGGACGCCCGTCGCGCGCGGCGAGGCGCTCTGCACGCTGCACTACGACGACGAGGCGCGCGCCGACGCCGCCGCTCCGCTGGTCGCGCGCGCCTTTCGGATCGGGCCGCGCGCCCCCCGCGCGACCCCGCTCGTGCTGGAGACGCTGGGGTGAGTGGGGTAGCTTTGACCCGCAGATGCTGAGCCCGGGGACGAGACCCGTCGGATACGAGCTCTACGGCGCGGGGTCGCCGGTCGTGCTGCTGCACCCGTTTCCCTTCGACCGTCGCATCTGGTCCGGCCTCGGCGGCACGCTGGCCGAGCGCCACCGGGTGATCGCCGTCGACGGTCGCGGCTTCGGCCAGACGCCGCTCGGCGGCCGCTACGCGATCGCCGATCAGGCCGACGATCTGGCGGCGCTGCTCGACCACCTGGACGTTCCGCGCGCGGCCGTGCTGGGGATGTCGATGGGGGGCTACGCCGCGCTGGCCTTCGCCGTCCACCACCCCGCGCGGCTGGCGGCGCTGGTCCTCTGCGACACCCGCGCCACCGCCGACGACGACAAAATGAAGGCCGCGCGCGACGGCGCCATCGCGGGCCTGCGCGCCACCGGTTCGGGCCCCTACCTCGACGGCAGCCTGGCCCGCTTGCTCACGCCCGCGGCGCCGCCCGCGCGGGTCGCCTTCCTGCGCGCGCACGCCGAGACCCGCGTGGCGAGCCTCGTCGCCGGGCTCGAAGCCCTGCGCGATCGCCCCGATCGGACCGGCGCGCTGGCGGCGATCCGCTGTCCGACCCTGGCGATCCGCGGCAGTGACGACCAGGTGACGCCCGCCGAGGAGATGCAGGCGATGGCCGAGGCGATTCCCGGCGCCGCCTGCGCCGTCATCCCCGGGGCCGGTCACCTGGCGCACGTCGACGCGCCCGAGGCGTTCGAGCGAGCCCTGACGCCGTTCCTCACCGCCGCGCTGAAGGAGGTCTCCCGATGAAGCTGGGCGCACCGCTGTTCGACCGGGTGCAGGCCGCCGCGCGCGCGGCCGGCGAGCAGCTCGAGATCGACAGCCCGACGGCCGCGATCGTGCTCGGCTCGGGCCTGGGCGGCGTCGCCGACCGGCTCTCCGACGCGCGGCGCGTGGCCTACGCCTCGCTCCCCTGCTTCCCAGAGACGACGGTGGCCGGGCACCCAGGGCGTCTGGTGGCCGGCAAGCTCGGGGGGCCGTCCGGGGACAAGACCGTCCTGCTGCTCTGCGGGCGCGTGCACGGCTACGAGGGATATCCGCCGTCCGAGGTGGGGTTCGGGGTGCGGGTCGTGGCGGCGCTCGGCGTCCGGACGCTCATCGTCAGCAACGCCTCGGGGGCGGTCGATCCGGCGTTCTCGCCCGGCGAGATCGTGGCCATCTCCGACCACATCAACCTCACCTCGGGGTCGCCGCTCACCGGCGCCAACGACGAGCGGCTCGGCCCGCGCTTCGTCGACATGACCGACGCCTACGATCCCAAGCTGCGCGCGCTGGCGGCGGCCGCGGCGCCGCGGGCGATCGGCCGCGAGCTGCGCGAGGCGATCTACGCCGGGATGGCGGGCCCGGCCTACGAGACGCCGGCCGAGGTGCGCCTCTTGCGGACGCTCGGCGCCGGCCTGGTCGGGATGTCGACCGTGCACGAGGTGATCGCCGCCCGCCACGCCGGGATGGCGGTGCTGGGCCTCTCGCTGGTGGCCAACCTGGCGGCGGGCGTGAGCGCTGGGCCGCTGCGCCACGAGGACGTGACGCGCGCGGCGGCCGCCGGGACGGACGCTCTCGGGCGCCTGGTGGCCGCGGTGGTCGCCGGCCTGGGCGAGCCTTGAGCGCGCTCGCCCAGCGGAGACGGCTGGTCGCTGCCGCGCGGGCGGTCCGCAAGCGCGCCCACGCGCCGTACTCGAAGTTCACCGTCGGCGCCGCCGTGCTCGACGAGCGCGGACGCGTTCACGTCGGCTGCAACGTGGAGAACGCCTCCTACGGCCTCACCGTCTGCGCCGAGCGCCACGCCGTCGCCGCCGCGGTGGCGGCCGGCGCGCGCCGCGTGCGCGCCGTCGCCGTGGCCAGCGGTGCCACGCCCCCGGCCCTCCCCTGCGGCGCTTGCCGCCAGGTGCTGGCCGAGCTCGGCGACGCCGACACCGAGATCCTGATCGCTGGGCCCCGCGGAGCGCCCGAGCGAATCACCCTCGGCGCCCTGCTGCCGCGCGCCTTCTCGCTGTAGCGAGCTCAGCGGCCGCTACTTCACCACCACGACGCTGACCTCGCCCTCGCGCCGGAGGACGGTCAGCCCCACGTCGTGGGGATGGTTTTCCAGCATCAGATCGATGCTCCCGGCGCCGACCCCCAGGCCGGTGATGCTCAGATCGCCCATCGTGGGCGGTAGCACCGGGTGGACCAGCGACACCTCGCCGCGCGCGCCGTCGACGGTGATCCCCAGCGCCGACCCCAGCAGCATGAACACCGCCGCCGCCGCCCAGGCCTGCGGCGCGCAGGCCACCGGGTAGAGCGTCGGCCCCTCGCCGAGCCGGCGCGCGAAGCCGCAGAACAGCTCGGGCAGCCGGCGCAGGTCGACCATCTCGCTCACCCCCAGCATCGACTCGTAGAGGCGCAGCCCCAGGTCGTCGAACCCGTAGCGGGCGAAGCCGGCCGCGATGAGCGCGTTGTCGTGCGGCCAGACCGAGCCGTTGTGATACGACATCGGGTTGTAGCGCGCCTCGGCCGCGTCGAGCGTGCGGATCCCCCAGCCCGAGAAGCTGCCGTCCCCCATCAGCGTCTCGGCGGCGCGCCGCGCGTGCGCCGGCTCGGCGATGCCGCTCCAGAGCGCGTGACCCGCGTTCGAGGTCCGCACCCGGCAAGGGCGCTTGCTGCCGTCGAGCGCCAGCACGAACGTGCCGAGCTCTTGGTCCCAGAACTTCTCGGCGAAGCGGGCGCGCAGGATCTCCGCCTTCCGCCGGTAGACGTCGGCGCGCGCCCGCTCGCCCAGCGCGGCGGCCATCTCGGCGGCGGCCTGGAAGGCGCCGTAGACGTAGCCCTGCACCTCGCAGAGCGCGATCGGCCCTTCGGCCAGCGTCCCGTCGGCGTGAAAGACCGAGTCGTGCGAGTCCTTCCACCCCTGCTGCACGAGACCCTTGTCGGTCAGGCGCGCGTACTCGACGAACCCGTCGCCGTCGGCGTCGCCGTAGCGCTCGACCCAGCCGAGCGCGCGCTCGACGTGGGGCGCCAGCGCGCGGATGAAGGCCAGATCGCCCGTCCGCCGCAGGTAGGCCGCCGCCAGCATCACGTAGAGCGGCGTGGCGTCGACGCTGCCGTAATAGCGGCCGAACGGCACCTCGCCCACGGCGGCCATCTCGCCGCCGCGCGACTCGTGCAGGATCTTCCCCGGCTGGGCGTCGCGCTCGGGCACCGTCTCGGTCGCCTGCGTCGCCGCCAGGTACCCGAGCACGCCGCGCGCGACCTCGGGTGCGATCCAGAGGACCTCCATCGCGGTCAGGATCCCGTCGCGGCCGAACGGCGTGCTGAACCAGGGGACGCCCGCGTACGGATAGGGCCCGTCGGGCGTCTCGGTGATCATCATCTGCAGGTCGGAGATCGACCGGGCCAACCACTCGTCCAGATCGTCGCTGGTGGCGTGGATGCGACAGCGGGAGAAGGCGACCGACCCGAGCTCGGTCGTCAGGGCTGCCAGCGCGTGGTCATGCGTCGCCGCCGGTCGCGGCTCGCCCCCCACCTCGCAGGCGATGGCGACGAGCAACGTCAGCGACTCGCGCGGGCCAAGCTCGAGGTGATAGCGCGCCTGGCGGCCAGCGAGCGCGGTGGGCGGCGGATCGAAGGTCACCCGCGTCCGGCGGACCACCTGATCGAGCCCCTGATACCCGAACACCAGCACGTCCCCCTCCACGGCGTCGTCGAAACGGCGCCCCCGCCGCGCCCGCTTGGTGCCGCGCACCTCGAAGATGTCGGCGAAGTCCGCGTCCAGATCCAGCCGCAGGTCGACGGCGAACCGGTCGCGGCTGAAGCTGGAGACGCGCAGCCGCTCGTAACAGACGCCGTTCCAGAGAAACGTGCTGCGGAAGACGTGCAGCTCACCGCGCGGCAGCGTGAGTGAGCCCCCGGCCTCCTTGAGGTCGGGGTTCGAGAGATCGACCGCCAGGAGGTCGTTCTCCTTCTTCACCGTCGAGCTCAAGAGCAGCGGTCGGCGCCCGCCCACACGCAGCTCGAGGCGCGAGAGAAACCGCGTGTCGTCGAAGTAGACGCCCTGCTCGCCGAGCCCCACCGGCTGCACGTCACCGTAGCGGTCGAACACCGCGAACATCCGGCCGTGCTTGAGGACGCGCGTCCGGTCGTCGGTACGCGACGAGGTGGCCTGGATGTAGAACTTGTCCTGGTGCTGCAGCAGCTCGTCGTCGTGGTCGGAATGGTCGGGCTGGGTCACGGTGGACCTCAGGCGAGCTCGGCCCCGGTTCCGAGCGGCGCCCCGTCCGTCGCCGCTGAAGCGTCGGGCGGCACCAGCCCGAACCGGCGCGGCATCCGCCGGTGTTCGCCCGCCGCCAACCGTTCGTAGATGGCCAGGTAGTCATTGGCCATGCGCGGCGCGGAGAAGCGCCCTTCGAAGTAGGCGCGGCAGCGCTTGCGCGGCAGCTCCAGCGCGCGCGCGGTGGCCTCGACCGCGCCGTCGAGCGTGTCGACCACGTAGCCCGAGACGCCGTCGCGCATCACCTCGGGGACCGAGCCGCAGCGGAAGGCGACCACCGGCGTGCCGCAGGCCATGGCCTCGATCATGACCAGGCCGAACGGCTCGGGCCAGTCGACGGGGAACAGCAGCGCCCCCGCGTCGCCCAGGAAGTCTCCTTTTTCGCGCTCGCCGATCTCACCGACGAACTCCACGTGCGGGTCGGCGAAGAGCGGCTTGACCTCGCGCTCGTAGTAGGCGCGGTCCTTGTCGTCGATCTTGGCGGCCACCTTCAGCGGCAGGTCGAGCCGGCGCGCGATCTCCACCGCCCGGTCGACGCGCTTCTCGGGCGAGAGACGGCCGAGGAAGGCGAGATAGCGGCCCCGCTGGGGCCGGAACGAATACAGCTCCAGCGGCAGCCCGTGATACACGGTGCCGCACCAGTTGGCGAAGGGGAGCGGCGCCCGCTGCGCGTCGGAGATCGAGACCACCGGCAGATCGGCGAACGCGTGAAACAGCGGCGCCAGCTCGGCGACATCGAGGCGGCTGTGCATGGTGGCCAACTGCGGAACCGGGCAGGCGCGGGCCTGCGGGAACGACAGGTAGTCGAGATGGAAATGGATGACGTCGAACTCGGCGGCGCGCCGCCAGACCTCCTCCAGCATCGCCAGGTGGCGAGCCAGCGGGTCACGGCAGCCGGAATCCAGGCGCAGCGCGCGCTTCGCGCAAGGGACCAGCGCGGCCCGCGTGACGGAATCGCCGCTCGCGAACAACGTCACCTCATGCCCGAGGTCGACCAGCGCCTCGGTCAGAAAAGAGACCACCCGCTCCGTGCCGCCGTACAGCTTGGGCGGCACGCTCTCGAACAATGGCGACACCTGAGCTATCCGCATCCCGCCTCCCTCCGGAGGCCAACCTAATCACGGGAAAAGGGGCCTCCCACCCCTGGCGCAGCGGGCGCGCGAACACAACAGTGTCGAGGTCGGCGGGTCCTTAGGGCCCAGCGGGAGCGCCGGGCGCCTTCTCTTTTTCTTTGGGCGCCGGCTGGCCGAGCAGGCGGGCGGACTCCTCGCGCGCGGTCTTCACCACGTCGTTGCGCGCCTCCATGTAGTCGCCGAAGGACATCAGGAAGTCTTCCAGGTCGAGCTGCTTCTTCCCCTTGCGCGACTTCTTGCCGCAGAACTCCCAAGCCTGCAGGAGCCGGCTGTTGTCCTCCTCGATGAACTTCTTGGCGATCGCCTTGAAGCTCTTGTCGGGGGTCGGCTTCGAGTCCTTGTCGACGGCGGTGACCAGGTTGCCGCAGTCGTTGCGGGCCTTGGTCATGAAGGGGACCGCGTCTTTCTTGCAGGTGTCGGCCAGCTCCTCGAGCAGCGCCTGCAGGTCCTTCTTCTTGTCGAGGTCGGGGACCGCGCAGGAGAGGAACTTGGCGAACGCCACCGACTCCGCCGTCGGATCGGCGGTGAAGGCGCCGCCCACCTCCTGAATCGCGCCGTCGACGTCCTTGACCGCGCCGCGCGTCTTCAGCTTGGTCGAATAGCTCTCGAGGCCGCTCGCCATCTTGGGGAGCGTCGCCACGTACTTGTCCAGCGCGGGCTTCAAAACGTCGGGCATGTCGGGGATACCGGCCATCGCCGACTCGCCGCTCTTCAGCTTGGGAATGCAGTCGTCGACCAGGTGGTCGGGGTAAGTCTTCTGCTGCGTGAAGAAGGCGCTCTCGATCCGCCCCTGGACCTGATCCGCGCTGTTGAACATCCCGATGTCGACCTCGCTCGACATCACGCAGTTCCAGAAGGGCCCTATCTGGCTCTTCTCGTTCTCGGCGAACCGTCCGCCGGCATCCATCACCGCCTGGGCCGCGGCCGCCTTCTTCCGCTGCTGCATGAAGAAGAACCCGCCGCCCCCCGCCACCGCCAGCAACACGACTCCGTAAACCAACCGCTTGCGCTTGGCCGCCGCGTCCCGCTCGGCCATGAGGCGCTGGTACTCGTCCATTCCAGGAGGGGGTGCTCCGAACGACATATCGTGCTCCTCTCGTCGGTGGCGCGGCGTCGCGCCGGGCTCCGGAGAAAACCGCAGTTCGGCCGCAATTGCAAGCGCGACCGCGCCGTCCGGCGGTAGAGGATGGGCTGAGGCAGGGCGCGCGCTACTTACGCGCCGTCTGCTTGGCGAACACCGACCAGGAGTGCAGATAGTCGAGCGCCATCTGCAGCTGGTAGTCGTCGAGCCGCATCGCCTCGACCGGTTTGTCGCCCTGCTCGTTGCGCAGCCGCTTGTGCAGGTCGCGCTCGCGCGGCAGATCGGCCTCCTCGAGATCGGGCGGCGGCGCGCTCGCCTCCACCACCACGTCGGGCGTGATCCCCTGCCCCTGGATCGAGCGGCCGTTCGGCGTGTAGTAGCGGGCCACGGTCAGCTTGAGGCCGCAGGGCTTGGGTCCGCAGCCGTCGATGTCGATCACCGTCTGCACCGATCCCTTGCCGAAGGTCTGCGTGCCGAGGATGATCGCCCGGCCGTGGTCCTGCAGCGCGCCGGCCACAATCTCCGCCGCCGAGGCGGTCGCGCCGTCGACGAGCACGATCATGGGGAACCCTTCCCAGGTCCCGCGGCTGTGGGCGCGCGCCTCGTCCATCACCTGCCCCCCCTTGCCGACCGTCTTGACGATGAGCCCATCGGAGATGAAGCGGTCGGCGACCCGGATCCCCTGGTCGAGCAGGCCGCCCGGGTTGCGGCGCAGGTCGATGATCATCCCCTTGAACCCCTTGGCCCTCGCTGACAGTTGTTCCAGCAGGTCGCCCAGCGATGAGTCGGTGTTGGTCGAGAAGACGCGGATCTTGAAGTAGGCGATCCCCGGCTCGATCAGCTTTCCCTCGACGGCCTTGACCTCGTAGCGGGCGCGCTTGATCCGGAAGGTCAGATCGCGGCCGTGGCGATCGACGAGCAGCACCACCTCGCTGCCGGCCGGCCCCTGCATGCGGCCGATGGCGTCGTCGAACTCCAGCGTCGAGATCTCGGCGCCGTCGACGCGCTTGATGACGTCGCCCGGCTCGATGCCGGCCTTGGCCGCCGGCGACCCTTCGATCGGCGAGACGATGACGAACTTGTTCTTGCGCTTCTCGACGTCGATGCCGATGCCGTCGATCTCCTCGTTCCCCTCGGTCTCTTTCTTCAGCTTGCCGTACTCGTCGGGGTCCATGAAGCGCGAGTGCGGATCGAGGACGTCGGTCAGCCCGCGCGCGGCGCCGTACATGAGATCGGTCTCGGCGATGTCCTCGACGTAGTGCCCCTCGATGTAGGACAGCACCTTGGTGAACACGCCCAGCTTCTGGTACGGGTTGAAGCGCCCCGCGTGCAGCGGCGGCGCGAAGACCATCCCCGCCGAGAAGGCGCAGAGCGCCAGCGCGGCGAGGCCGCCGACGCGACGGAGGCGCGAGCGCGGGGGCTTGGCCGGTGCGTGTTTGAATTCGGGGGTCGGCTCAGTCATCGCTTCGGATTCGGCGCTCATCGATCGGCGCTAGTTTACGACCGCGCGCCGGGACGGCGACGGCAGAACGCCCGCGCGCATCTCAATTACAGCCCATCGGCCGTCCGCAAGCTGAAGCACCAGGCCAAGGGGAGCAAAAATTGGTGACCATATATGTAACGTACTTGCATTTATCGACGGCTCGGTGGAGAATTCGTCCTCACGTTTACGGTGGGCGAAAACTTTGGTGATTTCGGGAAGAAGTAACAGCGACACCACAGTTTCTCCACCCCGTATCCACAAGATGTTGTGGCTGTGCTTAGTGACCACACAATATCTTGCGGTGAATTCGAGATTCGGATAGAACGTTCGCGGGCGCCACTGGGGCCGCCCAAAGCCTTCAACGGGGAGGAAGTCCATGCTTGAGAAGCACGACGTCCGAAAGAATCGCAACGGGCGCGCCGGCGGCGCGCCGCCGTTCTCCGCGCCGACGCGTCGGGGCGGCAAATCGGAGGCGGCCGCCAAGGCCGCTCCAGTCGGACGCGGGCTCAAGCTGCGCCGCTACTTCACCGCCCCGGGCGACGACGGCTTCGCCGGCGTCGAGTGGGAGCTGCGCACGGCCGCCATCACGGGTGAGAACGGCAAGAGCGTGTTCGAGCAGCGCGACGTCGAGGTCCCCAAGAGCTGGAGCCAGACCGCGACCAACGTGGTGGTCCAGAAATACTTCCGTGGCATCGTCGGCACGCCGGAGCGCGAGCGCTCGGTGCGCCAGCTGATCTCGCGTGTGGCAGACACCATCACCGCCTGGGGGAAGAAGGACGGCTACTTCGCCGACGCCGAGTCGGCGGAGATCTACAACGCCGAGCTCAAGCACCTCCTCGTCTCGCAGAAGATGGCCTTCAACTCGCCGGTCTGGTTCAACGTCGGCATCGAGCAGCGGCCGCAGTGCAGCGCCTGCTTCATCAACTCGGTCGACGACACGATGTCCTCGATCATGGACCTTGCCAAGACCGAGGCGATGCTGTTCAAGTTCGGCTCTGGCGCCGGCTCCAACCTGTCCACCATCCGCTCCTCGAAGGAGAAGATGGCCGGCGGCGGCACCGCATCTGGCCCTGTGTCCTTCATGAAGGGCTACGACGCCTTCGCCGGCGTCGTGAAGTCAGGCGGCAAGACGCGACGCGCCGCGAAGATGGTGATCCTCGATGCCGGCCACCCGGACATCGTCGAGTTCATCGATTCCAAGCTGAACGAGGAGAAGAAGGCCTGGGCCCTGATCGAGGCCGGGTACGACCCGAGCTTCACCGGTGAG
>DATNDC010000002.1:0-27425 GCA_035607055.1 Polyangia bacterium
GGAAACGCGATCGGGCGAGACCTGGGGGTCGAGGCGCGCGGACTGGTGCTCGACGGACGCCTCGAGTACCGCATCGGCTTGTTCCAGGGCCTGCGCGTCGCCGAGACGCCGGTTGCGGCACCGACCACGGTCGGCTCGAACAACTTCTTTGCGATCGCCGGCCGTCTGCAGCTGAACATCCTCGACGCCGAGCCGGGCTTCTTCTACGCCGGCACTTACCTCGGCAAGAAGAAGATCCTCTCCTTCGGCATCTCCGGCGAGACGCAGGACCCCTTTCACTACTACTACGTGGCCGGCGACGGCTTCGCCGACCTGCCGGTCGGGCCGGGCGTCTTCACCGCCCAGGTCAACGTCGCGCGCTGGAACGGTGGAACCTTCGCTACGGCAATGCCCAAACAGACGGCGGTCATGAGCGAAATCGGGTTCAACTTCAACCTGATGATCTCCCCGATCGCCCGCATCGAGTATCTCTGGGGGCCGGCGAACATCTATCACATGGGCGGGGGTCTCGCGTTCTGGCCGTTCGGGCACACCTCCAACCTGAAGGCCTTCTACACGCGGAACTGGGAGCAAGGAACACTGCACGCCGACAACCAAGTCAACCTGCAGTGGCAGCTCTTCTTCTTTTAAAAGGACCTTCGAAGGGTCCTTTAAATTCCCCGCGAAGAGCGCCGCCGGGCAGAGCCCGTCGTCGCTCACGCGATTTCTAGGAGGGACAGCATGACCGCACCAGCAACGGTGGCACCGGCAGGCGGGCTCAGCAGGGCGGAGATCCGGAAGGTCATCTTCGCCTCGTCGCTCGGCACCGTGTTCGAGTGGTACGACTTCTACATCTACGCCACGCTGACGCCGTTCTTCGCGGCGTTGTTCTTCCCCAAGGGGAACGCGACGGCGGCGCTGCTCGGCAGCTTCGGGGCCTACGCGGCCGGATTCCTGGTGCGGCCGTTCGGCGCGCTGGTGTTCGGGCGGGTCGGCGATCTCGTCGGCCGCAAGTACACCTTCCTGGTCACCATCATGGTGATGGGGCTCTCGACGGCGGCGGTCGGCCTGCTGCCGACCTACGCGAGCGTGGGGATGCTGTCGCCCACCATCCTGGTGCTGCTGCGCCTGGCGCAGGGGCTGGCGCTGGGGGGCGAGTACGGCGGCGCGGCGACCTACGTCGCCGAGCACGCGCCCGACGACAAACGAGGGCTGCACACCAGCTGGATCCAGACCACGGCGACGCTCGGGTTCTTCGTGTCGCTGGTGGTGATCGGGGTCTGCCGGGGGACGATGGCGGAGGCGACCTTCAAGTCGTGGGGCTGGCGGCTCCCGTTCCTCATCTCGATCCTCCTGCTGGTCATCTCCGTCTACATCCGGCTCAAGCTGAACGAGTCGCCGATCTTCCTGGAGATGAAGGCGCAGGGGAAAGGGAGCAAGGCGCCGCTGCGCGAGAGCTTCACCAACTGGGCCAACCTCAAGATCGTGCTCGTCGCGCTGTTTGGCGCGGCGGCCGGGCAGGGGGTGGTCTGGTACACGGGGCAGTTCTACGCGCTCTTCTTCCTGACCGGGACGCTCAAGCTCCCCTGGCAGACCGCCTACGAGATCATCGCCATCACGCTGGTGCTCGGCACGGGCCTGTTCGTCTTCTTCGGCTGGCTCTCCGATCGGATCGGCCGCAAGAAGATCATGCTCGCCGGCTGCCTGCTCGGCGCGGTCACCTACTTCCCCATCTACAAGGCGATGACCCACTTCGGGAACCCCGCGCTGGAGAGCTTCGCCGCGCGCACCAAGATCACGCTGACCGCCAGCAACTGCCAGATGCACCTCTTCCCCAACCCGCGGACGGTCTACAGCCCCTGCGACAAGGTGCAGGACTTGCTGGCCAAGAAGAGCCTCTCCTACGAGACGCTGGAGGGGCCGGGCGTCGCGCAGCCGGTCACGCACATCAACGACACGGTCGTCGTGGGCTTCGACGAGGCCAGGCTGGGCGCCGTGCTCAAGGCGGCGGGCTACCCGGCCGCGCCCAAGCCCGAAGAGATCAACGTGCCGATGCTGGTCATCCTGGTGCTCATCCAGCTCGTCTACGTGACGATGGTCTATGGTCCCATCGCCGCGTTCCTCGTCGAGCTCTTTCCGGCGCGCATCCGCTACACCTCGATGTCGCTGCCCTACCACATCGGCAACGGCTGGTTCGGCGGCATGCTGCCGCTCACCGCGGCGGCGCTGGTGGCGGCCAAGGGGGACATCTTCGCCGGGCTCTGGTACCCGGTGATCGTCTCAGCGCTCACCGTGGTCATCGGCCTCTTCTTCGTGCGCGAGAGCCGCAACCACCGCATCAACACGCTCTGACGGCGGGGTCGTGTCAGTCGCCGGCGGCGGTGCCTTGCTGCCGCTGCCGCCGGCGACCATCACGATTCCGCCCAGAATGAGCGCTCCGCCCACGACACCGAGCGGGCGGAGCGGCTCGGCGAGGAGCCAGGCGGCGAGGAGCGGCGTCGCCACCTGCTGCATCTGCAACCCGATCGCCCCGGTCGCCGCGTCGACGTGGCCGAGGCCCCAGCTGTTGAGCCACCAGCCGACGATCTGCACGACCAGCCCCAGGCCGACCAGCGAGGCCCAGGCCCGCGCGTCATAGCCGCCCAGAGGCTCGCCGGCCAGCGGAACGGCGAGGGCGAAGCACACCAGCGCGCCGACGGTCATCCAGAACAACGCCTGGGGCGCGTTCAGCGTGCGACGGCTGCGCGTGAAGGCCAGGGTGACCGCCGCGTAACAGACGCTGGCGGCCATGGCCATCAATTCGCCGCTGCCGTCGCCGGTGCGGGCGCCGCGCGCGAGCGCCAGCACGAGCGCGCCCGCCAGGCCGACCGCCTGGCCCAGCCAACCAACCAGGCCTGCCCGGCGCCCAAAGACGATCGCCGAGAACAGCGCGACCCAGATCGGCGACAGGCCGCCGACCAGCAACGTCGCGTTGGCGGCCGTGGTCGCGCGCATCGCCTGATGCCAGAGCGCGAGATCCAGGAAGAAAGCCGCGCCGGCGGCGAGCGCCCAGCGCCGCCCGATCCCCATGCCGAGCCCGCCCGAACGCCGCGCCAGCCCCCAGGCGATCGGCAGCGCGAACAACATCCGGAAGAGACCAACGGTCAGCGCCGAGGCGCCGCCGGCGATCGCCCACTTGACGAAGATGGCCGAGAACCCGACCACCGACGCGCCGGCGAGCACCGCCGTCAGTCCTCGCCAGCGGACGTCGCGCGTGCTCACGGCGACGGAGACTTTGCACGTTTGCGCCGAGCGGGACAATCGTGGCGGTGGTAACCTTGGCCCATGGCGCCGGACGACGACTCGCCGGAGTTGTTCGAAGACGAGCCGACCCACCTCGACGAGATGAAGCCGCTCGGAGGCTCGGAACGCCAGACCCGCACCTACAAGAGCGAGGAGTTCTTGGCCGGGCGCGACGCCGGCCTCAAGGAAGGGGTCGAGGCGACGGTGGCGGCGCTGCGCGAGGAGCTGGTTCGCGCCGGCTGCACCGAGGACGAGATCAAGCACATCATCGCCCGCGTCCGCGCCGGGACCGGCGTCCCGCGTTAGCGGTCGAGCTCGGCGCGGGTCAGGCGCTTCCGCATACTGACGGAGGTGTTTAGCTTTCCCTTGCACAACCGTGGGAGGGAAGATGAACAAGATTCGTGGGATCGTGGTGGCCGCGCTGTTGGCGGTCTGGTGTTTCCCGGCGGTGAGCTCGGCCAAGACCTTGGCCCCGGACTCCAAGCCTCTGCCGGCGTTGATCACGGAGTCGTCGGCCGTTCCGGCCGCACAGCGCGGAAGCGCGGCCGAGGCGCCGAACCTGGCGGCGCGCGAGCAGCAGTCACGTGAGCTCCAGGACTTCAAAGGTGGCGCGGTGGCCGTCTATGTCAGCAGCGGCGTCTTGCTGGTGGCAGTGATCGTCCTGCTCCTCCTGCTCGTCTGATGCGGGCGGCGTTCAGGCTGGCGCTGATCGTTCTTCTGGCGCCAGCCTGCTACGCCGGCAGCGCGCGCAGCGTCTCGGCGGAGCGGGCCTCGGCGCTGGCTGCCGACCCGGCCTGGACGTTCGCGCGCGACGTCCCGTTCGTGCGGCAGCAGTCGGACGCCGACTGCGGCCCGGCGGCGCTGGCCATGGTGCTGCAGCACTTCGGTCTGCGCACCACGCTGGCCGAGCTGGTGGCGCGCGAGCCGCCGCGCGACGGCGGCGTGCGAGCCGGCGACCTGCGCGACGTCGCCCGGGAGAAGGGTCTGGCGGCGTTCGTGGTGGCGGGGACGTTCGGCGATCTCTCCGAACAGCTCGCGCGCGGGCGCCCTGTCCTGGTGGGCCTGGCCACGCCGATGACCGGTGGGCGCGCGCTGGCGCACTATGAAGTGGTCGTGGCCATCGACCGCCGCGACGGCCGCCTCCTCACGCTCGATCCGGGGCGGGGTCTCCGCGAGGACAGCCTGGCGGGGTTCGCACGCGAGTGGGCGCCGACCGGCCGGGTCACCCTGATCGTGTTTCGCCCCGAATCGGCCGATGGTAGAGCCTCCTGAGCTCGTCCTTGGCCCGCATCAAGGTCCGCTTCTCCCGCGCCGGCAGGTTCTTGCCGCCGCGGTTGAGATAGAAGGTCAACATCGACATCGCCGAGCGAAACGGCGGTGACTTACGCCGCCGGCTCCGCTCGGCCGAGCGCTTCACGGAGAGCGCGATGGCCCGGGGGCTCTTCTTCTTGAACACCCCCGCCTCGAGATCCAGCGCGTCGCTGGTCTTCATCACCTGCTTCGACCAGCGTTTCGCCGGCGCGCGCGTCGCCATGGTCGCGCTACGCGTGGTGGCGCTTCTGGGGGGCCGGCGACAGCTCGCCTGGCTGGCGCAGGGCATCGCCCGGCAGCGGCCACCGCTGGACCTGCCAGCGCTCCTGCCAGTCGAGCCGCCGCTCCGCGCGCCGCGCGTCCTCCTCCGGCGTCACGATGCGCGGCTCGACCGTCGCCTCCTCCGGAACGCCGTCGTTCTCCACCTTCCCAGGCATGTCCAAGAAGCTGGCCACGCCGGTGACTTCGCGCTAGCCCGCCTCGGAGCCCCAACCCGGCTTGGCGACGACGATCTCGGTCTCGTCGATGGTCACCAGGCCCCGCGGAAGCATCTGCTCGAGCTTGGGGAGCAGCCGCGCGACGCGCTCCGGCGTGTCCACCCACTCGATGACCACCGGCAGCTTCTCGACCAGGTCGCCCAGGTTGACGGTGTGGACCACGCCCGAGCCGCCGAACCCTTCGAACCCGCGCACCACCGTCGCGCCGGCTGCCCGCTCGCGCCGCAGCAGCTCGACGATGGCCAGGTGGGCGGGCCGGTGCCCGACCTGATCGTCCTCGTTGACGTAGATGCGAAGCCGTTTGGCCTTTTCGGGCTGCATCAGCTCTCCTGCCGACCCCCGGCGTGGTCTCTTCATTTGAAATGTAGGATCGGCGGCAGCTGGGGTATACGAGGCGCATGATCGAACCCTCAACCATTCCCGCGGCCGAGGCGCTGGCCCGCCTCAAGGCGGGGAACGATCGCTACGTCCAGAACGTCCGCAGCGTCGACTCGATGCTCAGCCACAGCAAGCGCGACATCGCCACGCCGCAGTCGCCGTTCGCCATCGTGCTCGGCTGCTCCGACTCGCGCGCGCCGGCCGAGATCGTCTTCGATCAGGGGCTGGGCGATCTGTTCGTCATCCGGGTGGCCGGGAACATCGTGGCGCCGTCGCAGGTGGGGAGCGTCGAGTTCGCGGCCGAGCGCTTCGGAACCCGGCTGGTGGTGGTCATGGGACACACCAACTGCGGCGCCATCCACGCGGCCATCGAAGCGATCACCGGCGATCCGGGCCCGGCCTCTCGCAACCTGATGTCGATCGTGAACCGCGTCCGACCCGGCATCGAGGCGCTGATGGCGACCGAGCTCGTGCGCGATTCCGTGCGGCTACATCGGGAGGCCATGCGCGCGAACGTGCGCGCGTCGGTCAACCACCTGCGCCACGGGTCGGAGGTGCTCGAGCGCCTCGCCGACGAGGGGGGGCTGGCCGTCGTCGGCAGTGAGCTGGATCTCACGACGGGCGAGGTGCGCTTCTTCGACGACGTCCAGGTCTGACGCGGCTGGGCCGGCCCGCCGGGGGCGGGACGCGGCCGGGATGTTTCGCTGAAGAAAACGGGCGCCGCGCGAACCAAAGAGAGCATGAGCTGGCTCTTCGGGCGGACGCCGCGGGCGGGCGAACCACGCCTTCGTTCGAGGCCCGCGCTGATCGTCTGCGCGGCCGCCTGCCTCACCGGCTGTGGCGGCGGCGCCGGGCCGCACCAAGACGCCGCGGTGGACCGTCCCTTGCCGGTCGATCCGCGGGCCGCGATCTGCAGCGAGGTCGAGGCCGGAGCGACCACGGTGGGACTCACCACCGTGCAGACGATCTTCACGCAGAGCTGCGTAATCTGTCACGGGTCGGGCTACGAGGTCGATCTGAGCGCCGGCCACGCCTGGGCCAGTCTGGTGAACCAGCCGGCGCCGGCCTCCGAGTCGTGCGGCGGAATTCTGGTCGTCCCCGGAGATCCCGCCTCGAGCTACCTCTACCAGAAGCTCACCAATCCCCACCCCTGCACGGGTTCGCAGATGCCGCGTACCGATCTCTTCCCCGATCCGCTCCCGAGCTGCGTGATCGCTTTGATCGAGGGTTGGATCGCCGAGGGTGCGCCGGGCGGGGCGGCCGACGCCGGGGTGGACGCCCCGAGCGGCGGATGACCGGACGTCGAGGCGGGAGCTAACCAAAGCGCGCGCGTTCTGGGCGGGTTCAAACGAGAGAAAGAGCTTCGTTGCTGAGCCGCGACAAACCAACGAGCTGAGTTGAGCTGAGCTGAGCCGCTGCAGCGGCTTTTCGCGGCTTTCCGAGCAGTCAGGCTTCCCAGGCGCCTTCGAGCCGGCTACACTGACTGACCCCTTCGTGAGCCTTCGCAGCACCTGGCCCTCACGCTTCGCACTCGCCGTCGTCTTGTTCGTCGTGGTGGGGATCTTCGGATTGCGGGGCCTGGGCCTGCGGGGCCTGGGCCTGCGGGGGAACCGGCGGCAAGGTCGTGGGGCGGGCGTCCGCAGCGCCGCCGCCTCGACGCGCCTCCGGTCGCCGGAGCCGCTCGCCCGTGACGACGCCGATCGCGACGGCTTGCCCGACTCGCTCGAGGCGTCGCTGGCCGCGCGCTACGCGCCGGCGGTGGTCCTGGCGCCCGAGGAGCAGCACCGCCCGGCCTCGGTTCCCTGGCTGCTCGCGCGCGTCGCGCCCGCCGGCATGTCGGCCGAGGCGGCCGCCCGAGGCCTCCTCACGGGGAGCTTCGAGATGGGCGGGCACGACTTTTCCGACGAGGTGCGCGCGGGCAGCGCCGACCCGCGCGACTGGGTGACCTACGTCCACGTCTACCCGAGCGTGAATGGCGGCGTCAGCATCCAGTACTGGTTCTTCTATCCGTACAACCGAGCGCCCCTCTTCTTCGACCACGAAGGGGACTGGGAGCACATCACCGTCGAGCTGGGCGCCGACGGCGCGCCCCGGACCGTCGACTTCGCGCAGCACTCGAACAATGATCCGGGGGTCGTTCGTTCCTGGCGCGACGCCCGGCGCCTCGGCGATCACCCGATCGTCCTCTCTGCCCGGGGGACCCACGCGAGCTACCCCGATCAGGCGTCGGTCTCCTGGTTCGACCGCGTCAGCGGCTGCCGCGCGCTCGAAGGCTGCGCCGATCCGGTCTGGCTCACCTGGCAGGGGGGCGGTCTCACCAACGTCGGCGAGCGCGGTGCGGCGCTCGGCGGGGGCGAGGTCCTCGCCTACGGCGGCCGGTGGGGGAGCAACGGTCACTGGCTCCGTTCGCGCCCGGCGCCGCGCAGCCCGTTTCAGCAACGAAGCTTCCACAGCGCCGGGTTCGACGGACCGGTCGCCGAGCGCAGCGCCGAGCTCCGATCGACGTCCGCGAACGACTGAGCCGGGCGAGATCTGGGAAGGCGGCGGGACCCGAGCGGGCTTGCTCGAGCGGCGGCGGGCCTCACCTTGCTGGCATGGCCACCAAGGCGGAACGGTACCGGAGCGCGAGCGAGAGGTCGGGGCCCAAGCGCGCGCCGCGCCCGAAGAAGCAGACGTCGCGGCACGAGCCGCACAACGAAGCGGCGCGCGTCGCCGCGCACGCCGGGTACCAACTGGAGGCCGGCCGCGCGCCGGGACGGCCGTCGCGCAAGTCGACGCGCAAGGCCGCCAACCGCCAAAAGGCCGGCGCCAGCCTGAAGCGGCGACAGGCGGATCGCATCGGTTCTCCCGAAGGGCGCCGCACCAAGCGCTGACCGGTCGGCGCGTTTCGACCGCGTCGGGCCGGCCCGGGCCGAGGCGCCACTTTTGCGGCGTGGGCGCCACTTTTGCGCCATTGACGTAAATTCGGCATCGGAACAGCCTTGGCCATGCTCAAGCGGTCGCGCGGGCTGAGCCTTCTGTCGTTCGGGTTGTTCCTGGCGGGGGGCTGCAGCGGCGGCGGAGCGACGGGCGGGGCCGGAACCGGCGGCGCACCGTCGGGCGGAACCGGCGGCGCCGCGGCCGCGGGCGGGCAGGGCGCCGCGGGCGGTCGCACCTCCGGCACCGGCGGGGCGGCGACGGGCGGCGCGGGTGGTGGGGCGACAGGTGGCGCGGCCGGCGGAGCGTCGGGTGGCGGCGCCGGGCAGAGCAGCGGCGGTACGGCCGGCCGGGCGGCGACCGGCGGCGTCGGAGGCGGCGCGGGGGGAGCGACGGGGTCCGGCGGCGCGGCCGGGGCCACGGGCGCGGGCGGCGGCGGTGCCGGCGGTGCGACAGCGGCCAGTGCGTGGGTCACGTTCGCGAACGGCATCTTCTGGAACGACACCGGCGGCAAGCGGATCGAGGCGCACGGCGGCGGCTTCATCCAGGTGGGCAGCACCTGGTACTGGGCCGGCGAGGACAAGTCGATGAACTCGGGGAACTTCTTCGCCGTGAACCTCTACGCCTCGACCGATCTGGTGAATTGGCAGTTCAAGAACGCCATCATCACCCGCCAGACCTCGACCGATCTGGCCGCCGCCGACCGGATCATCGAGCGGCCCAAGATCATCTACAACGACACCACCAAGCAGTACGTGATGTGGCTGCACTGGGACGGGGCGAATTACGCGACGGCGCAGGCGGGCGTCTTCACCTGCGCGACGATCGACGGCAACTACACGCAGGTGGGCCACTTCCAGCCCAACAGCAACATGGCGCGCGACGATTCTCTGTTCAAGGACGACGACGGCAAGGCCTACTTCATGGCCGCCGCCAACAACAACCAGGACATGATCATCTATCAGCTCTCCGACGACTACCTGTCGATCAAGAGCCAGGTGGTGACGGTGTTCGCCGGCAAGCAGCGCGAGGCGCCGGCGATGTTCAAACAGAACGGCCGCTACTACCTCATCACCTCGGCGGCGACGGGGTGGGACCCGAACCAGGCGCAGGTCGCCTCGGCAACCAACATCGCCGGTCCCTGGAGCAGCCTCACCAACCTCGGCGACGGCATCACCTACGACACGCAGTCGGCGTTCGTCATCCCCTTCGTGGGCAGCCAGACGACGACCTACATCTTCGCCGGCGACCGCTGGCAGGACCCCGACCTCGTGAGCTCGAAGTACATCTGGATCCCGATCCAGATCTCCGGGACGTCGCTGACGCTCGCCGATTACGAGCGCTGGCAGCTCGACGTGACGACGGGCAATTGGTCGAGCGACCAGAACCTCATCTCGCAGAGCGGCTGGTCGCTGATCTCCGCCGACAGCCAGGAGACCTCCGCCGAGGACGGCAAGGCGACCAACGCCTTCGACGGCTCGACGTCGACCTTCTGGCACACCCAGTACACGGGCGGCGCGACGCCGTACCCGCACGAGATCCAGATCGATCTCGGCGCCACGTACGCGCTCGACGGGTTCCGCTACGTCCCGCGCCAGGACGGCAGCACCCACGGCATGGTCGCCAACTGGCAGTTCTACGCCAGCACCGACAAGACCAACTGGGGAACCGCGGTCGCCACCGGGGTCTTCGGCTCCGACACCGACACCAGCGAGGAGCGGGTGATGTTCACCCGCACCACCGCCCGCTACGTGCGCTTCGTGGCGCTGTCGGAGATCGGCGGCAACCCCTGGGCCTCGGTCGCCGAGCTGCGCATGGTCGGCGGGTCGCCGTAGCCGGCCGCGGGACATGATCGCAAAGTCGCGGTCGCGTGAGCGGCTCGCCGCGTAACGCCCCGGAAACGCACGTCCGCGCGGGGCGGATCGGTTATTGCTGATCACCGCGGCCATGAAACCAACGACGATTCGTGGGCTGCTCCTTCGGCTCGGGCTGCTTGCCGGCGTTGGCGCCGCCGCAGCGAACTGCAGTAACGGCATCGGAATGGGGAACGGCGTCGTTGACGGTACCGGCGGTGGTGGCGCCGGGGTCGGCGGCTCGCCGGGGACGGGCGGCGGCACCGGCGGCATCGGTTTCAGCCAGGGCGGCGGCTCCCGCGGCGGCGGAGGCGCGCCAGGCACCGGTGGCACCAGCAGCGGTGGTAGCGGTGGCGGTGGTAGCGGTGGCGGTGGCGGTGCGGCTGGCACCGGCGGCATCGGTTTCAGCCAGGGCGGCGGCTCCAGGAGCAGCGGCGGCGGGACGAGTGGCATCGGCGGCTTCATTGGCACCGGCGGGAGCGGTGGCGCCGGTGGCACGGGCAACGAGGGCGCGGCCGGCATCGGCGGCGGCGGCGGCCAATCAGGCGATGGCTCCGCCGACGGAAGCACCGACGGAGGTCAATGATGCCGCGCCACCCGTTGCCCGGGGCGCCACGGGTCCCGCCGCCGGACCTCGATCGTCTGTCGCTGTCCGCCGACACCGTCGCCAAGCTCGTCGTCAGCTGGAGCGCGCTCTGCGAGGATGAACGCGACTCCGTCATCGCAGCGACGCTCGTGGCGGGCGACCTCGCCCGACTCGGCGCCCCTCCGTCCATCCTCGCGGCGGCGGCGCGGGTGATCGAGGACGAGGCTCGGCACGTCGCTGTGTGCGCGACCGTGCTCGAACGTCTGGGCGCCGTCGCCGCCGAGGTGCCCGCCGAAGATCGGCGCCGCAACGTCGGCGACGAGCCGTCGATCGAGCGCCGGACGGCGCTGGCCCTGGTGGCCGGTATGGGCGTGGGCGAGCCGATGTCAGCAGGGTGGTTCGCGGCGGCCAGGCAGGCCTGCCGGCAGCCCCTGCTGCACTGGGCGCTGACGGAGCTCCTGCGCGACGAGGCGCGACATGGAGCGTTCGGGATCGACGCCGGACGTTGGCTCATCAGAGACTGGACGGAGGTCCAACGTCGCGCGCTCTGGCCAGGATGCGTCGTCGAGATGGAGTACTTCGAGCGACGTCTCGGAGGCCCGGTCACGGCCAACGAAGCGATCGCGCCGGACCCCGAAGAGTTGGCGGTCGGTCTCTTGAGCCCAGAGCAGGGCTGCGCCGCGGCGATTCGAGCCGTCGAACGCTGGGTCCTCCCGCCGCTCGCGCAGCTCGGCGTGCTTGCGCCGACCTAAGCGCCGACCTAAGCGCCGGCGGCGCGGGCGCGGCCGGGGCCGAAGCGGGCGCGGTAGGCTTGCGGCGGCGCGCCGGTGTGGCGCTTGAAGAGGCGGCGGAAGAAGCCGAGGTCGTCATAGCCGACGGCCTGGCCGACGTCGGCGATGCTCTTGCCGCGCGTCTCCAGCAGGTGGCGGGCGGCGTCGATGCGCAGGCGGTGCAGGTAGCCGAGCGGCGTCTCGCCGGTGGCGGCGGTGAAGCGGCGCGCGAAGTTGCGGGGGCTCATGCCGACGCGGGCGGCGAGCTCGTCGAGGCCGACCTCCTGCTTGAAGTTGCGGAACAGCCAGTCCTGCGCGCGCTTCACTGCCTCGTCGTCATGCGCCGAGCGCGGCGGCTCGGCGCCGTAGCCTGACTGCCACATGCGCGGCGTCTCCAGCAGCAGCGCCTTGGCGGTCTCGACGGCCAGCTCGTGCCCACCGTAGCGCTCGACGAGGTAGAGGCTGAGATCGATGGCGGAGTAGACGCCGCCGCCGCAGAACAGGCGCCCCGACTCGGTGACGAAGCGATCGGGCTGCCAGTCGACGGCCGGGTAGCGCCGGCGGAACTCACCGACCATCGCCCAGTGCGTGGTGGCCGGGCGGCCGTCCAGCAGCCCGGCCTCGGCCAGCAGCGAGACGCCGGTGCAGATGCCGGCGATGCTGGCGCCGCGGGCGTACCAGCGCCGCAGCCAGGGGATGAGCACGGCGTTGGCGCGGTTGGAGCCGTCGAGATCGAACTCGGCGGTGGGCACGACGATGAGGTCGGTCCGCTTGACCGAAGCGAGCGTCCCCTCGGGCTGCAGCTGTACGGGGACGGTGTGCTTGGTGGCGCGGCCGTCGAGGGAGACGGTCCGCACCCGGAAGCGCGGCGCCATCGGCTGGCCGTGGAGCTTCTGCCAGAGCACGCCCGCGCAGCTGAAGATCTCGATCGGCGCCACCGACGTCGAGGGGAGCGCCCGCTCGAGGAGGACGACCGTCACGTCGATGACGGCGGGGGCCTTCTTGCCAGTTGGCCGAATCACCACGCCAGTGTGTCTGATCCGCCGCGGCCCGACAATCGCCGTTTGCCGTAGCTTCTTCTCCGTCCCAATTGGAAGGGACAGGAGGGGCAAATGAGTCAGCCAGCGAGTCAGTCGAAGACGTATCGGGGGAAATGCTTCTGCGGCGCGGTCGAGATCGCGGTCAGTGGTGAGCCAGCCGGGACGGGTTACTGCCACTGCAGCTCCTGCCGGCAGTGGAGCGCCGGTCCCGTCAACGCGTTCACCCTGTGGCACCCGGAGAGCGTGAAGGTCACCAAGGGGGCCGAGCGGATCGGGACTTTCAACAAGAGCGCCAACAGCTTCCGCAAGTGGTGCCAGGCCTGCGGCGGCCATCTGATGACGGAGCACCCGCAGTGGGGGCTGGTCGACGTCTACGCGGCGATCATCCCGGATTTCCCGTTCAAGGCCGGCGTCCACGTGAACTATCAGGAGGTCGTGCTGCGCGTCGACGACGGCGTCCCCAAGCAGAAGGATCTGCCGGCCGAGATGGGCGGCTCGAACGAGCTCGTCGCGGCCTGACGGCCGGACTCCCGCGCGCGGATCGCTAGCGCGCGGGAGCGTCGGCGCTGGGGACGAAGGCGGCCGTCGAGCGCGACGTGGGCGACCGGCCTGGGGGCCGCCGGCTGGTCGGTCGTCAGCCGGCGCCGGTCACGCGCGCCGGCAGGACGACCATGGTGGCGCCCGCCCAGTAGAGGCGCTTCTGGATCGCCAGCGCCGTCTCGTTGTGCAGGATGCGCTGGTACCAGCGTTCGTGTTCGAAGACGACCTTGCCGCAGAAGAAGGTGACGACCGAGAACTTGCGCATGATTCCGAGGCAGAGCTTCTCCGCCTCGGCCACCGCGTCGGTGCCGATGCTGAAGCAGTACTCCGACGGCACGCCCAGCTCGGTGGCCACCGCGCCGTAGCGCTTGAGCATCGCCTCGGTGTTCGCTTGCAACGCCTCCACCGCCTCGGCCCCTTTGAAGCCGCCCGAGTCGATCACGCCGACCGACACGAACAGCAGGTTCTTGAAGTGCGCGGGAAAGGCGCGGAACACGTTGAGGACGGTGTGGATCCCGATGCCGCCGAAGCTCGGGACCAGCACCACGGCGGTCGGCGCGTGGCGGTCGGTGACCGGAAGCGGGGCGAGGTCGCTCGAGGCGCCCAGGTGCTTGACGTCCTGATAGAGCTGCGCCAGCTTGAGGCGCACGCGCCGGTAGTGGCCGCGGATGACGAAGCAGAGGCCGATGACGGCGCCGGTGCAGAGCAGGGTGATCCAGCCGCCCTCCTTGAACTTCTCCATCACGGTGATGATCAGGATGGTCGCGCAGAGGAGAAATCCGACGGTGAACAGCAACGCCTTGCGGTGCCAGTGCTTGGCCTGGCGCCGCCCTTGCCAGGTGTGCCGGAGCATGCCGAACATCGACAGCGAGAAGGTCAGGAAGACGTTGATGCTGTACATGACCACCAGCGTCCCGACGTCGCCCTTGGCGTAGAGCAGCGCCGCCAGCGAGGTCGCGCCCATCAGCATGATGCCGTTGTGGGTGGTGAGGCGGTCCGACAGGGCGGCGAATCGGCGCGGCACCCAGGAGTCGACCGCCATGTTGGCCAGCACGCGCGGCCCGTCGATGAAGCCGGCCTGCGCCGCCACCACCAGCAAGATCCCCTCGGAGAGCATGGTGATGACCACCAACACGCGCCCGAGCGGGATGTGCGCCGTGAGCCGCTCGGAGAGGACGGCGTTCATCGTCTTCCCCGGGGCGGGGGCGATGTGCCAGAGCAGGTAGCAGACCAGGAGCCCCGAGGCGGTGAAGGCCAGCGAGGTCGCCATGTAGACCATGGTCCGCTTGGCTGTCTGCACGCGTGGCTCGCGCATGATCGGCAGGCCGTTCGAGACCGCCTCGATCCCCGTGTACGTCCCGCCGCCTAGCGAGTAGGCGTGCACGAACAGCAGCAGCATCCCGCCCGCGCCCAGCGTGGCCAGCCCGCCCTGGAACCCGGTCCCCACGGCGCGCGCGGTGGCGGGCAGCTCCGGGACGCGGGCGGCGATCCCGCCCACGATGAGCGCCAGGTGCGTCACGCAGAAGAGGAGAAAGACCGGCGCCAGCGCGATGGCGGACTCCTTGGCGCCGCGCAGGTTCAGGGTGGTGAGGCCGAGGATGAAGAGGATCTCGAGCGGCATCTTCAGGCCCACCCAACCGGGCGGCAGGAAGCTGAAGATGGCGTCGCCGGCGGCGGCGATCGAGACGGTGATGGTCAGGATGTAGTCGACCAGCAGCGCCGAGCCGGAGGTCAAGCCGGCGGTCTTGCCGAGCAGCTTGGTGGCGACGACGTAGCCGCCGCCGCCGTGGGGAAACTCTTCGATGATGCCGCGGTAGGCCGCCGAGATGACGAACACCGTGAAGCCCATGACCGCCGCCAGCGCGACGGCCAGGTAGACGTGCGCGCCGAGATTCTTGAACGCCTCCTCGGGGCCGTACGCCGAGGAGGAGAGCCCGTCGGCGCCCAGGCCGACCCAGGCCAGGAACGGGATCAGCGAGATGTGGTGGAAGACGCGCGAGTCGTGGAGGTCGCGCGGGCTGCCGAACAGCGCCCGCTTGACGCGCACGCCGAGCGAGCGGTCGTTCTCGTAGCTCCCCGAGATCTCCGAGGTGACCGGCGTTGCGCGGGGGACGCCGTCCGAAGGCGCGGTGTCAGGCTGTGGGGCGGGCGCGGCGACGGGTAACGAAGGCTCCGAGTGACTCATGCGAAGCCCCCTCTTCAACGCAAAGTGCATGCCTTGTCCGGCAGACCGCGAGACGCGCCCCAAAGGGTCGTGCGCGTTGCAGAACACAACGGATGTCGCCGCCGCGCCTTGCACATTGAAAGCGCCGCGGCCGGGGCCGGCCTCGGTTAACGCGACTATCTCGTGCCCGTGAAGCCTGCCTTCGCCAGGGCATCTTGCAGCTGCGCCAGACTTCCGTCGCAGGCTGCCACCAGCGTCGGCGTGCGGCGCAGGGCCAGCGCGAGCGAGCGGACGTTGCTGTTGCGGCGGGAGAGCGCCACCAGCTCGGCCGACAGCTCGTCGAACCGGTCGAGCGCCGCCTTCGCCGCGTCGAGCTCTCGAGTCATAGCCGCCGTCGCCCCCCACCCGAGCAGCTTGAGCGCCTCGCGCGCTGTCGCCTGCCGGTCGGCCATCTCCTGCTCCAGCTTCGTCATCGTGGCGTCGTCCGCCTCGGCGATGTGCGGCGCCTGTAGGATCTGGATCTCACGGAGGGCCAGCTCCGCGCGGGCCACGAGCCCGTCGATGCGGCAGCGGTCCTTCGGCGGCGCCGCGGTCACCGCCGCTGCGAGCGCGTCGTGGAGCTGGTCGGCCGCCTCGCGCACGGGACCGAACGAGAGGCGCTGCGCCTTGAGGTTGGTGTTCTGGACCGCCAGGTCGAGCACGTCGCGCTCGATCTGGCGGTATTCAGCGAAGTGGCTGCCGAAGTCGTCGAGCATCCGCCCCTCGGCGGCGTAGTCGAGGCTCTGCAACCGCGCCGCGAGCAAAGCCCTGTCGACCGCGATCGCGCCTGCCGCCTTCTCTGTGTCGCGCGCGAAGGCGATCGACTCCTGGTCGGTGTCGGCCATGACCGCCCGGTCGGAGGCGTTCGACGTCTTGGCCAGTTGAACGCGAAGATCATCCGCCAGCCGGCGCGCCTCGGCCAATTGCTGAAAAGCGGGCGTCGAGCCCCCGCGGCAGGCGGCGGCGCCCAGACCGAGCAGGGCCGCCACGCGCACGAGAGCCGTGGCCGCGATCGTTCTCATCCTGCCTCGAGAATGCAAGCCGAGGACCAGGGTCATCGGATGCTGAGCCGTTCACAGCTTTGTGGCGCCGCGCGGTCGCGGGTTCGTGGTATGGCTCGCCGCATGAGTCGCATTCACCGCAGGGTGCCGCCGGCCGGCAGCAAGATCGGGATCGCCTTCTCCGGAGGGCTCGACACGCGCTGCGCGGTGGCTTGGCTTTCGCGCAAGGGGCTCGACGTCTACGCCTACACCGCCGATCTGGCCCAGCCCGACGAGGAGACGCCGTCGGACATCCCGCCCGTCGCCCTGCAGCACGGCGCCAAGGCGGCGCGCCTCGTCGATTGCCGCGACGCCCTGGTGCGCGAGGGGCTGATCGCCATCCAGTGTGGGGCCTTCCACCTCGGGGTGGCCGGTCGCAAGTACTACAACACCACGCCACTCGGGCGCGCCGTCACCACCACGGCGATCGTGCGGGCGATGAAGGAGGACGGCGTCGACGTCTTCTCTGACGGCAGCACGCACAAGGGGAACGACATCCAGCGCTTCTATCGTTATGGGGTGCTGACCAATCCGGCGCTCACCATCTACAAGCCCTGGCTCGACGCCGAGTTCGTGGGCGCGTTCGGCGGGCGCACGGAGATGAGCGAGTACCTGAACGGCATCAAGCTGCCGTACCGGATGGGGGTCGAGAAGGCCTACAGCACCGACGCCAACTGCCTGGGCGCCACGCACGAGGCCAAGGATCTCGAGTTCCTCGACAAGGGGATTCGCATCGTCAACCCGATCATGGGCGTCGCCTTCTGGAAGCCCGAGGTGCGCATCGAGCCGGAGGAGGTCACGATCGCCTTCGAGCAGGGGTTGCCGGTCAGCCTCAACGGCAAGCGGTACGCCTCGCGCTTCGAGCTCTTCACCGCCTGCAACACCGTCGGGGGCCGACACGGTCTGGGCATGAGCGATCAGATCGAGAACCGCGTCATCGACGCCAAGAGCCGCGGCATCTACGAGGCGCCGGGCCTCGCGCTGCTGCACATCGGTTACGAGCGCCTGCTGTCGGCGATCCACAACGAGAACGCGACCGATCAGTACACCGTGATGGGTCGGCGGCTCGGTCGGCTGCTCTACGAAGGGAAGTGGTTCGATCCCGAGGCCATGATGCTCAAGGACGCGCTGGCCCGCTGGATCGCCCCCTCGATCTCAGGGCAGGTGACGCTGGAGCTGCGGCGGGGCGACGACTACACCATCGTCTCCACCGCGGCGCCGCACATGGCCTACGACCCCCACAAGCTGTCGATGGAGAAGGTGGAGAGCCTGTTTTCGCCCGAGGACCGCATGGGAGCGCTGGAGATGCAGAACCTCTCCGTGCTCGACAACCGCGAATTCCTCATCACCCACCTCGACGCCACGCGCGCGCTGGCCGCCGGGTCGGCGCCGCGCGAGCTGGCGGAGATCCTGGGCGAAGAGGAATCGAAGAAGCCGCGTTAGCGTGCGCGGGCCGCCGGCGTTGATCGCGCGCCGCGCGCCGCGCGGATGACGAGCGCGGCACGACTATGGTTGGCGGCGGTCTGGCCACCCGCGTTGATCCCCGACTTGACCCGCAGCCCCGCCCTGTTCGCCGTGCGCATGTTCGTCCCCTTCGCTGGTGGTCGGGGCAATGCCCCTTCACATTCGGGATGCGCGGCCCCCGACCTTCATCCGCAAATTTCTGACGAACGCCGCCGATTCTTGTCGCGCGCGCGGCGCGGTGACCAAAAAATTCGCGAAGTTACGGTGCCTCGGCGAGGAGGCGGAACGCGCGACGTCTTCGCGATCGATCGGGCTGATCGAAGCTGGCCGTCCCCGTCGCTGGCGGCGGCTCTCAAAAGTGGCGGGTGCTTTTTTTGCGCTTCGGGTGGAAGCGGAGTCAACATCTCCCCGATGGCCTCCACGGGCGTATTTCCGGAAGCCGGGCTTCGCGGCCGGCTGGAGCAGTTTGGTCTGGCCACGGTGCTGACCTTCCTCGACCTCGAGCGGCGCTCGGGCGAGCTGGCGGTCGTCGCCGACGACAAGGTGGGGCGGCTGTGGCTCCGCCAGGGGCGGGTGGTGCGCGCGAGGATCGAAGGTTCGCGGCGCGTGAACAAGTCGGTGATCTACGACCTGCTGGCGCTCGAGCGGGGGCGATTCAGCTTTACCCAGCGGGAGCTCGACGAGTCGGCCGACGAGATCAACGCGCCCACGACGCTGCTCCTGATGGAGGCCGCGCGCCGGGTCGACGAGGCGAACGCCGCGGCGTCGCCGTGAGCGCGCTCGGCCCCATCCTGGCCCGCACGCCGGTCGCGGCCATCGACGACGTCCTGGCCGTCCAGCGGGCGATCGACGGGGCGCTGCCGCCCACGGACGGCGTCGCCTGCTTCAACAAGCTCTACCTGGGGGTGACCACCAACGTGGTGGCGGCCGAACGGCAGGGCGGGGTCTTCGGCGATGTCCCCTTCCTGAGCGCGCTCGACGTCGCCTTCGGCAACCTCTATTTCGCGGCGCTGGGCGCGCTCGAGAGCGGCGCCGCCGTGCCCCGCGCCTGGGCGCCCCTGTTCGCGGCCCGCGCCCGCACCGACATCGCCCCCTTGCAGTTCGCGCTGGCGGGCATGAACGCGCACATCAACCGCGATCTCCCGGTCGGACTGGCCAAAACCTTCACCGTGCTGGCGCTCCCCATGGCGCGGCCGAGCGCGGCGGCCACCGACTTCGACAAGGTCAACGACGTGCTCGCCTCCACCGAGCAGCAGATGGCCGCCACCTACTTCACGCCGCTCTTGCAGCAGCTCGATCGGACCTTCGACGGCGTCGAGGACGTCATCGCCAACTTCAGCGTGCGGGAGGCGCGCGCGGCGGCCTGGGTCAACGGCGCCGCGCTCTGGCGCCTGGGCGGCGAGCCCGGCTTGGCCAGCGACTATTTGGACGCGCTCGACGGCATGGTCGGCTTCGCGGGCCGCGGTCTGCTGATCTCCACCGCCGTGTAGCCGACGCCGGCGGGCGTTGCGAGTTTGCCTTGGCGGGCAGTTTGGAGTGAAATGCCGTCGCGGAGGATGCCCCCATGCCCGATGCTCCACCTTCCGATCCCATCTCGCCGACCTCGCCGACCTCGCCGACCTCGCCGGCTGCGAATTCCGATCCCGCCCAACCGGCTGGGAAGCGCCGGCCTTGGACCGTCGTCGCCGCCTTCGCGGTGATCGCCCTCATCCTCTGGAGCTGGCTCGGGCGCGGCTCCCACGGCGGTGACGTCTCGATCAACCTGGTCACCAGCGATCGCGACGACCTGGCCTGCGCCAGCGAGCAGAGCTTCGGGCGTTACCGCTGCGAGTTCCGCGCGCCCGGCGTCCCCTGGCCGAGCCCGCCCGCGCCGGCGGATCGCCTGGCCCCGTACTACACGATGGACCAGCAACTCTACGTCATCCCGGCGCTGTTCGAGCAGCCCGCGCTGTCCGCGCGCTACACCTCCGAGGAATCGAAGAAGCTGCCGCGCGACCAGCGCCCGCGCTTCGCGGCCGCCTGCCAGCTGAAGGTGATCGATCACCTCAAGAACTTCCAGACCCGCTGGGTGAAGACGGGCGCGTGGAACCACCAGGACGACGCCCCGGTGGCCGTCCCCTCGGACTGCCACATCCCCTAAGAGGGTGTCGCCGTAAGGCGACGGTGAGCGCAGCGAACCATGCCCGACGACGTGCCGCCGAAGGCGGCCTAGCGCGCGGGCTCGTTCAGTCGCGCTTCCGGGCGTAGTGCAGGGCGACGACGCCCGTCGGGTAGCTCTTCGATTCGAGCAGCGTGAACCGCGCCTGGGCGCCCTCGGGGAACAGCCGCTTTCCGCCGCCCAGCGCGAGCGGGTAGAGCGTCAGGTGCAGCTCGTCGACCAGATCGTTGGCCAGCAGCGTGTGCAGGAGCTGACTGCTGCCGTCGAGGAAGATGTTCTTGCCCGGCTGCGCCTTGAGGGCGCGCACCGCCCCCACCAGGTCGTCGCGGATGATGGTCGTGTTGCGCCAGCGCGGCTTCTCCAGCGTCTTGGACACGACGTATTTCGCCGGCCCGTTCATGAGGTCTCCGAAAAAATCGCCGGCCGGCAGCGGCTCGAAGGCGTCGGCGTGCGTCACGTAGGTGCGCCGCCCGAGCAGGAAGGCGTCGACGTCCTTCATGATCCTGCCGAAGGTGGCGCCGATCTCGTCGTGCCAGTAGCCGCGCGTCCAGCCGCCGTGGGCGAAGCCCCCGTCGCGATCTTCGTTTTCGCCCCCCGGGGCCTGGATGACGCCGTCGAGGCTGATGAACTCGTGAACGATGAGCTTTCGCATGACCTGTCTCCTTGAGGTTATTGGGCGCCTCGCCCTTCTCTGTGGCGGCGACGAACGAACGAAACCTCGATCGACATCCTGGGGACGATTTTGCGGCGCCGCGTCTCGAATGGAGAGGCTTGCCCGCGCGCCGGGTTCCTCGGATAATTGACGGAATGCGGGTTCGGAATTGGGCGTGGACGTTGGGCCTGGTCGCCTTGGTCGCGGGGTGCGGTAACCAGATGCTCGCCGATCCCGTCAACCCCCATCCGCCGGGGAGCGTGGACGCTGGCCACCGCCTGGACGCCCAGATCGGACCTGGGGGCAACAGCGCCGAGGCGGGAATTTCGCCGCCGCCCTGCACGTCTCAATGCTGCGGCTTCGTCCCTCCAAGTTGTCCGGCGACGCTGCCGACGGTGGGGACGCCCTGCGGGCCACCCGCCGGATACTCCTGCGAATACGGCGACGATCCGAACATCGCGTGCAACACGATGGTCCAGTGCGGCGCCAGTGGTTGGGCGCTGGTGCAAGGGGAGGGCGATCAACAGGCCGGCTGTCCAACCCCGGCGTCGATCTGCCCGCCGAGCTTCCCCGGCGCGGTGGATGGGGGCGTCGCCTGTCCCGCTTCCGCCGAGGGCTTCTCCTGCGCCTATCCGGAAGGGGTCTGCGGCTGCTACGTCGATTGGTCGTGCGTGTCGTTCCCCAACGAATGTCCCATCACCCGTCCTCGGGCCGGGACGCCCTGCAACACAGACGGCGGGGGATGCCAGACCTGGGGATCCGATTGCGGGAGCACCGACGCCATGCGCTGCGTGTGCGGCGTCTGGGTTCACTCCGTTTGCATCCTCATCTAGTGGTCGAGGGATGCGAGTCCGGGCGCTGGCCTGGGAAGCGCTCGCGCTGGTCTTCGGGGGCTCCGGGAATGAGCTGCGGCAGGCCCCGCGGGCCACGGCCGAAGGTCGGTCAGGCGTTCTCGGCCTGGCTCTCGCTTTCGTCGCCCCGCTTGCGGCGGCCGTTGCGGGTGCTGGGGCTGGCGTCGGCCTCGGCGGTCACCTCGCCCCCGCTCGCCGGCGCTTCCGCGACCTTCGCCGCCGCCGGGCGGCCGCCGCCCGAGCTGGCCTCGCGAACCGCCGCCGCCTTGTCGGGCGCGTCGCCGATCGCCAGCTCGCACTCGCCGAACATCAGCTCCAGCCGTCCGTCGCTCCGCTGCAGCTTCACTTCCAGCGACTTGGCGCGGATGATCGTCTTGTCGTGCACGCGCCCCGACAGCTCGACGCTGTCGGCCTCGAACTCGCCCGCCAGCTCGCCGCGCGAGCGCAGCTCCTTCACCTTGGCGCGGCCCGAGAGGACGCCGGTCTCGGCGACGTCGACCGAGGGGCCGGTCATCTGCCCTTCCAGCCGCCCGAGCACGACCACCGGACAGCTCGAGGTGAGCGTCCCCTTGAGCTCCGTTCCCTCCTCGATGAGCGTCCGCTTGCCTTCGTTCATGGTCATTAGTCATCCGCCTTTCTGAACCGAGCCGTCATCTGAAGAGCCGTTGACGATCTTCACGCGCAGCCTGCTGCCGCGCTCGAACCGGAACCGGGTCACCGTCGGGACCTGCTCCACCGACGCGACCAGCGCGCCGCCCTGGCTGACGACCAGCTCGCGCGGACCGACGATGCCGGGACTCTTGCGCTCGAAGAACTGGCCGTTGACGGTGATCGATCCGGCGCCCGCGATGTTGCAATCGGCGAGCACGCCGCGCTCGCCGACGACCAGCCGCGTCCCCTCGCCGAGGGTGATCGTGCAATTTTCGAACAGGCTGTCGATCTCCACCTGGGCGCCGGCCTCGAACGCCAGCGAGGCGTTCCGCAGGACGTCGCCGCGCCCGAAGTAGCGGCGGCCGGGGACTTCGGGCGCGACCGCCGCCGCCAGCCCGGAGAGCAGCAGCGGGATCTCGCCGTTGGTGATCCGCCCGGTGCCGTCCGCCTCCGGGCTCTTGTCGACCCAGGCGACCTGCAGGTCGGCGAGCGGCCCACCCGTTCCGACCAGGCCGGCCACCTTGGCGCCGGTCAACTTGGCGCCGTCGAGCCGCGCGCCCGCCAGCGTCGCCTGCCGCGCGTCCACGTCGCTCAGATCGGCGCGCGAGAGGTCGGCGCCCTGGAAGTCGGTCTTGGTCAGCACGGCGCCGACGAAGCTGGCCCGGGCCGCCTTGCTGCCCGCCAGCGTGGCGTCGGCGAAGCAGGCGCGGGGGAAATCGCCCTCGGCGATGGTGGCGCCGCGCAGGTTGGCGTTGCGGAAGTCGGCCTCCGCGGCCTTGGCGCCCCCCAGCGTCGCGTCCTCGAGGTCGGCGTGGTCGACGACGGCGCCCCGGAGGTCGGCGCCGGTCAGGTTCGCCGAGCCGATCTGCGCGAACGACAGGCGCGCCTTCTGGAGGTTCGCCCCGGCCAGGCTCGCCCCTTCCAGGTTGGCGCGCGCGAGGTTCGCCCCCTGCAGGTTCGCCCGTTCCAGCTTGGCCCCTTCGAGGTCCGCGTTCTCGAGGTTCGCCTCTTGGAGATCGGCGCCGGCCAGATACGCCTCGCGCAGACTGGCGTTCTTGAGCGCGGCCTTGCGCAGCACCGCGCCCTCCAGGTTCGCCCCCTCGAGATCGGCGCGCGCGAGCAGCGCGCCGGCGAGGTTCGCCTTGGAGAGGTCGAGGCCCCGCAGGTCCGCCCGTTCGAGCTTCTCGTTCCGCCGCAGCTTCAGCAGCACCTGATCGCGTGTCAGCTCGCCCATCGTCGTGGTCCCTCCATCAGGGCGCGGCCTGCGCGCCGGATTCGATTCGTTTCCCCATCGTCATCTGCGCCTCGGCGGGCGCGGTGGCCGAGAGTCGCCGGCTGAGAGCCTCCAGCTCCTCCAGGCGTCGCTGGAACGGAACCCTGGGGAGCCGCAGCGCCAGATCGACCTCGCCGAGGCGCGCGAGCGCGATCGTCACCCGCGCGAAATCGAGGTCGCGCTTCCGGCGGGTCCGTTTCTTCGCCTCGCGATCCGCCGCCGACCACCCGCGTGCCGCGCTCTCGAACGCGCGCTGGTCCTCGCCCAGCTGGCCGACCAGGGACCCGAGCTCCTCGACCGCCGCGCCGGTGTCGGGGGCGGCCAGGGCCGCCGGCGTGGCGCGACGAAACGCCTGCACTTGCGCGGCGGTCGCCGTGGCGACCTCCTCCGGGACGTCCGCCACCACGGCGATCTCGTCGCCCTTCGCCTGGTAGAGCGCCTCCAGCCGCCCCAGCCCGGCGGCGATCATCCGATCGATCATCAGCGGCTCGAGCCCCGGCACCTGCTCGAGCAGCGCGCGCACGACGACCGGCTCGCGCCGATCCCGCTCGCCGTCCAGCTCGAAGGCCCGCGGCATCGCCGCGATGAGCGGCGCGTAGGCCGCCAGCAGAGCCTCCTGGGCGGGCTTGGTGACGACCGGGGCCGCGTCCGGGCGGAGCAGCTCGGCGAGGGCGGCGTCGAACGCATCGATCGCCCCCGGCAGCGTGGCGTGCTCGACCTGGCTGGCCATCGCCCGCAACGACTTCAACGCGGGGCGCGCCAAGCCGATCCAGCTCGTCTGCGCTTCGCCCCACCGGACCTCGAGCATGAAGCTCCTCACCGCGGAGGTGTGACCGACGGCGAGCTCCTCGAACGTCGCCAGCACCGCTTTGCGATCGGCGGCGGTGGAAATTCCGTCCGCCCGCGCCGGGGCGCCGGCCGCCTCGCCGCCGGTCGGAAAAAGCGCCTCGAAGGCCTGATCGAGCGAGCCCGGCGCCGACAGCGCCTGGTCGGGGGCGGCCTCTTCCAACCTGCGCGCCGAGGGGCTCGCCGGCGCGGTCGTCGCGGATGCCTTCGCGGGCCGGCGGTCGGCGCCGGCGGCCGCGCCGGCCGAGGCGTGCCCGCCGTTCGCACCGAGCACGCCGTTCACAGCGTTCCCCGCCTTCGCGGGCCCGGCGCCGTTCGTCGACACGGTCCCTCTCACCACGTTCGCCTCGTCGTCTGGAGGCGCGGCGCCGCCTTTCGGAGCCGTCGCCGGCGGCGGCATCCCTGGCAGATTGCGCACGGGCGCGGCCGCCGTCGCCGGCTTGGCGGCCGCCGCGGGCTTGGCCGCGGGAGAGGCGCGCGTCGCGCCGGCGGGCGCGGCCTTGCTCGCCGCCGGCTTCGGCTGCTCCTCGCGCGCCGTGGCGGGCTTGGCCTCGGTCGCCGGCGCGCCCGGCTTCGTCACTGGCGCCGCTGCTGGTGCCTTCGCGCCGGTGGTCGCGTCGGGCGCCGCCGGATCGTCTGATTCGCGCTTGCGAAGTCGCGAGAAAATGCTCATGCGCCCTCCCTCGTTCGCGGCTGGCGTCGCCACGCCTCTCGGGACGGTCTCGCTATCGGCCAGTCGCCGGCCCGACTTGAAGCGGTTTTGATTCTTACCTGTGGGCGCCGCTGCGACCCGCGACGGCGTGCGCAGCGCTCCCCAGCCGAACGACACGCAGGCAGCTCGTCGGGGCGCGACGCTGCGCGCGCCGGCGGCCCGGACGGGCGGCGCGCGCTCGGACGGACCGCAGCGCGGCGGTCAGACGGAGGGCTTGGTCGCCGGCGCGGCGGGCTTCGGCGCCGCGGCGGGCTTGGGCGCGGCGGCCGGCTTGGGCGCGGCAGCCGCTTTGGCGGCGCCAGCGGGCGTCGTTCCCCCGGCGGCTTTCGCTGCGGCGGCGCGCGCGGCTTTCCCCTCGGGCGAATTGTAAGCGCTGCGGTACTCGTGGCGGCGGCGGCGATGGGCAGCCTGGGCGGCGGTGGTCGGTCGGTTGCGCTTGCTCATGGTCGGGGGACATTACCAGCCGGGTCGGCCGCCGTCGATCGGTCCGTCGGCTACCCGGACTTGCCGCGATCTCCCGGGCCGCGGCGCTTGCCGTGTCGGGGAGGATGCGCAGGGCGTGGTCCGGGAGGATGCGCAGGGCGCGGTCCGGGAGGATGCGCGGTCTTCGGGTGGAACGCCTTGCCCGGCGCGTGCTGGGCGCGCCGGTGAGGCCGGTCGCCGCCCCCGTGGACCGGGCCTGCATCGGCGCGGGTGATCACGACGTGGCGCGCGCGTGGATCGCTCTCCGCCGAGGCTTCGGCGAAGTCCCGCGCGGCCGGCCCGGCGATCTCGAACGTCGTCTCGCGCCGCGCGATCCGGATGGCGCCCACGTCGCGCCGGGTGACACCGCCGCGCCGACAGATGAGCGGCAACAGCCAGCGCGGATCGGCCTTGTCGTCCGCCCCCAGGTTGATCCGAAAGAGGACGGCGTCTCGCGCCAGCTCGTCCCGCCTCTGGGGAGGAGGCCGCGCGCCGGGCTCCGCCTCCGGCCGCGGCGGCGCGATCTCGACGAGCGGCTCGCCGGCCGGAAGCCGGCCGAGCTCACGGACCAGCAGCCGTTCAATCAGCGCGGCGGACGAGAGGCGCGCCTCCAGCCGGCGCGCCAGGTCCCGGGCGTCGTCCGTGGCGCCCGCGTCGGCGGCCGCCAGGGTGAGCTCGCCGGCCAGGCGTTCGCGCGCGGCCGCCGCGATCGCCTCGCGGGTGGGGGCAGGCGTCCAGGACGGACGGACGTGGGCGGCCACCAGCAGTCGCTCGGCCTTGCGCCGCTCGGCCGGCGTGGCGATCACCACCGCGGTTCCCTTGCGCCCGGCCCGCCCGGTGCGACCGCTGCGGTGGGTGAGCGACTCGGCGTTGAGGGGGAGATCGGCGTGAACGATCAAATCGACGTCCGGGAGGTCGAGCCCGCGGGCCGCCACGTTGGTGGCGACCAGCACGCGGGCCTCCCCGCGCCGGAGCCGATCGAGCGCCCGATCCCGCTCTGCCTGCGCGCGTTCGCCGGAGATGGCCGCCGCGGCGAAGCCCCGCGCCGCCAGCGCCGCGTGCAGCTCCGCCACGCCCTCGCGGGTGGTGCAGAAGACGATGGCGCGCGGGCTGTCGGCCGCGCGCAGCACGTTGATCACCGCGGCGCGCCGATCGCCGCCGGCCACCAGGTGGGCGCGGTAGGTGATGTCCTCGTGCGCGGCGGGGGCGCCGGCGGCGTGGCGGGTGTCGAGGGCGAGGGCGTCGCGCTGGTATTTGCGGGCCAGCGCGCGGATCTCGGACGGCAGCGTCGCCGAGAGCAGCAGGGTCCGCCGCTCGGCGGGCGCGGCCTGCAACAACGCCTCGAGATCGTCGCGGAAGCCGAGGTCGAGCATCTCGTCGGCCTCGTCGAGCACCACGACGGCGAGCGCGCCCAGCGCCAGCCGCTCCCGGCGCAGCAGATCGACCAGGCGCCCGGGCGTGCCGATGACGACGTCGACGCCTCGCTCGAGCGCGCGCAGATCGCCCCCCACCGGGGTGCCGCCGGTGAAGGCGCTGAGACGCAGCCGCGTGCCGGCCAGGAGCCAGCCGAGCTCGCCGCGTACCTGGGTGGCGAGCTCGCGCGTCGGCACGATCACCAGGGCCGCGGGCGCGCCGTGCGGCCGCTCGCCGGCCGGCGGCGGAGAGCCTTCTGCCAGCAGCGTCTGGGCCAGCGCGGCGCCGAACGCCACGGTCTTCCCCGAGCCGGTCTGCGACGACACCAGGAGGTCGCGGCCGGCCACCGCCGGATCGAGCACCGCGGCTTGCACGCCGGTGGCGGCCTGGTAGCCGCGCGCGGTGAGGGCCGCGGCGAGCGCCGGCGGCAGGGGCAACTGGTCGAAGGTCATGCGGCGCGATGTCTACCGCACTTTTGCCGCGGTGGTCTCACTGACAGACGCCGACGCCGTCCGGCCGGCGCGCGCAGAGGCCGGACGGGCAGTCGG
>DATNDC010000049.1:0-3462 GCA_035607055.1 Polyangia bacterium
CTGGGCGCGGCGCGGCTTGGTGGCGGCCACGAGGTCGTCGAGGATCCGGTTGGTCACGGCCTCGTGGAACGCGCCCTCGTCGCGGTAGGACCAGAGATAGAGCTTCCAGGACTTGAGCTCGACGCAGAGGGCGTCGGGCACGTATTCGACGCGGATGACCGCGAAGTCCGGCTGCCCGGTCTTGGGGCAAAGGCAGGTGAACTCGGGGCACTCGAAGCGGATCTCGTAGTCCCGCTCCGGCTTGGGGTTCGGGAAGGTCTCGAGGGTCTTGCCGGGACGGGTGGTCATCGAACGAAATAGGATATACGAAACAGCGGACCATGAGGCTCGCCGGAATCGACGTCGACGCCCCGCCCGGGTTGCTGCTGCCCCTCTTGGGCGCGGCGCTGATCGTGCTCGCCATGGTGCTGGCGCGGCTGGCGCGCGGGCTCACGGGGCGGTGGCTGTCGAGCAAGCCGGCGGTCTCGCTCCCGGTCGCCTGCGCGGTGGTGATCGGCGGGATGCTCTGGATTCCCGACCTCGCCCTCGGGCTGCCGGGGCGGCTCGGCCGCTGGCTCGAGGGGGCCCTCGACCTCGGGTTCGTGCTCGCCTGCGCGCTCGTCGTCTCGCGCGTCACCGTCGCGGCGGTCACCGAGTACGTGACGCGCAACCCGTCGATGCGGCCGGCGGTCGGGGTGGCGCGGGTCTCGGTCCGGCTGCTGGTCGGCGCGCTGGCGATCATCACGGCGCTCGAGTCGCTGGGCGTCCCGGTGGCGCCGCTCTTGACCACGTTGGGCGTCGGCTCGCTGGCCGTCGCGCTGGCGCTGCAGGAGACGCTGGCCAACTTCTTCGCCGGCCTCTACCTGCTCGCCGATCGCCCCGTGCGCGCCGGCGACTACATCAAGATCAACGACGCCACGGGGGAAGAGGGGTACGTCGAGTCGATCGGCTGGCGCTCGTCGCGGCTGCGGACGCTCAAGAACAACACGGTGATCGTCCCCAACCAGAAGCTGTCGCAGGCGATCCTCACCAACTTTCACCTGCCCGCCTCCCCGGTCGGGATGGCGGTCAACGTGGTGGTCGCGCCGGGCGCCGAGCCGACGGCGGTAGAGGCCTGCCTCAACGACGAGCTCGTCCGCGCCACCGCCGAGCTGCCCAAGCTCATCGGGGGCAACCCCGTCGCGCGGCTGCTCGACCTCACCGACGCGGGTCAGGTCTGGACCTGCGGGTTACAGGTCGCCGACGTGGAGGCGCAGGGGCTCGCCGGACACGAGGTCCGAAAGCGCCTGCTCGCCCGGCTGCGGCGCGAGGGGATCGCGCTCGGCGTGCCGGCCCGGCTCGTGCGCACCGCCGATGGAGGTCCGACTCCCACCCCGCCCGGGACACCCGATCGAAACTCCGCCGGGGTGGATTGACTCGTTGACAGCAGGGAAAGGGCCACGATAACCTGCGGCCTCGTTTCGCGTTTTCAGCCGTCGGACGATGACCAAGCGGACCCCTTCCCGCGTCTCCCAGCCCGCCGTCAGTGCCGCGCTCGCCGTTTCGGTGGCGCTCGCCGTCTCGGTGACGCTCGCCTTGGGCACGCCGGCGCTGGCGGGAGCGGTCAAGGGGAGCGTCAAGATGCCTGACGCGGCCCGTTCGACCCGCCTCTACCAGGGGTACTGGCGCCTCGAGAACGGCAACGTCCCCGTCTCGACCACCGGGGGCGCCAAGATGGAGACGGTGGTCGTGCTGGACAAGGTCAACGGCGCGCACCCGCCCCCCGCGCGGACCGTCACCGTGGAGATGGGCGGCCTCGACGCCCACCCCCGCGTGGTGATCACCGGCCCCGGGTCGGTCCTCGAGATCAAGAACACCGGCAAGGTCCGGCTCGACATGTCGACGCCCGACACGCCGTCGGTGATGCCGCTCGAGCAGCTCCCCCCGGGGGCCACCCGCCGCGTGAAGTTCGACGCCATTGGCGGCTACGCCATCCACGACGCCGACTACCCGCACATCTTGATCTCGGTGATCATCGTCGACTCGCCCTTCTTCGCGACCATCGACGAGAAAGGAAGCTTCTCCATCCCCGGCGTCCCCGACGGGAAGGCCCACCTCAAGGTCTGGGCCCGCGGCAAATGGGCGGCCGAGCAGGAGGTCGACACCACCTCGAAGGACGAGCTCGTCGTGAAGATCGCCGCCCCCGGCTCCCAAGACGAGAAAGAGAAAGAGAAAGAGGCGGCCGAGTAGCCCGAGGCCGCGCGAGACCAAAGGTCCCCGCATGTTCCTATCGAAGATCTGGTTCATCCTGATCGCTGTCGGCTGCGCCGTCGCCATGACGTTCGCGCTGGTGGCGCCGAGGCCCGCGGTGCAGAAGCTGGCGGGCCTGGAGGGGCAGCGGCTCGATCGCGCGCAGTACGCCGCCGAGCAGATGTTCAAGGTCGACGCCCACAAGTGGATCGACCGCGCGGCGAAGCTCGGCCGCGACGCGATCCTGGCCGAGTCGCTCGACGCCGCCTCGCGCGGCTCGGGCGAGTTCAACGTCATCCACCGCACCATCCAGGACCGCTTCCGCACGCTGATTCCCGATCTGGCGACCGGCGGCATCGACGGCATCGTCGCCCTCGACACCAAGGGGCGGGTGATCGCGCGCGTGGGGGACAACGACAAGGAGTTCGGGGACTACATCGGCGGGGTCGAGGTGGTGGCCGACGCCCTGCGCGGCTATCTCTCCGACGACGTGTGGGGCGTGGGCGGCAAGCTGCAGCGGGTGGCCGGCGCGCCGGTGCTGTCCAAGGGCAAAGACCGGATCGTGGGCGCCGTCTACATCGCCGCCGAGACCGGCTCCGGGCTGGTCGAGCGCCTCAAGAAGAACCTCGACGTCGACGTGGCGCTGCTCCTGCGTGGCAAGGTGATCGCCAGCTCGCGGGCTGAGGGCGAGCTCGACGCCCTCCCCGATCTGGTGGCCCAGCACAGCAGCGACATCGTCGAGCTCAAGCGCACGCCCGCGCTGCCGCTGACGGTGGGCAAGCAGAACCTGCTGGCGGTGGCGGCCCCGTTCCCCGGCCAGGCCGGCGAGCAGCAGGCCTACTACGCGCTCATCGGGGTCAAGCCGGCCAACCTCGATCTCCCGGCGCTGATCTCGAACGTCAGCTCCAACGACCTCAAGTGGGGGAACTTCCCCTGGATCCCGCTGGCGCTGGGGACCTTCGCCATGATCGCCATCGGTCTCGCGTCGCAACGGATCGAGGTCGAGGCGCCGCTGGGCAAGCTGCGGCGCGAGCTGCAGAAGCTGGCGGCGGGCGACATCCAGAAGATCGACGACCATCGCTACGGCGGGAGGTACGGGGGCTTGGCGCGCGACGTGAACGCCGCGATCGAGCGCTTCACCCACGCCCCCGGGGCCAAACCGGAGCTGGCGGGCAAGGACCTGAACGCCATCCTGGGCCCCTCGGGCGGCAGCACGTTCGATCTCCCGGCGGCCGGCTCGGCGTTTGCGGGAAC
>DATNDC010000051.1:0-8447 GCA_035607055.1 Polyangia bacterium
CCGGCACGAAGTCGTACAAGTTCGAGAGCAGGTAGCGGCAGGTGTTGCGGATCTTGCGGTACGACTCGGAGAGCTGGTTGAGGATCGCCTCGGAGAAGACGACGTCGCTCTGGTAGTCGCCGGCCGCCGTCCAGAGGCGCAAGAGCTCGGCACCGTTCTTCTCCATGCGGACCGCCGGCTCGACGTAGTCGACCTTGACGCCGGCGGCGCGCGCCTTGGCGATCTCCGACTTCGAGTAGAACTTGCCGTGCTCGTCGAGCACCCAGCTGTGCGTCAGCACCGCCTCGTAGGGCGCCTGGCCGCGCGTGGCCGTCGAGACGAGCAGCGAGGAGTGGAACCAGCCGCGGTGCTGGTCCGCCCCCTCGAGGCAGAGGTCGACCTTCTTGCCTTTGGGGACCAGCTGGCCGTCGGCGACGGCGGCCCACGACACGCCGGACTCGAACCAGACGTCGACGATGTCGTGCTGCTTCTCCCACTCCGCGTCACGCTGCCCGCAGGCGCACTTCGGCGCCGGTGAGGGCAGGAGCTCCTGGGCCGGCCGCGCGAACCAGGCGTCGGATCCCTCGCGCGCGAAGATCTCGGCCACGTGCTCGATAACCGGCGCCTCGAGCAGATCATTCCGGCAGGCGGTGCAGCGAAAGGCGGGGATCGGCACCCCCCAGACGCGCTGACGGGACAGACACCAGTCGGGGCGCGCCTCGATCATGCCGCGGATGCGGTTCTCGCCCCAGGCGGGGATCCAGTGGGTGCGCCCGATCTCGGCCAGCGCCCGGTGGCGCAGCGACGTCTCGTCCTCGGCCGCGCCGAGCCGGGCGAACCACTGCAGCGTGGCGCGGAAGATGATCGGGTTCTTGCAACGCCAGCAGCAGGGGTACTGGTGGCGGATCGTCTCGCCCGGCTTGTTGAGCAGCAGCCCGCGCGCCGCCAGCCCCTCGACGATCTCGGGGTTGGCGTCGAACACGCGCGCGCGGTCGAGCTTGCCCAGCGCCACCTCGGCGGTGAAGCGGCCGTCCTCGTCGACTGGCGCGAAGATCTGCAAGCCGTGGTCGCGACCGACCACGTAGTCCTCGGCGCCATGTCCGGGGGCCGTGTGCACGAGGCCCGTACCGGCCTCCAGCGTCGCGTGGCGCGCGAACCACAGCCGGTAGTCCTTGTCGCCGTCGCCGTCGGGCCGCGGGAACGGGGGCTGGTAGCGCGTCCCTTCGAGCGCCTCGAGCCCCGCGCGCGGCAGCGCGATCCACGACTCCTTCGGTGCCTCGATCCCCGTCTCCGCCAGGAACGCCTCCGCCCGGCCCGCAGCGACGAGCAGGTACTCGCCGTGGCGAGGAATCGCGACGTACTCCAGCTCGGGATTGGCGACCACCGCCAGGTTGGCCGGCAGCGTCCAGGGCGTCGTCGTCCAGATGACGAACGCCGCCCTCTTCTCCTTGAGCCGCGGCTCGGCCTTGCCGAGATCGCCCACCACCGGGAAGCGGACGTAGATCGACGGCGAGGCATGGTCCTCGTACTCGACCTCCGCCTCGGCGAGCGCCGTGCGGTGGGTGAGGCACCAGTGCACCGGCTTCTTGTCGCGATAGACGAGCCCGGCGCGCGCGAACCCGGCCAGCTGGCGGGCGATCGCCGCTTCGTAGTCCTTCGACAGCGTCAGGTAGGGGTGGTCCCAGTCGCCGAGGCAGCCGAGCCGCTTGAACTCGGTGCGCATGACGTCGACGAACTTCAGCGCGTGCCGCTCGCAGTGGGCGCGGAACTCGACCGCGCCGAGGTCGCGCGCCTTCGGCCCCAGCTCTTTTTCGACCTGCTGCTCGATCGGCAGCCCGTGGCAGTCCCAGCCCGGCCGGAAGGGCGCCCGCTTGCCCATCAGGAGCTGCGAGCGGACGACGATGTCCTTGAGCACCTTGTTGAGCACGGTCCCGTAGTGGATGGCGCCGGTCGCGTAGGGCGGACCGTCGTGCAGCACGAACGGCGGCGCTCCCGCCTTCTCGCGCGCCTCCAGAATCCGTTCGTACTGCTTGTCGCGCGCCCAGCGGGCCAGCCACTCGGGCTCGCGCCGCGCCAGATCCGCGCGCATCGGAAAGTCGGTCTTGGGGAGGTTGAGGGTCGCCTTGAAGTCCACGAGCCGGCGGATACTACCAAAGGAAGCGTCTAAGTCCCGCGTGGAGCGCGGGGGGGAGCGCGAGCTTTGCTCGCGCGAGCCCATCGTGGGGGGCGCGGGACCCTCCGAGGGTCCCGTGTTAAAAAGACGTCCATGGACGAGCGGGTGCCGTGGGATCAGTACTTCATGAACATCGCGCAGGTGGTGGCGTCGCGATCGACCTGCCCGCGCAAGTTCGTGGGCGCCGTGATCGTGCGCGACCGGACAATCCTCTCGACCGGCTACAACGGATCGATCCGCGGCATGCCCCACTGCACCGACGCGGGGCACATGATGGAGAACGACCACTGCGTCGCCACCATCCACGCCGAGGCGAACGCCATCATCCAGGCCGCCAAGAACGGCGTCATGATCGACGGCGCGACAATCTACGTGACCGCCAGCCCGTGCTGGAACTGCTTCAAGCAGATCGCCAACGCGGGGATCCGCCGCATCGTCTACGGCGAGTTCTATCGGGACGAGCGGATCTTCAGCGTGGCGGAGCGTCTGGCCGTCGATCTGTTGCACCTCCCGAGTCACGTTCCGGCGCCGCAGCGCGGGTAGGAGGTTGGGGTCCCAGGTAGGTGTCGAGCCTACCGTCAAGGTTTTTTTCGTTGACCAGGTTGCGAAACCTGGACCACCCTAAGAGTCCATGCTTCGTCGGACGGCCCTGGGGGCGGCCTTCGCGCTGCTCATCGGATTTGCACCTTCGGTTCATGCCGAGGGGGACGATGAAGCGGCGGAGGCTGCGCCCGCCGCGGCGGCCCCCGCTGCCGCCGGCGATTCCGGGGACGGGGCGGCGGCGGCCAAGCCGGCCCGCCACCGCCACAAGAAGGGGCACCACGGGTACAGGTTCATCGGTCACGTCGTGCCCGAGGACAAGCTGCGCGTCGACCCGCTGCCGCGCCCCTCGGGCAACCTGGTCATGGAGAGCCTCAACGATCCGGAAGAGGGCCAGGTCAAGGTCAACATCTACAACCCGGACGGGTCCTACAACCTCGACGCGCTCGAGCAACTGAACCACATCTTGCGCTGCCGGCGGACCGATACCGAGACCGACATGGACCCCCAGCTGCTGACGACGCTGTCGCAGATCTACGACCACTTCGGCAAGCCGCTGGAGATCGTCTCGGGCTACCGCAACCAGCGCAAGCAGACCAGCAACCACTTCAAAGGTCGCGCCAGCGACATCCGCATCGCCGGGGTGAGCCCCAAGAAGATCGAGGCGTTCGCAGAGACGCTCGATCGCGGGGGGATGGGGATCGGCATCTACCCGCGCAGCCAGTTCGTCCACATCGACGTCCGCTCGCCGCCCAGCTTCCGCTGGACCGACTGGTCGCCGCCGAATTCGAACGCGGCCGAGAAGCGCCCGCCCCGCGGCTTCAAGAAGCGCAAGAAGCTCGAGTCCTAGCCGCGGCATCCGGCGCGGCCCGAGCCGCCCCTTTTCCCCGTTGCTGACGCCTGAGGTCAAGTTCCGACAGAAACCTGTCGAGTGTTGGGCGCGATGCGAATCCGCGCGACTGTTCGCCCGACCTGGGGGGGCGCCAAGTCTCTTCTCGCCGTCTTCGTCGTGGCCGCCGGTGCCGCGGCTTGCGGCGACAACCTCCCCGCCAACGGCGACGCTGGCGGAACCGGCGGCAGCACCGGCGCCACCGGCGGCGGCGCCGCCGGTCAGGACGGCGGCGGGGGCGCGGCCGGGATGGGAACCGACGGGGGCGGAGCCGTGGACGGCAGCCTCGGCGGCCAGGCGGGAGAAGGCAGCGGAGGCAGCGGTGGTGGGGGAGGCGGGACGACGGGAGGCGTCGGCGGTGCCGGTACCGGCGGATCGGCCGGAGGCGTAGGCGGCTCGGGCGGCGGCACGGGAGGACAGGCTGGCAGCGGTAGCGGCGGCGCGGCTGGCAGCGGCACGGGCGGACAGGTTAGCGGCACCGGGGGCGCGGCTGGCAGCGGTAGCGGCGGCGCGGCGGGAAGCGGCACCGGGGGCGTGGCTGGCAGCGGTAACGGCGGCGCGGCGGGGGCCGGCGGCGCGGCGGGGGCCGGCGGCGCGGCGGGTGCCGGTGGCGCGGCTGGCGCGGGCGGTTGCCAGACGGCGCTCGACTGCACGAACGGGCAGGTGTGCGACGGGGTCAGCCACACCTGCGTCCCTTGCCCGAGCGACAATGCGTGCCGGTCCGGTTACGGGCCGCAGCACGTTTGCCTGAACGGCGCCTGCATCTCCGGTGACTGCCACTCGTTCATGGACTGCAGCAACGGGCAGCTCTGCGTCGGAAACTTCTGCACGAAGTGCACGACCGACAGCGCTTGCATGTCGACCTACGGCGCCGATCACCTGTGCGTGTCGGGCGGCTGCGTGGCCGGTCAGTGCCGGCTGGCCACCGACTGCCAGAACGGCCAGGTGTGCGACGCGAGCTTCAACTGCGTCGACTGCGCGAGCGACGGCGAGTGCCAGTCGGGTTTCGGCGCGAATCACCTCTGCGTCGGCGGGAAGTGCGTCAGCGGCGACTGCCGCCAGACCAGCGACTGCGTCGGCGGGCGCATCTGTGACACGACGATGCTCACCTGCGTCCCCTGTCCGGACGACGCGACCTGCATGGCCAACTACCCGGGTCCCCACCTCTGCCTCAACGGCAGCTGCGTGTCGGGCGACTGTCGCGTGTCGGGCGACTGTGCGCCCGGCCTCGTCTGCGACGTCAGCACGCACATGTGCAGCAGCTGCACGACCGACGCGTCGTGCACGGCCGCTTACGGCGCGGGGCACCTCTGCAACAACGGAACTTGCGTCGTCGGTCAGTGCCGCACCTCGCCGGACTGCCCGAACGGCGGGATCTGCAACGCGGCGGCCTTCACCTGCGGCACCTGCAGCGCCGACCCCGACTGCGTGACCGCTTACGGCAACAACCACCTCTGCATCAACGGCGCCTGCGTCGGCGGCAACTGCCGCGTCAGCACCGACTGCAGCGGCGGCGAGATCTGCGACGCCAACACCCATACCTGCGCGCCATGCGCCAACGACAACGCCTGCGTGGGCGCCTACGGCCCGCAGCACGTCTGCGTGAGCAACGCCTGCGTGAGCGGCAACTGCCACACCTCCGGCGACTGCACGGGGAGCGGCGAGCTGTGCGACCAGCCGACGCACTTCTGCAAGGCGTGCGGCAGCGACGCCGCCTGCCAGGCCGACGACGCCTACGGCGTCACCACGATCTGCCTCTCCGGGGCCTGCCTCTCGGGCGACTGCCACGGCCAGTCGGTCGATTGCCCCACCGGCCAGCTGTGCGGCATCTCGCAGCCCGACACCTGCGGCCCGTGTACGACGGACGCGCAGTGCGTGGCCGACGCCGCGTATGGCTCCAGCAACATCTGCTACCAGGGGATCTGCCAGCTCGGCGACTGTCACGGCACCAGCTCGGACTGCCAGGCGGCGAACGCGGGCCTCATCTGCGGCGCCGTCACCGCCAATGCGTGCGGCCCCTGCTCGGGCGATGCGCAGTGCCAGGCCGACACGGTCTACGGGTCGTCGACGATCTGCGAGACGACGACCGGGCAGACCAGCACCGGCACCTGCGTGACGGCGGCCTGCAGCGCCAGCGGCCCCTGCGCCGCCAACAGCCGAGACTTCTGCTGCAACGACGTCTGCACGGCCGGCAACTGCTGCGTCGACGCCGACTGCGCCGGCAACCCGGTTTTCGGCTCGACCTACCGCTGCGTGAACAACAGCTGCACCGGCTGCGCAGCGGCCACAGGCAACACCTTCTTCGTCGACCCCATGAACGGCGACGACGCGACCGCCACCGGCAGCGGCATCGCCGCCGGCGTGGCCACGCCGAGCTGCAGCTTCAAGACCGTCACCCACGCGCTGGCGGTGGCCAGCGCCGCCGGCGCCACCGGGACCACGATCGTGATCGTCGGCCAGGCGGGCCAGATCGTGGCGCTCGACGTCAGCGAGACGCTGCCGATCCTCGTTCCAGCCAACGTCGCCATCTCGACCAAGACCGGACCGATCCTGGTCAACATGCCCCCCGGCGCCGAGACCTCGTTCGGCGGCTTCCGGCTGGTCGGCGACCAGGCGGTGATCGCCCCCGACGCCTCGGCGCCCATCACCCTCGACGGCGGCGCGAACGCCTCGGGGGTCGGCATCGGCGTGTCGCCGGGCCTCGGCAAGACGGCCGCCATCTCCTACGTGACGGTGCAGAACAGCGGCGGCAATGGGATCGCCGTGGTGAGCGGGACGCTCAACATCGGCCAGGGCGTGACCGTCACCAACGCGGGGAGCGCCAGCAAGCACCACGACGGTCTCAACGTCGCGGCCGGCACCGTGAACATCGTCGTCAGCGCCGGCCAGGCGCCCACCAGCTTCACCAACAACAGCGAGCACGGCATCTATGTGACCGGGACGGCCGCCCTCAACGTTATCGGCATGCCGGTGCTGCCGGCCAACGGTCAGGGGACAGTGGTCGTCTCCGGCAACGCCTTCGACGGGCTCGAGATCTTCGATACCGCCGGGGCGCCGCTGTCGACGGTGCGCGGCCTGGTGGCGTGGGGCAACACCAAGCAGGGCGTCCAACTGGTCGGCGGCGACACCGTCAAGCTGCGTTCCAGCGTGCTGCTGAACAACAAGCTGAACGGCCTCCTCGTGACGTCGTCGACGTCCAACGACCTGGCGTCGATCGATCTCGGCGTCGCGGGCGACCCGGGGCTGAACCAGCTCCAGGCGGTGGCGGGATCCAACCCCAACCTGGCCGGTCTCTGCGTCAACACCTCCACCAGCGAGGGCGCGCTCTCGCTCTCGGCCGAAGGGAACACCTTCGCCGGGTCGACCGGGTCGATCGACTGCAGCTCGGCGCAGAGCGCGATCGTCCGCTCCAGCTCGTGCGCGAACGGCGCCAACGTCGGGATCGTCGCGGTAACGGGCACGACCGTGACCGTCGACCTGGCCACCTGCCAGTAGTCTCGAGCTAAGGTGTCGCGCCGGCGGCGATCCAGGCCCGCAGGCGGGTGACGGCCCAGTCGGGGAGCTTGCGGCGCGGCGGCATCGACGGCCGGTGGCGCCGCTCGACCTTGGCGAGGAGGAGTCTCGCCTCCGGATCGCCCGGGATCACCGCGGGCCGGCGTCGCCGCCGCGCATGGCCGAGGCGAGGCCCGGGGCCGGATGAGCGTGGCGGCGGCCAGCGCGAGCGCGGAGATGAGAAGAAGCGGTGCGGCGCCGCGGCTTTCTTGCAATTCGGATCCCGGTCCTTTAGGGTCCATGGCACCTTAGCGCGATGGCCGACCGACAGTTGGATCTTCTCGCGGGCGGCGCCAAGTCCAAGACCTCGGGCGCTGCCGACGGCGGTGGACGCGGCCGCAAACGCGGCGGCGCCGACGACACCGGAGGCGGGGATCCGCCCCCGCCCGCCGACGCGTCGCTGGTGCTCGAGGCGCAGCGGCGCTACCTCAACTACGCGGTCAGCGTCATCACCTCGCGGGCGCTCCCCGACGTTCGCGACGGCCTCAAGCCCGTGCAGAGGCGGATCCTCTACGCGATGTACGCCAACCTGCACCTCTACCCCGACGCCAAGTTCCGCAAGTGCGCGCAGATCGTCGGCGAGGTGTTGGGCAAGTTCCACCCGCACGGCGACACCTCTTGCTACGACGCCATGGTGCGCATGGCGCAGGACTTCTCGATGAGCGTGCCGCTGGTCGAGGGGCACGGCAACTTCGGGTCATTGGACGGGGACGCGCCGGCCGCTTACCGCTACACCGAGGCGCGCCTGGCGCCGCTGGCCATGGATCTGCTGGGCGAGATCAAGCAAGGGACGGTCGACTTTCGTCCCAACTACGACGGGACGACCGAGGAGCCGATCGTGCTGCCGGCCAAGGTGCCGCAGCTCCTGATCAACGGCTGCACCGGCATCGCCGTCGGGATGGCCACCAACATCCCGCCCCACAATCTCGGCGAGGTCTGCGCGGCGGCGGTGGCGATGATCGACGACCGCAAGCTCGAGACGAAGGATCTCCTCAAGTACATCAAGGGGCCCGACTTCCCGACCGGCGGCCAGATCATCAACAGCAAGAAGGAGCTGCGCGAGATCTACGAGACGGGGCAGGGGAGCGTTCGCCTGCGCGGCGAGTGGAAGACGGAGTCGGGCGGACGCGGCGGCGACCACGTGGTCATCACCTCGATCCCCTACGCGCTGACCAAGTCGACAGTGGTCGAGCGGATCGCCGAGGTGATCATCAACAAGAAGCTGCCGATGCTGGTCGACGTGCGCGACGAGTCGACCGACGACGTCCGCATCGTGCTGGAGCTGAAGCAGGGGGCCGATCCGAACCTGGTGAT
>DATNDC010000072.1:0-20663 GCA_035607055.1 Polyangia bacterium
AACCCCTCGATGTCGCTCGATCCGAGGTACGTTCCGGGGAGGACCGTTCCCGTGACGAGGTTGCCCGGAGTCCCGACGTTGCCGAGGTCGGTATCGGAGACGCCGTCGACCTGCCCCTCCTTCACGTTGTGCATGATCTGGAGGTAGTTCAGCGTCCAGAGCGCCTCCTTCCAGTCGGTCCACCCCGAAGGTCCCGGGCCGATCGTTTTTTCGACCTGGGTGTCGCGATTCGGGAGGTTGAGCGTGGTGTAGTCGCACTCGTAGTCGTCGGAGAAGAGCGCGGCGTGCATCCCCGGGTTGTCGTCCGAGGTGAGCAAGCAGGTGCCGGCGTTGTTGGTCGGCACGATGGCCGGGTCCCACGAGGCGAACGGCTGGAGCACCGGCCAGAGCCCGGGCCACCCGAGCGGGTTGCCCTGCCCGGGGGGCTGCACGTAGACCCCGGCGAAGCTGGCGCCCGCCATGTGCTGGAACCAGCTCTGAGCCAGCGCCAGCGCGTCGGTGCCGGTGGCGCCCGTCGGGTTCAGCACCGGACCGAACAGCAGCGAGGTCCCGGCCCCCGACTCGAAGGCGATGTTGTTCATCGGCTGCTTCGAATATTCGTACGACTCGACCGCCGACGCGTAGCCGGGCAGGTCGATCACGCTGGTGCCGTCGGCCGAGCTCGGATCGGTGTAGAGGCTCGCCTGGCAAACGGGATCCTGACAGGCGTAGTCGCGCGTGTACCCGCCGAGATCGCGCCCCATCGACTCGGCGAACGGCTCGCCCGAGAGCTGCATCTCGACGGCGGCGATGAAGTGGTCCTCGGTCACGAACGTCGTGTCGACCTGTGACACCGTGACCGCGTAGGTCTGAGCCGGCGGCGGCGCGTCGGCTCCGCCGTCGATCCGGGCGTCGGTGTGATCATCAATGCCCGCGTCTGTCGGCTGGACGCCGCGGGCACCGCCGCCGCCGTGGCCGCCGCCACCGTCGCCGCCGGCGGCCCGGTCCATCGACGCGTCATGGCCCCCCCCACCGTCGGGCCGGGGCGTCCCGCCCCCGCTCCCGCACCCCAACGTCGCAAGACAGAAAACCCCCAGTCCCACGATAGTCGTGCGCAACATGAGAACCGAAGGAAAGTGCCGCGGGCGATGCGCCGCGGCTCAAGAATGCACGATCAGTTGTTGGTGACCAAGCCCATCGAGAGCTGGCTCTCGAAATCGGGGTCGCCGGGCTTGCCGAAGTCCGACCAGATGATGAACGCCTCGCCGCCAATCACCGAATCCTGAGAGCGGGGGGTGATCGTCAGGTGGAGCGTGGTGCCGTCGCCGCCGCTGGTGGCGTCCGGCTGGAGCGTCGTGGCCGCGGTCGACCCCTCGATGACGTCGTCGTAGTCGTAAGCGTCGACGGTCCAGGGGCCGCCGACCGGCGAGACGCTGGTGAGGTCGAGATCGATGGTGCGGCTGGCCTGGAGCTGAATGTCGAGACCCTCCGTCGACACCGTCCCATATTTGTTCGTATACGAGATCGGTCCGAGCCGCGGGAAGCTGTTGAGGTACGGGGTGGTCGTGACGACAGGGACGCAGGGATTGTCGAACCGCTGCGCCGCAGCGTTGGACCAGGTCCGCTGCACCATGTACGTCGAGCCGGGCGGGATGACGTTGGCGTCGTCGTTGAACTCGCACATGTCCGCCACCTCGCCGTCGGTCACCAGCGTCCAGACGATGTCGGCGTCGTCCTCCTGGGTGTACGCCGATGCGGTGTCGGGGAACGGATCCGTCGCCGCCTCGACCAGCTCGTGGCTCATGTCGATGGTGCGCTCCTGCAGGTCGGTGACGGCGGGCCCGTCGAACATGGGACAGGCGCAGGAGACGGCATAGGGGACGTTCACGCCGCCCGCGGTGGTCTCGTAGTGGTACCCGTCGTATTCGGTGCAGCAGGCACCCTCCGAGTCCTTCTCGATCGATCCGGTCGGCAGGACGAAGAGGTAGATGGTGTTCGGATCGGCGGGCCCCCAGCTCGGGCTCTGCCCCGTCGTGTTGTTGACCAGCGACGCCTCGAGCTCCGCGTCCGTGATCGTCGTCGGCGGCGGCATCGTCAACGTGACGGGCGGCCGCACCGTCAAGGGCCCCACGCCGTACTCGGAGGTCGTCTCGCCCCAGTAGCTCGTGGAGGCGAGCTCCTGGAGAAAAGCCAAGACGTCGCTGCTGCCGGCGTCGGTCGAATAGAGGATGGGAAGGATCTGCGGGCTGGTCAGGACCGGCCCCCCGAGCGTGACCACCTGGGGCAGGTGGGGCTGGGCCGCCGACGGCATCCCCTCGCCACCCCCGCCCCCGCACGCGCCGGCGAGCGCGCCGCCGAAAGCGAGCGCGCAAGCGAGGACCGAAATCGGCAAGCGACGAATGAGCAAAGTGTTAACTCGCCCTTGCCCTGCGCTGGCTCCTGCACGCCCGACCGTCGTGAGATACAACATAGGCATGATCAGCGTGCGGCGCTCCGGAGAACGAGGTCACGAAAACTATGGCTGGCTGGACACGCAGCATACGTTTTCGTTCGGCGAATACCATGACCCGCACCACATGGGTTTCCGGGCCCTGCGCGTCATCAACGAGGACCGCGTCAAGCCCGAGAGCGGCTTCGGCACCCACTCGCATCAGGACATGGAGATCGTCTCCTACGTCCTCGACGGCGAGCTGGCCCACAAGGACAGCATGGGCACAGGGTCGGTGATCCGCCCCGGTGACATCCAGCGCATGAGCGCCGGCACCGGCGTCACCCACAGCGAGTGGAACCATTCGAAAACCGAATACGTCCACTTTTTGCAGATTTGGATCTTGCCCCAGCGGCGGGGGATCACGCCCGGCTACGAGCAGAAGACCATCCCGGAGGGCGAGACGCAGAACCGGCTGCGGGTGGTGGCGTCGGCGGACGGGCGCGAAGGATCGGTCACGATCCACCAGGACGCGGCGATTTATGTGGCGAAGATCGACGCGGGGCGAGAGGTGGCCAAGGAGATCGGCGCCGGCCGGCATGCCTGGGTGCAGGTGGCGCGCGGCGACGTCGAGGTGAACGGCACGCACCTGGCGGCCGGCGACGGGGCGGCCGTCAGCGAGGAAAAGGCGCTGGCGATCCGGGCGGGCGCGGCGGCGGAGGTGCTGGTGTTCGACTTGGAGTAACGACCGTCGCCGGGGTGAGCGCGTCAGGTCGGTAGGAGCACCGTGGTGTAGCCGCCGACCAGCGTCGTCCCGTCGTGGACCTGCTGGACGCGGACGAAGTGCGCCTGGCCGGTTTGCAGGGCCGCGCGCGTCACCAGCGTGATCTGCCGTCGGTCGGCGTGACCAGGCGAAGCTCTCCGCTGACCACGTCGTTCGCGGACGCCACGCGGACCGGCACCGTCTTGGTCAACAGCGGGGACGAAGATGAGGAGATCGTCACCTGGGCGGTGCCCGTCGTCGACCCGGCGTGAAACCAACCGCTCGCGCTGTCGAACGTGAGGGCGTCGCCCTGGACAGCGACCGATGGGTTGAAGCTGGGAATGGGCCCGGCGTCCGACTGGAACGAGATCGTCCATTTGAAGTCCGAGTCGGTGAAGACCGGGTAGAGACCACCGCACTGTCCGTAAGGCACGCGGAGCTCCTGATCGCCTGCCTGGGCCGGGTCGCAGCTGACGCTCAACCCGGTCGGCGTGACGAACGAGAGAGCCGCTGTCGCGCTCATCTCGGAACCGTCGTCGATGGCGGCGCGCACGCGGAGAACCGTGGGGCCCGGCGCGCTGCCCACCACGGCCAGGCGCACCGCGCCGTCCGCATCCGGGGCGGCGATGGATTCGACGACACAGGCGTCGTCGTCACAGGCGGCGTCGAGCAACTTCGTGACCTTGGGGCCGCCCGAACAAAACTCCCCCGTCGGGTCCGAGGGGCCACCGAACACCTTCCCGTTGCACACCTCATCGACCACGACATAGAAGGTCATCGGGTCACCGATCGCGGCCTCGGTGGGGCCCTCGAGCAGCAGGGAGGTGCTGCCGTCGCACCCGTTCAGGACGATGGAACAATCCAACGCCAGCACCACCCCGAACGCCCGAATCAGCAGCATCGGAAAGACGACCGTACCACATTCCGACTGTTACTTTGCGAGCTGCGCGCGCAGGACGGGACGCTCGCGTGGCACGCGGAGACGCCGGCCATCTACGATCGGTCGAGGAAGTCGCGCGAAGGCGGCTATGGCGCGCCGCAGGCGATCCAGTCTGCGAACTCCTGCCGTTGCGACGCGCTCAAGCTGCTGCCCGGGGGCATCGAGCCCTGGACGACGACGCCCGAGAGGGCAATCCCGTCGCTCTGCGCATCGGCATGCGTCCAGAGGTGGCAGCCGCCGCAATTGGTCGTCAGGAAGCTCGCGCCGAAGCTCTGGTAGGTCAGCGTCGAGTTGCAGGCGGCTCCTGCGTCGGGCGGTGGACCTGCGTCGTCGAATCCGGCGCTCGGATCTCCGGCGCACCCGGTGAGCAAGAGAGTGACGGCGAGTGAAGCAATTCTGAGCCAACGCACGACAGCGCTTGATGGAGCACGGGCCGTGCCAGCTGCCGGCGCGCGGGGGGACGGCGGCCCGGCGCTCCCGGGGCGCGGCAGTCGGATCAGGGGCGCAGCGAGGAACCTCAGTATTTCGAGGGGACGGGCCCCCTGCCCCGCTACTTCGCGTTCGTGACGATCGCCGAGGCGATCGCGCCGAGCCGCGCCTTGTCGGGTCGCCGCTCCTGCGGGACGATCGCCTGCGCGACGGCGTCGCCCTCGATCAGCAGGAGACCGAACCCTGCCGCGCGCAGCGGCCCGGCCAACGCGTTCGGGTCCCAGCGCGGCGCGACCGCCGTGCGGGCCCAGAGGAGCTCCGCCACCAGCGCCGGCGTGCAGGCGACGTACGAGGCGCTGGTGTGGTGCTGGGCGGTCTTCATCTCCTCGAGCGCGCGCGAAAGCTCGCCGGCGTCGTTGGTGGCCTCGATCGCCACCACGCGCATCGCAGAGACCAAGCCGCCGCCGCGATACCCGATGATGTTCGCGCGCCCGGTGACCGGCGTCCCGCCGACGTGAGGGGTGAGCCCGGCCAGGTCCAGCCAGGTGCGGAGCGGCGCCGCCAGATCCTGCACGCGCGCGACCCGCTTCCACAGATCGTCGACGATCGCGGCGAGGGCCTTGGCTTGGAAAATCGAAGCGGCCAGCACCTCGGGCGCCGGCACCTCGAACCAGCGCGAGTCCTTCGTCGCGCGAAGCTCCTCGATCCGGCGCTCGATCGCCGGCATCTTGTCCTTCCCCGGGGCAGCCGTCACTTCGAGCTCCGCCACCAGGGCCTCTTGAACCCGCGGATCCTTGATCGCTTCCTTGAGACGGCGGAGGCGCAGGCCGGCGTAGCGGGTGGTGTCCGGGTCGACGAAGAATCCGAAGTTCACCCTGACATCGTTCTTGAGCTCGCGCGCCGGTGCAAGCGATGACGTCCCGGAGACCTTCACCCCGTCCCGATCCTGTCGCGAGAGCGCCGATTATTTCCTGATTGTTTCTAGCGCATTTCTGCCACGTTTATTCGACATCTCGGGACCGTCAATTCACTTGATTGACGGCGCGTCGATCGCCGAAATTTCCGCGCATGAACGCACCACCGCCCGATCTCGCCACCCGCGTCGCCGACCTCGAAGCTTACATCCGAAACGGAGCGCCGACGGCGTTGCACTCGCCGGGACCGGGGCACAACGCCTGGATGATGACCTCGACGGCGCTGGTGCTGTTCATGACCCTGCCGGGGCTGGCGCTGTTCTACGGCGGGCTGGTGCGGCGCAAGAACATCCTCTCGGTGATGGCGCAGTGTCTCGGATGCGCCGGGCTGGTCACCATCCTCTGGTGGCTCGTCGGCTACAGCTTCGCCTTCGCCAAAGGGACGCCGATCCTGGGCGGGCTCGAGTTCGCGCTGCTCCACGGCGTCACCTCGATGCCGAACGGCGACTACGCCCCCTGGGTCTCGCACAACGTCTACGCGATGTACCAGCTGATGTTCGCCATCATCACGCCGGCGCTGATCGTCGGCGCCATCGCCGAGCGGATGAAGTACGCCGCCGTGATGACCTTCATCGCGCTCTGGATGTTCGTCGTCTACTTCCCGCTGGCCCACATGATCTGGGGCGCCGACGGCCTCATGAACGGCGTCGGCAACCCGAACGCCGCGATCAAGGCGATCGACTTCGCGGGCGGCACCGTGGTGCACATGTCCTCGGGGTGGTCGGCGCTGGTGCTCTGCCTGATCCTCGGCAAGCGGACCGGCTTCGGCAAGCGCGCCTTCCTGCCCCACAGCGTGGTGCTGACGATGGTCGGCACCGGCATGCTCTGGGTCGGCTGGTACGGCTTCAACGCCGGCAGCGCGGTCGCCGCCGACGGGATCGCCGCCACCGCCTTCACCGCCACGACGCTGGCCACCGCCGTGGGCGCCACCGTCTGGCCGGCGCTCGAGTGGCTGACGCGCGGCAAGCCGACGGTGCTGGGCTTCTGCTCGGGCGCGGTCGCCGGGCTGGTGGTCATCACCCCCGCTTCCGGCTTCGTCACCCCGGCGGGCGCGGTCGCCATCGGCGTCCTGGCCGGGGTCGTCCCCTACGTCGCCTGCACCAAGCTCAAGGCCTACTTCGGCTACGACGACGCGCTCGACACCTTCGGCGTGCACGGCGTGGGCGGCACGCTGGGCGCGCTCCTGACCGGGTTCTTCGCCACCCCCGAGGCGAACCCGAACCTCTCCACCAACCTCTCCGGCGTCGTGGGGCACACGCTCTGGCTCGAGCAGCTCAAGGCGATGGGCCTGACGCTGGGTCTCTCCGTCGTCGCCACGACCGTCATCGGCTTCGCGCTCAAGGCGACGATGGGCCTGCGCCCGAGCGTCGACTCCGAGGAGCAGGGTCTCGACGACGCCGAGCACGGCGAAGCCGGCTACCACCCCGAGGAAGCCGCCGGCCACGGCGTCCCGATGGACGACGAGCCCGTCCCCTCCGCCGTCGAGCTGGCCAACGCCCCCTAGGTCGCCTCGTCGCTTTACTTGGGCGGGCGCGCTCCGTATCCTGCCGACCGCGTGCCCTCCGCCGGGTCACACGCCACCGGGCCGATTCGTCGCATAACGACCGGGATCCCGGCGGTGATCCCGCCGCCGCCGCGCATCGCCGCCGTCGTCCGCTACGTGGTCTGGGTCGGCATCACCGCCCACGCCGCTTTCATCCCGATGTTCCTCCTGATGGGACATCCGCGGCTGGCGACGTTCAACGTGGGCAGCGTGGCGATCTGGATCGCCGCCGCGCGCGCCAACCGGCGCGCGCGGAGCACGCTCGCCATGTGGCTCATCACCCTGGAGGTGGTCGCGCACGCGCTCTTGGCGACGGTGCGGCTCGGCTGGGCCAGCGGCTTCCAGTACTACCTCGTCCCGCTCATCCCGTTCGTGATGTTCAACGATCGGCTCCGCGGCCGCGCGGTGGCGGCGATCTCGGCCGGGGTGTTCGCCGCGCTCTTGGCCGTGCGCCTCCTCGCCCCCGACGGAGCGGTCACCGGCCCGTTCGCGCTCGTCCTGCGCTACGGCAACCTGGCCGTGCCGATGCTGGCGCTGGCCCTCGTCAGCTTCTATTTCCGGCGCGCCTCGACCCAAGCCGAGCGGCGGATGGAGTCGATGGCGTCGACCGATCCGCTCACGGGCCTCCTCAACCGGCGCTCGATGGAGCAGCGGCTGCGCGAGGCGGCGCACGGCTTCCAGCGCACCGGTCGCCCGTTCAGCGTGGTGATGGCGGACATCGATCGCTTCAAGCGCATCAACGACCTCCACGGCCACGCCGCCGGCGACCGCGTCCTGCGCGCGGTGTCGAGCCTGTTCGGCGAGCGCCTCCGGGCCGGCGACGCGCTGGCCCGCTGGGGCGGCGAGGAGTTCCTGCTGCTCCTCCCGGAGACCGACCTCGCCACCGCCTGCGAGGTCGCCAACCGGCTGCGCGCCACGGCCGAGGCGCGCCTCTCGGAAACCGCCGGCCTCGGCGACAGCGTCACCCTCACCTTCGGCGTGGCCACCTTCGATCGACCCATGCGCGTCGACGCCTGCCTCAAACAGGCCGACGACGCCCTCTACGCCGGCAAGGCCGAGGGTCGCAACCGCGTCGTCAGCGCCGCTCCAGCGGCCTGAGTCACGGCCTCCGGCCGCTGGACTATGCTTGCATCGTGGGTGGGCCCGCCGTGCTCCGGACCGAGCGTCTCATCTTGCGTCCCTGGCGCGACGCCGATCTGCCCCCGTTCGCGGCGCTGAACGCCGATCCCCGCGTCCGCGAGCATTTTCCCTCCTGCCTGACGCACGCGGAGAGCGACGCCTCGGCCGCGCGCATCCGGGCCAACTTCGAGGCGCACGGCCACGGCCTGTGGGCCGCGGAGGTCGTGGGGGGCGCGCCGTTCATCGGGTTCATCGGGCTCGCCGAGCCGAGCTTCGTGGCGCGCTTCACCCCCTGTATCGAGATCGGCTGGCGCCTCGCGCACGCCCACTGGGGCCGGGGCTACGCGACCGAAGGGGCGCGCGCGGCGCTGGCGTTCGGCTTCGAGAGCGTCGGGCTGGCCGAGATCGTCTCCATGACCACGCCGACCAACACGCGCTCGCGCCGCGTGATGGAGAAGCTGGGGATGCGTCGCGATCCGGCCGAGGACTTCGAGCACCCCAACCTGGCGCCGGGGAGCCCGGCGCGGCGGCACGTGCTCTATCGGCTGCGCGCGCCCGGCCACTGGCCTGTCGGCTGAATCAGCAGCCGGTTCCGTTGGGGCACGGCCAGGCGGTGTTGCTGGCGCAGCTCCAGGTCGGGCTCGCGGCGCTGGCCTGGCAGACGCAGTAGCCGGTCTTGGCCGCGCCCGTCGAGTCCATGTAGCCGGCCGACAGGCCGCAGACGATGCAGTCGGCGATGCTGCAGGCCGAGCCCGACACGATGGCGGTGGTCGGACACATCGCGTTTTGCGCCGAGGCCGTGGCCGGGAGCTTGTAGCAGGAGTAGTCCTTGCTGGGGTCGAAGCTGCAGCCAGTCATCTCGGTGTAGGTCCCGCCGCCGGCCGGGCAGGTCTCGGACTTCACGCCCTGCTTTTCGGGGCCGCAGGTCTTGTAGCAGAGAGCCGTCGCCGTGCCGGCGGTCGCGTCGGCCGCCGTGCACATGACCCCCTTGGCGATGGCGGTGCCGGCCATGGTGTTGCCACAGGCCGGCTGTCCGAAGCCGCTCGAGCCGCCGGTCGCCGCGGCGCCGCCGGTCCCCGTCGTGCCGCCCGTCGCCGGCGTGCCGCCCGTCCCGGGGCTGCCGCCCGTCGCCGGCGTTCCGCCCGCCCCGGTCGTGCCACCGGTCGCCGGCTTGCCGCCCGTTCCGGGCACGCCGCCGGTCGCGGGCGTTCCGCCCGCCCCGGTCGTCCCGCCGGTCGCCGGCGTGCCGCCCGTCCCGGACGTCGGCGGTGCGCTGCCGCCCGTGGCGGGCGCGCCCGAGCCCCCCTGGCCCGTCGCTCCCCCGGTCGCGGTCCCCGTACCGCCGCTGGCCGAAGATCCCCCCTTCCCCTCACCCTGCGCTCCGCCGGTGGCGGTCAAATTGCCCGCCGCCGTGTCGCCGTTGGCGCAACCGTTCTGCGCGCTGATGGCACCAAGGATGGCGAGAGCCACAACCGTGAACGAGATCCGTCGCATGGCCTGTGGGTGTCCGGACCACCTCCGGGAAAGCTCAAGGCCGCGGGGGAGCGAGGGAAGGAGGGCGCGCTGCGAACGTTTTCTGCGGTCATGAGCCGGACCTGGGGCCTGGAAATGTCGTCGGTGGTGCCGCGGGTCAGCATCGTCGGGGGCTCTACCGGTGAGTGGCGGGTGGAGTGGATGGCCGCCACCCGCGGCGCGCCCCTTCCGGCGGCGGCCGCCGTCAGCCGCGTCGAAGCCGGCGAGTTCGCGGAGCCCGCGGGCGCGCGATGGATCCTGCGCGGAGTGCGGAGCAACGACCGGTACGTCGAGCGCACGGAAAAGGACCGGCTCGTCTTGGTGCAGGAGGGGCTGGGCCGGCCCGACAGCAAGCGCGCCGTGCTGATCCCGATCCGAAAGTCGGATGCCTGGTGGGAGCTCCCTCAGGACGAGCGGCGCGCGATCTTCGAGACCCGCTCGCGCCACATGGCGATCGGCAGGCGATATCTCCCGGCCATCGCCCGGCGGCTCTACCATGCCCGCGACATCGGCGAGCCGTTCGACTTTCTGACCTGGTTCGAGTTCGCCGACCCCTCCGCCGCCGCGTTCGACGATCTGGTGGGCGCGCTCCGCGAGACCGAAGAGTGGCGCTACGTCACGCGCGAGGTCGAGATCCATCTGCGCCGCGCCTGAGCGCCGGCCTCAGGTCGTCAAGAAAGAAGCCGTGGCCAGACCGGTCGCCACCCCGACCGTACCAGCAGCACCAGTACGGTCAGAAAGCCGAGCGCGAACGCCCACTCGCGCAGCGCGCTCATCCGCATCTGGCGTTTGAGAGCCCGTAGCTCGGGCGAGTCGTCCGGGGCGTCGCGGAGCGCCCAGCGGAACAGCGCCAGGAAGAACCGCACCGAGCCGAACACCGTCAGCCAGGGGTGGCGCGGGTGCGGCGGGAGCGCGGCGCGCGTGGCCGGCGGCAGCGCGGCGATCACCCGCGCCTGCAGCGGCGTCTGCCTCAGCACCTCGACGACGTAGGGGATCGCCGCGGCGAACAGGATGAGTGAGCCGGTGAGCTCGAAGTCCACGATCGGACAGCTGAAGCAGTCGGCGTGCCAGCCGCGCGAGGCGGGCGCGACCGCCGCCGCCGAGGCGGCCGGCGAAAATCTGGCGCTGGAGACGGCGGCGCGCCTGCCAGTTCGTCCGGCGCGCCGCGCGGAGGCCCGCTCAGGGCGAGAGCGTGAGCGTCCCCGCGTCGAGCGACACCTCGTAGTATCCGTGGTCGTCCCAGACGAGCGTGGTCGATCCCTGCGAAAGCGTCCCACCGGACACGGACACGCGCAGGTAGCGGCCGGGCGGGAAGCTCGCCGGAGCCGTCCAGGTCCAGGTGGTGCTGCCGCCCGACGTCGACGGCATGAGCGCCTGGAACATCTTCTGGGCCTGCCAGTAGGCCGCCACGTGGACCACCGAGTCGTTCCAGACATCGGGCAGCGACTGGCCGTACGTCATCCCGCCCGTGACGTCGGTGATCGCCACCGGGTTGTACCAGTTCTGGTCGGTCGGCGTGATGGTGTGGACCAGCAGGATGAGCCACCGGCCGGCCGCGTGCGCCGAGTCGATCTGCATCGAGAACTTCGCCGCCGTGTCGTTCGGCTGCGCGAGGTAGATCGGCAGGTTGAACGGGTCGGTGCTGTCGCCCAGGCCGGCGCCGACCGTGCCGCCGGCGACGCCGCGGTTGACCAGGAAGCGCGTCGTATCGAGGCTGTCGTAGCCGGTGTCGCCGAACGGCGAGGCGGCCGTCCAGACGCCCCCCTGCGCCGGATAGTGCTGGGTGATGTAGCTCGTGCAGTCGTCGAGCTCCGGGGCCAGCGTCGCGTCGGCCGCCCCGAAGCTGCAGCCGGTGAGATTGGCCTGGCAATGGTGGACCGTGTGGTTGCCGACCTCGCTGCCGTCGGTGACGGCCTGGCTAAAGGTGGCGTCGTACCCGCTCTCCGAGCTGTTGCCGGTGCTGATGTAGAAGGTCATGGGGATGCCGACCGCGGCCAGCTCGGCGTAGTGGGCGATCTGCGACGGTTGCGAATCGTCGAACGTCCAGGAGACGGCCGAGGTGAACCCGGCCCAGTTGAGGACGGTCAGCCCACCGGCCGCACCGGCTGGTTTGGCCACGCCGGTCTGAGCCGGCTCAGGCATCCCGGACTTTTGCGGGGTGGCCATCCCACCCGCGCCCCCCATTCCCGTCGGTGAGCCGCCGCTGCTGCTGCAGGCGGCCCCCCCAAGGCACAGCCCCACGAGAGATATTTGAAGGATCGATAGGCGAGTTGTCATGATCGGTGACCTTGCCCGCGACCCTGGGCGGCGTCTTTGCATTGCTGGCGCGTGGCTCTCATTTCTGGCCAATCTGAGCCATTTTTCGGCTCGCTACATTCGAAACGAAACTGATCGTCCGGCTGGTGTTCGGGAATAGTATGAGGCCCGAAGGGGGCTCCCATGCCAAGTCGCACGCACCACACGCGGCATCCCGCGGTTTCAGGATCGGCGCCGCGGTTCCTGCGTCTCCGCGCGCTGCCGTTCGCGCTGGCGGCGATCGCGTTCGCCGCTCTTCCCGGCTGCGGGTTCAAGCCGAACGCGCTGCCGCCCACCACCGGGACCGGCGGGTCGAGCCCAGCGATTGACGGTGGAAGCACGGGCGGCAGCACCGGCACCGGCGGCTCGACGTCGCAGCCCGCAGCCACCTCGCTGACGTTGAGCCCCGCCGCCGCCACCATGACGGTGACGAACACCTCGCCGCCGCAGACCCAGCAGTACACGGTGATGGGCGTGGTCAACGGTCAGACCGTCGATCTGACCAGCAAGGCGATCTTCAGCGCCACACCGCCCAACATCGTCAGCATCGACAGCACGGGGCTCGCCACCAGCACCGGTCAGGCCGGCGGGAACGTGACCGTGACGGCCGTGGTGGGCACGGTGAGCGCCACCGCCAAGCTGACGGTCCACTATTCGTTCACCGGCAACGACCCCACGATGGGGATGATGGGCGCGCTGCCGACCGATCCGTCGCCGATCTTCACCACCACCACGAGCGACACCACACGCTCGCCCACTCTCGTCTACCCGAACGACGGCGTGCTCTTCCCGCCCAACATCACGGGCGTCGAGGTTCACTTCCAGCCGGGGTCGACCAGCAACACGCTGTTCGACGTCAGCCTGGCGGGCGCGCTGGTCAAGGCCGACATCTTCGTCCGCTGCACGGCGCCGGCCGGGATCAACGGCTGCATCTACGCGGTCGATCCGTCGCTCTGGCAGGCCGTGGCCGTCGGGAACGCCGGTCAGGGGCAAGTGTCGCTGGTGGTGCGCGGCACCGACGACAGCGGGACCTCGGTGGGCGACAGCGGCCCGTTCCACATGCAGTTCGCCCAGGACAACGTCGACGGCGCGCTCTACTACTGGACCACCAGCGGCAAGAGCGCGATCATGCGCTGGGATTTTTCGGCCGCCACCACGGCTCAGATGGCGCAGCCCTACCTGACGCCGACCCAGACCGACGGGAAGACCTGCGTCGGCTGCCACGCGCTGGCGCTCGACGGCAGCAAGCTGGTGGCCAGCGCCGGCGGCCAGGGTGACGGGCGCCTGCTGCTCTGGAACGTGGCCACCAACGCGGCGATGCAACCCTTTCCTCTCACCCAGCGGAGCCAGTTCGAGTCCTGGAACTCCGACGGGACGCAGTTCGTGGGCGTGTACGGCGACGCGCAGAGCACGACCCGCTCCGCCAAGGCGGGGCCGGTCAACCTGATGATCTTCGACGGGATGACCGGGGCGGTCACCTCGACGATCGATCTGGCCGGCGCGCGCGGCGACCACCCCGACTGGACCAAGGCCGGGGCCGACGCCCCGAACCGGATCGTGTTCACCTCGGCCGATCCGACGGCGTCCACCACCGATCAGCGGCCCGCCACCGGCGGCATCGATTACGTCGAGAACGACGGCACCGGCTGGGGTCCGCCGCAGATGCTGGTGCCGTCTGTGCTGGGGAAGAACCGCTACTACCCGGCCATCAGCCCCGACGGGACCCTGGTCGTCTACGACGAGTCGACCTGCAGCGGCACGGCCACGGCCGGCGCCGCGCCCGACGTGTCGTGCGACGCAGACACCGACGCCACGGCCACCATGTTCCTGACCACCTTCGCGGGCGCGACGCCGGTGTCACTCGACAACGCCAACCGCCCCGGCGTCGCCGACGGCAGCACCACGGCGCTCACCAACTCGTTCCCCAAGTTCTCGCCCTTCATCGAGAAGCTCAGCGAGCTGCAGCAGATCGTGTGGCTGACCTTCTCCTCGACGCGGCAGTACGGCCTGCGCGCGCCGCCCGCGTCGACCACCGACAGCAACGAGACGAAGGTCGGCACGCTCATCTGGATGGTCGGCATCGTCCCGGGGGTCGGCGGGGGCGATCCGAGCTACACGGCCTTCTGCCTCCCCTTCCAGGACATCACCACCTCGAACCACATCGCCCAATGGGCGAAGTACTTCCTCAAGGGTCCGGGCTAGCCACACGATTTTGCTGGCCTTTGAGGCCGGCTGAAAAATCTTTCGCCCGCGGGTAACACTTCCGCGCGCGCCCGGTGTTGAGGGTGCATGAGGGAGGCACCCCAACATTGGCGCTCGACATCGAAGGGCATTACCGGAGGTTCGGCCCGATGGTCCTGAGGCGCTGCCGCGCGCTCTTGCGCAGCGACGCCCAGGCCGAGGACGCCATGCACGACGTCTTCGTGGCGGTGCTGCGCGCGGGCGGCCGGCTGGAGGAGGACGCGCCGGCCGCGCTCCTGCTGCGGGTGGCCACCAACGTCTGCCTCAACCGCCTGCGGACGAGGCGCCGGCGACCCGAGGAGGCGAACGACGAGCTGCTGCTGCAGATCGCGGCCGCGACGGACGACGGCGAGGCGCGCGCCACGGCGCGGAACCTGCTCGCCAAGCTGTTCGGGGCCGATGACCCGCTGGCGACGTCGACCGCCACGCTGGCGGTCATGCACCTCTGCGACGGGATGACGCTGGAGGAGACGGCGCGCGAAGCGGGACTCTCGGTGTCGGGGGTGCGCAAGCGCCTCGAACGCCTCCGCGGCCGCCTGGCTGCGCTCGAGACCGGGGATCCGGAAAGGGGACACCATGAGCTCCACTGACAAGAAGACGCCGGCCTGGCTGCTCGAGCGGCTGGCCCAGGGCGAGCTGGACCGCGAGGCGGCCCATGACGTCCGGGCCCGGCTGACCGCCGAGGGGCGCTCGCCCGACGACGAAATTGCCGCCCTGGCCCGTGACGACCGCGAGACACTGGCCGAGCATCCGCCGGCCGCGGTGGCGGCCGAGATCGCGCGGCGGGCGGCCGCCCGTCGGCCCGCGGCCCGACGGCCGTTCGTCTTCGCCGCCGCGTTCGCCGCCGCCGGCGCGCTGGCGATGGTGCTCGTCGGGCGCCAGCCGGCGGCGCCCGTCCCGGACGGCGCGCCCGCGCTCGAGCAGACGACCATCAAGGGCCCCCCCCAGGCCTGGCTCTACGTCTACCGGCACGGGGGCGATCGCGACCGGCGGCTGGCCGACGGCGAGCGGGCGGCGCCGGGCGATCTCCTGCAGCTGGCCTACGCCACGACCGGCCGGGACTTCGGCGTGCTGTTTTCGATCGACGGCGCGGGGACGGTCACGCAGCACCTGCCCGAGCCGGGAGCGGCGCGCGCCCTGCCCTTGCGCGTCGGCGGCGAGATGCGGCTCCCCTCGGCCTACGAGCTCGACAGCGCTCCCGCTTTCGAACGTTTCTTCCTGGTGCACGCCGCGCAGCCGTTCGACGTCGCGCCGGTCATCAACGCGGCGCGGACGCTGGCCGCGCGTACGGCAGAGGCGCGACACGCGCCGCTGGCACTCCCCGCGGCGTTCGGCCAGATATCCCTGACATTGGAGAAGACGCGATGAGGATCCGGGGTTCAATCGTGCTGCTACCCCTGGTGGGGTCGCTGCTCGTCTCGCCTGCCGCGCGCGCCGAGCCGGCCACCGGCGTGCGGCTGCGCCGATTCGCGCTGCTCGTCGGCGTCAACGACGGGGGGCCGACCCGCTCGCGTCTGCGCTACGCGGCCAGCGACGCGCACAACATGGCGCGCGTGCTGGAGAGCCTGGGGGGCGTCGCCCCGGCCGATCTGGTCTTCGTCGCCGACGGCAGCCGGCGCGCCGTCCAGGACGGCTTCGCCACCATCGACCGGATGCTGCGCGCCGATCCGAGCCGCGGCGTCCGCCGCGAGCTGGTTTTCTATTACTCCGGCCACTCCGATGAAGAGGGTCTCCTGCTCGGTAACGAGCGCGTCTCGTACGAAGAGCTGCGCTCGTTCATCCACGACGCGCCGACCGACCTGAGCCTGGCGATCCTCGACTCCTGCGAATCGGGCGCCTTCACCCGTCACAAGGGGGGCGCGCGGCGGGCGCCGTTCCTGCTCGACGCCTCGATCGACACCCGCGGCCACGCCTTCCTCACCTCCAGCGCCGCCAACGAGGTGGCCCAGGAGTCCGACCGGATCGCGGCCTCGTTTTTCACTTACTACCTGGTCTCCGGCCTGCGCGGCGCCGCCGACGCCAACCGCGACCGCCGGGTCACGCTGCAGGAGGCGTTTCAGTTCGCCTCGCAGGAGACGCTGGCGCGCACCGAGCGGACGCAGGGCGGCCCGCAGCACGCGGCGTACGAGTTCGATCTGACCGGCACGGGCGACATGGTGGTCACCGACGTGCGAACGACGCAGGCGGGGCTGGTGCTCACCCCCGAGCTCTCCGGGCGAATCAGCGTGCGCGAGGCGGGCGGCGCGCTGGTGGCCGAGCTGCGCAAGCCGGCGGGGAGCAGCGTCGAGCTGGGCCTCGAGACCGGTTCGTACGTGGTGACGGTCGAGGACGCGGGGAGCGTGCGCGAGGCCCAGCTGACCCTGACGGCGGGCGAGCACCTGCCGCTGGCGCGCGCGGCGTTTCATCCCGGCGCGCCGCTGGAGGTGGCGGTGGCGCGCGGCGACGGCGAGGCGCCCGCGGCGTCGGTGTCGACGACGCCCGGCGAGGGCGAGCCGCCCCACGAGACGACCTCGTTCAAGACCGGGTTCATCCCGCGGGGCAGCGACGGCCGGACCGACGTCGACGGCCTCTCGTTCGGCTTCATCGCCGACCGCGCCGCCCGCCTGCACGGGATGCAGCTGTCGCTCGGGTACAATCAGATCGACGCCGCCCTGCACGGCCTGCAGCTGACCGTCGGTGCGAACGTGGCGGGGTCGGGCAACGGCGCGCAGATCTCGGTCGGCGGCAACATCGCTCGCGGTGACAGCCAGGGCGCCCAGGTCGCCGCCGGCGCCAACGTGGTCGACGGCGACTTCCACGGCTGGCAGAACGCCGCCGGCGTGAACGTCACGACCGGGCGGTTCACCGGCGTGCAGTCCGCCGCCGGCCTCAACCTGGCCGACGCCGCGACCGGCCTGCAGCTCGCCGCCGGTGCCAACGTGGCGCGCGATTTTCACGGCGCGCAGGTGGGGATCGTCAACGTCGCCGGCACCGCCCAGGGATTCCGCCTCGGCCTGCTCAACGCCGCCCAGCAAGTGGACGGTTTTGAGCTGGGCGTCATCAACGCGACCAGGCAGGCGAGCGGTTTCCAGCTGGGGCTCGTCAACGTCGCCTCGCACGACGACGGCGAGTCGTTCGCGCTCCTGAACCTGATCGGCAACGGCATCCACGACCTCGCGCTCTACGGGACCGACGCGCTGGCGACGAACGTGGGGCTCAAACTGGGCGGGCGGCACCTCTTCACCTCGTTCTCGTTCTCCTACCAGCCGGGCGACGACGTCGCGCCCGGCCCATTCCACCTCGTCAGCGGAAGCCGGCGCTGGGGCTTCGGCGGCGGCCTCGGCTGGCGGGTGCCGCTGGGGGTCGGGCCGCTGGATCACCTCGACGTCGAGGCGGTCACCAGCAATGTGGCCCCGGCCCTCAGCTTGATCACCAACAGCACGATGGTGAACACCGCGCGCGCCACCCTGGCCCTCTCGGTCGCCCGTTACACCTCCGTCCTGCTGGGCGTGGGCGCCAACGTGGTGGTGGGGACCGACGGCCGCGACTTCAGCGGCCCCCTCTCCAGCTGGGGCGGCACCTACCACGACGGCGGGACGACGGTCCATCTCTACCCCGGGTTCCTGCTCGGGCTGCAGATCGGGACGCCGCCGGGTTAGCGGCTCGAATCTACCGCGGGCGGTCCGCGGAATCGGCGCCGCACGCCGAGCCACCAGGCAGCGGCGAGCACCGCCACCGCCGCCAGCGTCACGATGAGCGCCTTGTCGTTGGGCGGTTGCACGCCGATCCAGACCAGCAGCGCCACGCCCACCAGCGCGACGACGGCCAGCGTCCGATACAGGCGACCGCCCAGATCGAACGGCCCCATGCGGGTCCAGCTGCGCCCGTAAGCCCGCAGCCCGGCGGCGGCCGGCATCACATATGAAAGATAGAGAAAGATCACCGCGCCGGCCGTCAGGGTCGCGTAGGCCTTCGCCCACAGCGTCGAGGCGAAGGCCAGCGCCACCGTCGTCCAGATCGCCGCCACCGGCGTCCGCCACTTCGGCGAGACGCCCCGCAAGATCAGCGACCCCGGCAGCCCGCCGTCGCGCGCAAAAGCGTACATCATGCGGGACGTCGACGTGACGCAGGCGAGGCCGCAGAGATAGTTCGCCGCCACGATGCCGACCCAGAGCGCGTTCCCCGCCGCGCCGGGCAACGTCCGGGTCATGAGCCAGGCGAAGACCTTGTCACCCTGCCTGGCGCCGTCGGCCACGCTGGGGAGCGCCAGCACCAAGGCCGCCACCATCACCCAGCCGAAGATCCCGGAGACGGCGACCGAGCGGAGCATTCCCCGGGGGACGTTGACCGCCGCGCCTACCGTCTCTTCCGAGGTGTGCGCCGAGGCGTCGAAGCCGGTGATCGTGTACACGGGCCAGAGGATTCCCAGCAACGTCATCGTCAGCAGGCCGGGGTGCGGGGGCCAGATCTCCCCCCCCGCCGCCCCGCTCAGGTTCTGGAACCGGACCAGCCGCCCGAGCTCGAGGTGCGGCGTCCGCGCAATCATCGCCAGCGTCAGCAGCGCGGCGACGACCAGGATCAGGTAGCCGCTGAAATCGGTGAGCAGCGTCGTCAGCCGGATCCCGAAGTGGTTGAGGAGCGCCTGCGAGGCCGAGATGACCGCGACGCCCACGATCTGGTCCCCGACACCCAGCTGGGCCGGATCGATCCCGATCATCGGCCCGATGAAGCCCGCGAACAGTTGATAGGCACCGACGTTCACCGCCGCCGTGACGAACACCAGGCCCGCCAGGTTGAACCAGGCGGTCGCCCACCCCCACCCCTTGCCGCCCAGGATGGCGCTCCAGTGATAGAGGCCGCCGGCGGTCGGGAACGCGGAGGCGACCTGCGCCATCGACAGCGCGACGACGAAGGCGAACGCCACGCCGATCGGCCAGACGACGCCCGCCGCGGCGCCGCCCACCGCGCTCACGCCCATCTGCAGCGAAGTGATCCCGCCGGCCAGGATGCAGATCGTCGAGAAGGCGATGGCGAAGTTCGAGAAGGCGCTCATGCGGCGCCGCAGCTCCTGCGCGTAGCCGAGGCGCGAGAGCAGCGCGACGTCGTCGTTCGGACTCTCCGGTCCGCTGCCGGGTTCGGCGCTCACGAGCGCATCGTAGCGCGGTCGGCGTGATACCGTCCCGCCATGGCGAAATCACCCTGCCCCATCTCGAAGACGCAATTTCTCGAAAAGGCCGAGGCCGTCAAGCTGACCATCAACGGCGTCGAGATCATCGCCGACAAGCGCGAGTTCTCCACCGGGTCCTTCGGCTGGTACCACAACGGCAAGACGACCATCACGGTCGACGGCAAGCCGCTGTCGATCCAGATCGGGCTCAACTTGACGGTCGTGGGCAGCAAGGAAGCAGAGCGCTAGGCGCTCCCGTCGAGCGCCGGCGGCTGGCCCGGCTTCCGGTTTTCGGGAGGCGAGGCGACGGGCCTCACGCTCCTCGGGCGAGCTGGGCGGCCCGTTCGAGGAGGCGGTCGCGCTGGCGCGTGTTGCGGGTCAGCGCGGCGGCCCGTTCGAACTCGGCCCGCGCCTCCTCCCGCCGCCCGAGCCGGGCCAGCAGCTCGGCGCGCGCGCTGGGCAGCAGGTGATAGCCCGCCAGCGCCGGGCTGGCCGCGATCGCGTCGAGGAGGTCGAGCCCGGCCTGGGGCCCTTCGGCCATCGCCACGGCGAGCGCGCGATTGAGCGCCACGACCGGCGACGGCGTCAGCGCGCCGAGCTCGGCGTAAAGCGCGGCGATGCCAGCCCAGTCGGTCTCACCCGCCGTCCGCGCGCGGGCGTGACAGGCGGCGATCGCCGCTTGCACGCCGAACGGCCCCGGCGCGCGCCCGAGCGCCTCGGCCCGCGCCAGCGCCGCCAGCCCCCGGCGCAGCAGCAGCTGGTCCCACAACGCCCGGTTCTGCGCGAGCAGCAGGACGGGCTCGCCGGCGGCGTCGGTCCGGGCCGCGGCGCGGGCCGCCGTCAATTCCATCAAGGCCAAGAGGCCCAGCGCCTCCGGCTCCCCGGGCGCCAGCTCCGCGAGCACGCGACCGAGGCGCAGCGCCTCGTCGCACAGCGCCGGCCGCATCAGATCCTGGCCGGCCGTGGCCGCGTACCCCTCGTTGAAGATCAGGTAGATCACCTCGAGCACCGCCGCCAGGCGCTCGGTCCGCTCCGCCGGGGCCGGCAGCTCTAGGCGAATCCGCTGCTCGAGCAGGGTTCGCTTGGCTCTCACGACGCGCTGGGCGGCGGTCGACTCGCTGATCAGGAATGCCCGAGCGATCTCGGCGATCTGCAGTCCGGCGAGCACCTTCAGCGTGAGCGCAGTCCGTGATGTCGCAGGCAGGGCGGGGTGGGTGGCTGTGAAGATGAGTCGCAGCAGGTCGTCGTCGATCGGCTCGTCCAGTGCCGCGAGCTCCGGTTCGCCGGGGCCGGT
>DATNDC010000081.1:0-16406 GCA_035607055.1 Polyangia bacterium
GAACGGCTCCTTCCAGCTCATGCCGGCGACGGTGAACGGGCCGACGATGTAGAACAGCATGCAGGTGAGGTTGGCCAGGAGGCCGAACACCGGCACGAACATGTGCTTGAAGCCGTTGAAGCTCTTGTGCTCGCGGAAGGCCACGATGGCCGTCACGCAGGTGAGCATGTAGAGCAGGAACGTCCCGAAGTTGCTCACCAGGGTCACGACGACCAGCGAGTTCGGCAGCTTGGCGTAGGTCGCCGGGTCGCTGAAGACGCCGATGCTGTACCAGAAGCCGTGGTACTTGGCGTCGAGCGCCGACGGCGTGGTGCCGCCGAGGTAGAAGAGCGTGGTGATGATGCCGATGACCGCCGAGAGAATCGCCAGCGTCCAGATGGCCCGGTGGGGCGTCAGGGTCTTGCCGTGCAGCATGCCGAAGTGGCCGGGGACCTCCTCGTCCTTCCCCATCGCGTAGGTCACGCGCGCCCCGGTGCTGAGGCAGGAGAGCGTGGTGCCGATGAGCGCCAGGAACACCGTGAGCGCCTGGACGAGCATGAAGGCGCGGCCGGCTGAATAACTACCGAACAGCCACGTCCCCACCATCACCATCATATCGCCGAGCGGCGCGCCCGAGGCCCCCGCGTTCGCCAGCGTGTACCCTTGGTTCAAGAAGTAGTTCGCCGCGAAGTACTCGATGAGGTAGCAGAAGATCCCCTGGATGCCGAGCGACAAGAGCACCGCGCGCGGGATGTCGCGCTTGGCGTTCTTGGCCTCTTCACCCATCGAGGTGACCGACTCGAAGCCGACCAGGATCAAGATGGCGATGCAGGCCTGGATGAAGATGTAGGAGAAGCCGTGCGCCGCCACCACCGAGCTGGCGCTCTGGTGGAACTGGAAGTGCGGCGTCAGGTCCTTCGGGTGGTCGGCGTCGACCGGCGACATGACCGTCGCCTGGTCGGGCGAGTAGCTGAGGATGAAGGGGACGGGCTGACCGTCCTTCATCTCGGGGACCGGGTTGCCGGCGGCGTCCATCTTGTTCTGCGTGACGACCGCGCCGGTGGCGTCCTTCTTGGGCGCGCCGTTCTCCAGCACCGGCTCCTGGGCGACGACGAAGTCGACCGGCGTGCCGTTGACCAGCTGCAGGCCCTGCGCCCCCTCGGGGTGCTTCACCCGGTAGGAGATGGCCATCACCGAGAACACCAGGAGCGCGGTGATCTGGACGATGTTGATCAGCATGTTCACGCCGGTGGTTCCGGTCACGCCGCGGAAGGCGATGTAGGCGATGCCCAGCGCGAAGGCGATGCAGAACAGGATCATGAACGGCAGGCTGTTGTAGCTGCCGCTGAAGGTCTCCGGGAAAAACTGGTTCAGCAGGTACCCGGAGAGGATGGCGGTGACGCCGACCATGCAGCCCGGGTAGACCCAGTAGTAGAGGTGGCTCGCCCAGCCGGTGACGAACTTGGCGATGCGCGCGAACTTGAACGCCTTCGTCTTGCTCAAGAACGCCTGCTCGGCGAAGAAGTACGACGAGCCCGCGCCCGGATAGAGCTTGGAGAGCTCGGCGTAGCTTATCGCCGTGGCGAAGCAGAGCAGCAGCGCGGCGATGATCCCGAACCACATCGCCGAGCCCGCCATCGGCGCGCCGTAGAGGGACTGCATCTGGTACGTGAGCCACAAGAACGCGCCGGGCGCGATGAGCGCCATCGCGTTGATCGTGAGCCCGGTGAGCCCTAGGGTTGCGCGGCTCTGCGGCTGTCCCGCCTCAGCGGTTCCTGCTCCTTGTGACATGGTGTGCTCCTCGCATGGTGGTGTTGGGGTGGTGAGAGCACCCTATCAACGGGCGGTAAACGACAGGTTTCGTGCAGCGGAAATGTATGTAACTTGCGCGGACCCCACGTCCGCCGCGGCCTTGCGGGCCGTATGGCGCCGCAGAAAGGGGGACTTCAGCCCCTAAATCCGAGATTCACGGTGCGCAGGCCCAGCTGGCCGCGCAGATCGAAATACCCTTCGGAGACGCTCCAGGCGCAGAGGTCGCGGATGATCTCGCCCGCGTCGATCGTCGGGTAGGCCGCCTGTCCGAGCCGCGCGGCCACCTCGAGATCGCCCGCCAGGAGGAGCCCCGCGCGGATGGTCGTGAGGCAGGCGGCCCGCGACCAGCGCGCCACGTCGGGCGCGTGGCCGGCGGCCTGGAAGCGCCGCACCAGCAAGGTGAGCTGCTCGCGCAGCTGCAGCGTCAGCGTCCGGTCGAGGAACGCGGCGTACTGGGCGACGGCGGCCGCCTGGTCGACGGGAACCTCGGCTTCGGGGTTCACCAGCCGGATCGCAGCGTGCACGACGATCTCCAGCTCGGCGAGCGTGGGGACGTAGGCGGGCCAGCGCAGCAGGTGATCGGCGCGCAGGCCCGCCAGCGTGCGGCCCGCGACGAAGGCCAGCTCGATGTCGGAGCGCATCTCCGCGACCCCCTTGCCGAGGACCAGCACCGGCAGCCCCGCCGTGCCGGCCACCGTCCCGCGCACGTTGACGACGTCGATGTCGCCCGGGAGATCGGGCGCAAGATAGACCTCCGGCAGGGTCGCGCCCAGCACGGCCGCGCCGTAGGCGAGCACCTTGCACGGCAGCGACGGGTCGGACGCCAGATCGCGCCGCTGCTTCTTCTTGAGGTCGGTGTCCTTGAGCGGCCGGGCGCGCGCCGTGGCCACCGCGGGCGCCAGCGTGGCCAGGATCTGCGACAGCGCCCGGTCCTCCTCGGGGTGATACACCAGCTTCTGCCAGTGCTCCTCGGTCAGACGCGCCTGGGCGCGCACGACGCCGGTCGGGCGGTACTGCGCGTAGAGCGCGCGCTCGTCGGTGTCGGCCGGGCCGATCGCCACCAGGGCCGCCGCGGCGGCGTGCGCCTCGTCGAGCGCCCCCAGCTCGACGAACAGGCGCACCAGCGTCCTCAGATCGGGCACCATCTCGGCGAGCGATTTGGCCTGCGCGACGAGCGCGCGGTGCTGGGCAACCGCCTTGGCGTAGGTGGGCGGACCTGCCAGGCGATAGAGCTCGGCGAGCACCCGCCGCCGCTCGAGCGAGTCGGGATCGAGCGAGGCGGCCACCTCGAAGGCGGCCAGGGCCGCCGGCCCGTCCTTGAGGCGCGTCCGGTAGATCTCGCCCAGGCCGTGCCACAGCTTGACCAGCGCGGCGCGCTTCTCCGGGGGGGGCTCCGACCCGAGGCGCTTGATCTGCCGCCGGTAGATCCGCTCCTCGGTCTTCCAGTCGCGCACCTCGGCGCACAGCTCGTCGATCCGCTGGAACGACTTCTGATCGTCGGGATCGGCGTCCAGCGCCTGCTCGAAGGCCTCGATCGCCTCCGGCCGCGACGCGAGCTCCTCTGCCAGGATGTTGCCGGCCGCCACGTAGTACGGGGCGCGCGTGCTGTCGTCGGCCAGCGTCGCCAGCCGCGCCAGCAGCTGGACGGACTGCTTCCACTGCTTGGTCTCGGTGTAAAGCTCGAGCAGCCGGTGCATGATCGACCGCTCGTCGGGCCAGATCTGGAGGGCCTCGAGATAGGCGGCGATGGCCCGCTGGGGATCGTGCCGGCGCTGCTGGTGGATGGTGGCCACGTGCTCGAGCAGCGCGAGCTTGGTCTTCGGATCGTCGGTGACGGCCAGGAGCGCGTGCGTGTGACGCACCACCGCGTCGTCGTTGCCGGAGGCCCGCGCCGCCTCGACGACCGACTCGAGCGCCCGGCCGCGCCGCGCGTCGATGGCCAGCGCCTTCTCCAGCGGCTCCAGCGCCTCGGAGGGGACGCCGGCGCGCAGGCGCGAGACGCCGAGGCGCTCGTAGGCGACCACCAGCAGGTCGCGCGGCAGCACCGAGGGGTCGATGAGCAGGCTGTCGTAGGCGACGGCGGCGTCGCTCCACTCCTCGCGGCGAAACGTGAGGTCGGCCAGATCGCGCCGGGCGGCCACCGTCGCCTCGGAGGGCGCCGTGGCCGGGACCTCGGCGACGGCCGCCGCGCGGTAGGCCTCGAGCGCGCCCGTCTCGTCGCCGGTCGCTTCGCGCGCGCGGCCGAGCCGATGCAGGCGGCCCGCCCGCTCCGCCCCCGAGAGCTGCTCGGTGCCCGTCGCCAGGATCTCGGCGAGCGGGAGCAGGCCCGAGAAGTCGCCGCGCCGGAGCTTGATCTCGGCCAGCTTCTCGACGAGGTCCGTCCGCGTCGGGTCGAGCGCCACGATCTCGGCGTAGAGGTCGGCGGCCTCGGCCTCGTCGTCGAGCTCGCGCGCACAGATCTCCGCCGCCTCGCCCAGGATGCGGGCCTTGTCGGCGACGTCGGCCACCGCCCCCGCCGCGCGCCCCAGGAGCTGCCGCGCCTTGAGCCAGTCCTTGCGCTCGCGGTAGAGCGCCGCGAGCAACAGCAGGGTCGGCGCGTGCGCGCCACCGCCCGGCAGCGTGAGCGCCAGCGCGAGTTGCTCCTCGGCGCCCGCCGGATCGCGCAGCTGCTCCTTGAGCAGCTTGGCGAGCGCGTACTGCGGCGGCAGGCGCGCCTGCCCGTCGGGCAGCGCCGCCACGAGGCGCCGCAGGAGGTCGGCGGCCGCGTCCCAGTCTCCCGCCTCTTCGTGCAGCTCGGCCAACCCCTCGAGCGCCCCCGTGTGCCGGGGTTCGTATCGCAGCACCTCCTTGTACGCCTCCACGAGGCGGGCGGCGTCGGCGCCCGGCTGCACGCGCCGGCGCCCCAGCACCTCGACGAAGCGGTCCCAGTTGCGCAGCCGCCGGTAGATATTTTCCAGCAGGGCGAGCGCGCCGCCGTGGCCGGGCGCCAGCTCCAGCGCCGTCTCGGCCGCCTTGGCCGCTTCGTCGAGCTGCGCGCGCCCCGTCTCGTTCCAGAAGGCGATCTGCACCCACAGATCGGCCGCCTGCTTGCCGTCCTCGAGCCCCGCGGCGACCTCGGCGGTCGCGGCCCCGAGCTCGCCCCAGATCCCGTGACCGCGCGCGAGCCGCTCCATCTCCTGGATCACCCGACCGCTGGTCGGATCCTCGGCCAGCGCCGCCTGCAGCGTCAGCAGCGCGCCGTTCGGATCGGCCAGGCGCCGTTCATAAATCTCGGAAATTCGGCAGAGAACCGCGGCCCGCTCGGCGCCAGCGGCGGTCGTTTCAGCCTCCGCGAGCAGCGCCTCGATCCGCGCGGACCAGTCCTCGACCGGCGGCGGTTGCAGAGGCGGCTCGGGATCGAAAGCGTCGGAGCTCAACCGTCACTCTCCCCACTTTGACCATTAACACGGGGCCACCCGGAAGGGGCAAAGGATCGCCGGGGCGGCTATTTCACCGCGTCATCAAAAGAGGAAGGCGAAATACGCAAGTCGGTAAGCCAGACTGACGCTCCGGGCAGGCCGGTCGCGCGGACGTCGAGCTCGAGCGGACCGCCGGCCTGCGGAGGGCGGGACAGGACGTCGGTGGGGCCGCCCGGAGCGACCACCGCGACCTGACCGGCCACGTCGAGGCGAACCGGCGTGCTCGCCTCGTCGCTGGCGCGCATCCCGAGGTCGTACGCACCGGGCGGCAGCGGGTCCCCTTCGAGGCGGACGTGGGCGCGCGCCGTCCCGTCGGCGCCCACCCGGAGGTGGAGACCGTTCGGCGCCCCTTCGATGGGCGAGCTCGCCGGCAGCGGCGGCGCCGGCCGCCAGAGCAGAATGCGGGTCGCGGGGTGAGGAGCCGTTTCGATCGTCACCTCGGTGGCCGCCCAGCGGTGCCGGGCGCGCAGCGCGGCGCCCCCGTCGAGGAGCGCCGGCCACACGAACCGCCACATCACGATCACCGCCAGCGCGACCACCAGCGCGGGGGTGGAACTGCGGAGGCCGTCGCGCGATCGGCGAGCGAGCGCCGTGCCGAGGGCCGCGAGCTCGCCGAGCGCGGCGGCGACGAAGGGAAAGGCCAAGAGCTCGATCGGCAAGCGGTAGCGGGGCTCGGCGAAGAAGAGCGTGTACGTCGCCACCAGCGCGAGCTGATACGGCAACAGCGTCAGCAGCAGCCAGCGCCGGCGGAAGATGGCGCTGACGATCCCCGCCAGCGTCAGCGCCATCACCCCGAGGCCGAAGGCGTCGGCCAGCGACTCGATGCCGGCCTGGTGCGCGGCGAACCAGGCGGCGCGCCCGCCGGTGAGGACGCCGGGGCGAAAGATCGGCCAGTAGAGCAGGCGGATCTCCGGGTCGAACAGGCGATCGGCCTTGAGCGCGACCAGGCCCAGCGTGTAGCGCGGCTCGAACCGGGTCCAGGCGCGGGCGATCGCGTAGGCCGCCTGGTCGGTGGCGTGGTGGGGTTCGGCGAGCACGCTCCGGCCCGTGACGTCCTTGAACATCTGGTTGAGCGCGCGCGTGTACGTCCCCTCGGAGTCGGGGTTCGCGCCGATGAGCGCGGTGATCCCGCCGTGATCGTCGGTGAAGTAGAGCGCCCCGCTCTGCTTGACGTGCCGGAGCGCCCAGGGCGACAGCACGACGAGCGCCGCCGCCAGACCCACCGCCGCCAGCGCCAGGGCCCGGCCGGCGCGCTCGCGTCGGGCCAGCCAATAGAAGAGCGAGAGACCCGAGAGGGGGAGCGCGACGGCGCGCACCCAGGCGGCGAGGCCCATCGTGGCGCCGAAGACGAGCGCCGCAGTCCAGGGACGCCACGGCCCGAGCGCCGCCAACAGCGCCAGCGCGCCGACGATCAGGGCGGCCGCCGGAACGTCGGTGCCGACGACGCTGGCCATCGCGACGCCGGCGGGCCACAGCGCGTAGAGCACGGTCGCCGCGGCCGCGTGCGGACAGGGACAAAAGCGGCGGAGGCGCGCGGGCGCCGCCGCCTCGTCGGGCTCGGCGTCGAGCAACCGCGCGGTGAGGACGAACAGCCCGGCGGCGCCGATCGCGCCGAAGGCGACGCCGAGCATCTTTTGGGCCAGGAGGTCGCCGCCCAGGTTCTTGATCGCCGCCAGCAGCGCGACGAACCCGGGCATGTAGATGAACCCGTGGTCGAGGTGCCCGAACTCCGAGAGGTAGTTCGCCGACTCGCGGTACATCGCGAAGTCGCTCACCGGGACCGTCGGAACCGACAGCACCCAGAGCAACCGCGCCGCGGTCGCCAGCCCGACCAGCGCCGCCCCCCAGAGCCAGACTTTCCCCCAGAGCCCGGCTTGCCGGCGGCGGGGGGCGAGCACTAACCCGCCATCTGGAGCAGCTTCGACAGCTTGGTGGCCAAGATCGGATCGCCGGCGACCTTGAGCTTGCCGCTGAAGAACAGCGACATCGCCGCCTGCATGCCGCCGTCGATCATGCCGCGGAAGTCGGCGTCGCTCGCCTCGATCGTGCACTGCGGGGAACCCGAGGCGCCCGGGGTGCAGGTGGGCGGGTTCGACACCAGATCGACGGTCCAGGTCCCACCGTCGGCGCCGCTGATCTTGAACAGGTAGACGGCGGCCACGTCCTTCGCCTTCTCCGGGCTGGTGGCGAGGACGGAAGGGACTTTCTGGTCGAAGAACGCCTTGACGGACGTCGGCATCGGAACCTCCGGGCTGAATCCTAACCGGACTTGCGCGCGGCGGCGTATTTCTTCGCCACCTTTTGCGCGTAGCCGGGTTTGTTGACGGGCGGCACGCGCGTCAGCGTGAGCGCGCCGGGCGGCACATCCTCGGTCACCGTCGTGCCGGCGCCGACCACCGCTCCCTTGCCGACCCGCACGGGCGCGATGAGCTGGGTGTCCGACCCGATGAAGGCGCCGTCGTCGATGGTGGTGCGGAACTTCTCGTAGCCGTTGTAGTTGCAGGTGATGGTGCCGGCTCCGATGTTCACCTTCTCGCCGACGGTGGCGTCGCCGAGATAGGTCAGGTGGTTGGCCTTGCTCCCCCGCCCCAGCGTCGTGTTCTTGGTCTCCACGAAGTTGCCGACGTGGGCGTCCGGGCCGATGTTGGTCCCCGGCCGCAGCCGCGCGAACGGGCCCACGCTGGCGCCGGCGCCGATCACCGACGCGTGGGCCACACAGTAGGGGAGGAGGTGCGCGCCGGCGCCCACCTCGGTGTCCACCAGGATGACGCCGTCCTCGATGCGCGCGCCGTGGCCGATCTGGGTGCGCCCGCGCAAGGAGACCCCCCGACCGAGCTCGACGTCGACGCCGATCTCGACGCCCGGCTCGACGTCGGTGGTGGCCGGATCGCGAAAGGTGACGTGCGCCATCAAGGCGCGGTTGGTCCGCGCGCGCAGGACCGCTTCCGCCTCGGCCAGCTGCTGGCGGTCGTTGACGCCCGCGACGTCGCGGAAGTCGGCCTCCACGGCGGTGACGCCGATCCCCGCGGCCGCGCGGGCGACGATGTCGGTCAGGTAGTACTCCCCCTGGGCGTTGCGGGTGGTGAGCGCGGCCGTCGCCTCGCGGAAGAAGTCGAGCGGGCCGCAGTAGATCCCGGCGTTCACCTCGCCGATGGCGCGCTCCTCGGGCGTGGCGTCCTTCTGCTCGACGACGCCCATCACGTGGCCGCGCTCGTCGCGCAGGACGCGGCCGTAGCCGGTCGGATCGGGCGGCGTGGTCGTCACCATCGCCAGGCAGCGGTACCGGCGCGCCGTCCCCACCAGCGCGGCCAGCGTCTCGCGCCGCAGAAGCGGCACGTCCCCGTAGAGCACCAGCACGAGGTCGCCGCGAAAGCTCCGGAGCGCCGGCATCGCCAGGCGCGCGGCGTGCCCGGTCCCGCGCTGCTCGGTCTGCTCGACGACGGTCAGCGCGCCGGCGCCGAGCCGCGCGCCGAGCGCCGCCTCGACCGCCGCCCGCTGGTGTCCGAGCACGACCACCACCGGATCGGCTCCCACGGCGCGCGCCAGCGCGATCGGGTAGAGGCCGAGGGGCTGACCCAGGATCTCGTGCAGCACCTTGGCGCGGGCGGAGCGCATCCGCGTCCCCTTGCCCGCCGCCAGGACGATCGCCGCCAGCCCGCCGCGAGCCGCGCGGCCCCGACGGGATTTGGCACTCTTTTTCGCCCGCGCCGCCATGGGCTTCCGCCCGGCGTACTTAACAACGGCCTCCGCCTTTGTCCACACCGGCCCCCGCGATAGACTCTGGGGCTACCCGATGCCCGGTTACGTCCTCATCGTGGAAAAAGACGCCGAGCTCCAGGAGCGCATCGGTGCGGCGCTGCGAGAGGCCGGCTACGAGATGGCCTCCGAGACCGAGGGGACCTGGGCCAAGCGGAGCATCGCCGTTCGGCGGCCCGACGCCCTGGTGGTGGGGACCCGGCTCGGTGACGGGGACGGGTTCACGCTGGCGGAGGAGCTGCGGCGCGAGCCCGAGACGCGCGCGCTGCCGATCGTCTTCGTGGCCACCACCCACCGCGGCACCAGCCACCGCGCGGAGGCACGCCGGCGGTTCGCGCCGGCCGATTACCTGGCGACGCCGCTCGATGCTCAGCAGATCGTCCCCCGGCTGGCGGAGCTGGCTGCCGCGCCACCCGCCCCGGCGGTGGCCGAGGACGTGACGCCGCCGCCCGTCCCCCGGGAGAGCCTGCGCGATCCGGCGCAGCAGCGCGAGCGGCGCGCCGTCGAGCGGACCGCCAAGAGCCTGGTCGAAGACCCGGCGCAGGCCGAGTTCTCCGGCACGCTCAAGCGCACGCCGCTCGCCCGGGTGCTGCAACGACTCTACGCGACGCGGGCGACCGGCTCGCTGCTCCTCTTGCGAGAAGGGACGAAGAAGATCGTCCTGCTCGCCGAGGGGTATCCGGTCTCGGCGCGCTCCAACCTCCTCGGCGAGTGCCTGGGCCAGATCCTGCTGGAAAAGAAGCTCATCACCCGCGAGGCGCTGGCCGGCTCGGTCGCGCGGATGCAGAAGGAGAAGCGGCAGCAAGGGCAGATCCTCATCGAGATGGGGGTGCTCTCACCGCACAACCTCCAGCGCGCGCTGGTCGACCAGATCGAGGCCAAGCTCCTGGAAGTCTTCGCCTGGGCCGACGGCAAATTCATGTTCCGGGCCCTCGGGGACGTCCCTTCGCAGGCGACGCGCCTCGAGCGCCCGCCGGCGGCCCTGATCCTGGAAGGGATCCGGCGCCACTACGACGAGTCCCGGCAGAAGGCGGTGCTGGCGCGCTACACCGGGCAGTTCGTGGCGCTGGTCGCCGATCCGATGCTGCGCCTGCAAGAGATGACCGCCGATCCGAACGAGCTGGCCTTCATCCGCGAGATCGACGGCACCCACCAGCTGGAGGAGATCCTGGCCTACGCCAACATCCCGGTGCCGAAGGCGCGCCTGCTGGTGGTGGCGCTCTCCGAGGCGGGGATGATCCAGCCGCAGGAGGCGACCTCGCGCCGGCGCGCGCCCTCGAACAGCACCGCGCCGGCGGCCACGCCCCCGCCCGACCGGCAGCCGGCGGCGCTGGGGAGCGGCGAGCTGTCGATGATGCTGCAGATGGCCCGCACGCAGGACCACTTCTGGGCGCTCGGCGTCGGGCGCGAGGCGTCCGTCGTCGAGATCGACCGGGCCTACGAGGCCTTGGCGCGCAACTTCCACGCCGACCGTTACCGCCTCGCGCCCGACGACGATCGCACGATGGCGCAGGAGATCTTCGACGCCCTCACGGAGGCACACCGCGTGCTGCGCGATCCGGCCCGCCGGAAGGCCTACGTCGGCCGGCTCGGAGACGCCGACGAGGAGCCGCCCATCCCCAGGCACGACACCGTCGTCGAGCCGATCCCCACGCCGATCCGCGCGACCTCGTCGTCTCCCGGGGGCGCCGCGCATTCACTCTACGAGGTCGGCCTCGAGCACCTGCGCGCGCGACGCCACCACGAAGCCGTCGAGGTCCTGCGGCAAGCGGCGCGCCTCGTCCCCAACGAGGCCGACTACCGGGCTGCGCTGGGGTGGGCGCTGTTCCGGCAGGCGCCGGCCGACGCCCGCGCGGCGCGCGCGGCGATCGCCGAGCTGCGCCGCGCCACCCAGATCGACGAGCGCCATCGGACCGCCGCCCAGCACCTCGCGGAGATCTACGCGCAGACGGGTCAGGCCGAGGCGGCGATCACGGAGCTGGAGCGCCTCCTGGCGCTCGATCCGGGCGCCGTGGAGCTCGCCGAGGAGCTGCGCCGCCTTCGCGGGCCATGACCGCCCCGGCCGGGCCCGAGGGCAGGTGCGGGCGCGCCAACTGCATTGGCGCGACATAGCTGTCAGGTCGACGCCGGTTTTCACAGGCCCAGCGTCGAAGATCTGAGAGCCGTCGCCCGGAAATCGCGGGCCTCCGAGGCGCGGGGCGGGGCACGACGCTTGCTGTTATCGCCAGCATGCCCTTTCACACCCTCGACCGGTCTCGCTACTCGCCGAGCCTGCTCGCCCGCGTCGCCGCCGGGTGGCGGCGCATCGCGGAGGACGAACGGCGCGGTGTGGCGAGCGCCGCCCACATCGCCGCCGATCTGGCCGCCCTCAACGCGCCGCCGGCGCTGCTGGCCGCCGCCGCCCGGGTGATCACCGACGAGGTCCACCACCTCGACGTTTGCGCCTGCGTGACGGACGAGCTCGATCCGAGCACGCGGCGCGGGGCCGTCGCCAGCGCCACGTCCCGCCGGCTCGACCTGGTCCCGCGGGCGCCCGCGGGCGAAGCGGCCCTCGCCCGCACGCTGGTCGCCGACTACGCACTCGGAAAGCCTGTTTCGGCCGCCGCCTTCGCCGCGGCCCGCGCCCTCAGCCGCGAGCCGCTGTTCGCCTGGGCCTACACCGAGCTGCTGCACGACGAGGCCCGCCACGCCACCTTCGGCGCCAAGACGGCGGCCTGGGTGGTCCGCCGCTGGTCGGCGCGCGAACGCCGCGGGCTGTGGGCCGGCGCCCTCACCGCCGGGGCGGCGGTCGTCCCGCGCCCGCGAGACGAGGAAGCCGAGGCGTTGGGACTCCTCCCCGCGTCGACCGACACCACCTTGCCGCGCTGGATTCTCCCCCACCTCGCGCCGCTCGGGATCCACCCCACCCCGGCCAACGAGCCCGGGCTCTTGCACTGAGCATCGCGCCGCTTCTCGCGGGCGCCTCTCGACACCGCTGCCTGGCGCCCCCCGCGGGGGGCGCGTACGATGGCCCGAGCGGCTGAACGGATGGGATTTCGCGTTCACCTGGCCGGGGCTGCTGCCCTGCTGGCCCTGGCGGTCTGGCTGTCGTCGGGGACGATGGCGCCCTACGCCTCGACCTACGGCGCCTCGACCGTCACGAAGCCGTGCGGTTACCTGGTGAACATCGACCAGCCGCACCACGAAGCGGTGTTCCAGATGCTCGACGGGCAGCCGCGGGCGCACTGGGAGAAGAGCGTCGTCCTGCGCCGCCTGCTGTTCCCGCTGCTCGCCTACCCCTTCATGAAGGTGGGCGGCTACCTGGCGGGCGGGTTCGTCGCCAGCCTGCTCTGTCAGCTGGCGGGCCTCCTGGCGCTGGCGCTCCACCTCCGGCGGCGCCACGGCGAGGCGGCGGCGATCGCGGGGAGTTGGCTCTACGCGACCTATCCCGGCATCACGTACTGGGCGGGTCTGCCCTATGCCTACGTGGCGATCGTACCGGCGTCGATCGCGCTCTACATCCTGCTCGTGCGGCTCGACGAGCGGCGGCGCCTGGCGGCGGTGGCCGGAATCGGCGGCGCGATGGGCCTGCTCTTCACGGCCTACGACCTGGCGCCGTTCTTCGGGGTGGCGGCGGTGTTCCTGCTGCTGGCGCGTCGCCGCTACCTGGAGATCCCGCTCGCCGTGGCGACCATGGCGGCGGCGCCGCTGGCCGCGCTGCTGCTGCTCAAGCTCGCGTTCGCCGCGCCACTCGTCAACGCGAACACGGCGATCTATGGGACCGTCTTGCGGGCCTACCTGCACCCGCCCGGGCTCGGCGCCTGGCTGCGGAGCGTGAGCGATTTCCCGGTCGTCCTCGTCGAGAACTTCCTGTTCAGCAACATGCTCTTCCTGCCGCTCGGGTTCCTGCTGATGGCGGCGCTCGCGGTCCGGCGGCTGGCGCCCTCCGAGACGGCGCTCCTCGGCGCGGTGGCGCTGGTCTTTCTCTTCAACAACCTCGCGCCGCCGTACGCGGGGCGCTGGCAGATGCGCGGCGACCTCATGCCGCGCCTCTATCAGCCGCTGTTCGTGGTGCTGCTCGTCTACTGCGCCCGCGCGCTCGGCGACTGGCGCTCCCTCCCGGGCGCACGTGGCCAGCTCCTGCTGGCGGCCGCGCTGTTCACCTTCGCGGGCAACGCGACGATCGCCTTCGGCCCCGTCGCGCGGGTCCCCTGGGCCGGCACCATCTACCACCTGTTCTACCGGCACTCGCCGGCCTCGACGATGGACGAGAACCTCGCCCGCTACGGCCGACGGCCGCTCGGCTTGTGCGATCGGAGCCTGTCGGGATCGGCGAGGACGCCGTGAGCGCGTCCGGTCGTCGCGCCCGGCTGGGGCTCGCGCTCGCGCTGGTGGCGGCGGCCGCCGCGACCGCCGGCGCCGATCCGTTCGTGGCCGCCGCCGTGGGTGCGCTCTCCCCCGCCGACTTCGCGCGCGATTACGTGGTCGCGCGGGCCCGGCTGGCGGACGGCCGGGGCGCGCCGCCGCCCGAGGGCGAGGCGGGAAACGCGCGCGCGGTCCAGTTCGGCGCGCCGGAGCTGTTGCTCTACGGCGCCCCGTATCACGCCCACCCGCCGCCGGCGCGGCTACCGGTCCGGCCACTCGGTCTCGTCTCCTGGCGAACGGCGGCGCTCGTCTGGGCGGCCGGTTCGCTGCTGGCGCTCGGGTGGCTCGCGATCTCGCTCTTGAAGCTCGCCGCGCCGGAAGCGCCACCCGGGGGGACGCGGCTCGCCCTTGCGTTTGGCGCGCTCGCGCTCTGGCCGCCCGTGCTGCACTGCCTCGAGAAGGGCCAGTGGTCGATCCTGCTGGCGGCGCTGCTGGCCGACGGGCTGGTCGCGCTCACCACCGATCGCCCGCGACGCGCCGGCGTGCTGTTCGGCCTGGCTGCCTCGCTGAAGATGACGCCGATCTTGCTCCTCGGTCTGCTGGTCGTGCGCCATCGCCGGGCGGCCGTGGCGATGGCCGCCACGATCGGAACGGCGGCCATCGCGTCGCTGGCGGTCGACGGGACCGCTCCCTGGAAGGCCTTCGTCGGTGGGGCGGCACGGAACGCCGCGATCTGGGCGCCCTGGACGGCGAACACGGCGTCGCTCGCCGGTGCCATCGCGCGTCTGTTCGGCGCCCCGGGACCGTTCGCCCGTCCCCTGCTGGCCGCCCCCGCCTTGGCGACAAGCCTCTACGCCGCGGCCGTTGGCGCGTTCCTGGTGCTGGCGCTGCTTGCGCTACGCCGGCCCGACCCGGCCCGATCGACCCTGGCGGCTTGGCTCGCACTGCCGGTGCTGGCGAACCCGCTCGGCTGGAGCCACGTCTTGGTGATGCTCTTGGCGCCGCTCGTGGTGGCGTTCCGTGGCGCTGGCGCCGGCACCGTCACCCGGCATGTTGCCTGGGCGGCGCTGATCGTCTTCTCCATTCCGCGCGCCACCCTCTCCCACCTGGCAGGCCCCGTCCCCGTCGACCCGTGCCGCGGCCTGGTGCTGGCCCTCCCCGCCGTCGCCGCCGCCGCTTTGTTCGCGGCTCTCCTGACCCCAGCCCTCGCCCAGGCCCGCCAGCCCGGAGAGGCTCGCCAGCCCGGAGAGGCTCGCCAGCCCGGAGAGGCCCGCCAGCCCGGAGAGGGAGTCGGATCCGGATCGGACTCCTTTGATCGACCGTGATCTCCTGATCGACCCTGATCTCCTGATCGACCCTGATCTCCGTTTCGTGCGTCTCGATCTCCGCCGCTCGCACGACCGCAACCGCCGCACGAAGCTTTTTGCGGCGCGTGGGCTGCGCCCTCGATTTTGAAAGGCAGCCCACGCGCCGCAAAAAGCCCACGTACGGCCGGCAGCGCAGATTCGAGAGCTCGCGGTCGACCCGTACGTAACGGAGATCAGGGTCGACAGCGAGATCCGATCCGATCCGGTCCCCTCGCCCCGCGTAGCGGGGAGAGGGCTAGGGTGAGGGGCCCCGCAGGGTGAGGGGCCCCGCAGGGTGAGGGGCCGCGCAGGGTGAGGGGCCGCGCAGGGTGAGCGGCCGCGCAGGGTGAGGGGCCGCGCAGGCCGCTCAGTCGTAGTACTCGGCCCCGAGGTGCGTGATGAGGTCTTCCCCGCGCAGGTGACGGAGCGTGTTCTTGAGCTTCATCAGCTGGATGAACAGATCATGCTCGGGGTAGAGGCCCGGCGCCGACTGCGGGCTCTTCCAGTAGAACGACAGCCACTCTTGAATGCCGCTCATCCCGCAGCGCTGGGCGAGGTCCATGAACAGCGCCAGGTCGAGGACGATCGGCGCCGCCAGGATCGAATCGCGGCAGAGGAAGTCGATCTTGATCTGCATCGGGTAGCCCATCCACCCGAAGATGTCGATGTTGTCCCAGCCCTCTTTGTTGTCACCGCGCGGCGGGTAGTAGTTGATGCGCACCACGTGGTGCATCTCGCCGTAGAGGTCGGGGTAGAGGTGCGGCTGCAGGATGTGCTCCAGCGAGCCGAGCTTGGAGACCTCCTTCGACTTGAACGACTCCGGATCGTCGAGCACCTCGCCGTCGCGGTTGCCGAGGATGTTGGTCGAGTACCAGCCCTCGACGCCGAGGAGGCGCGCCTTGAAGCCGGGCGCCAGGATCGTCTTCATCAAAGTTTGGCCGGTCTTGAAGTCCTTGCCGCCGACGGGGACGTTGTTCTGCTTGGCCAGCTCCATCAGCGCCGGCGTGTCGACGGTCAGGTTGGGCGCGCCGTTGGCGTAGGGGATGCCGAGCTTGAGCGCCGCGTAGGCGTAGACCTGCGACGGCGAGATCTCCGGATCGCTCTCCGCGAGGCCCTTCTCGAAGGACGCCAGGGTGGCGTGGCAGGGGGCGGCGCTGCGGTAGACCTCGGTCGAGCCGCACCAAACCATCACCAGCCGGTCGCAGTTGTTCTTTTTCTTGAACTCCTTGATGTCGTCCATCACCTGCGCGGCGAGGTCAGCCTTGTTCTTCCCCTTCTTGGCGTGGGTGGCGGTCAGCTTCTTCACGTAGGCCTGCTCGAACACGGCCGGCATCGGCTTGATGGTCGAGAGGAAATCCTTGAGCTGCGCGAGGTGCTCCTTCGACAGCACGCCCGCCTTGGCCGCAGCCTGGTAGGCGTCGTCGGGGAAGAGGTCCCAGCCGCCGAACACGATGTCGTCGAGCTTGGCCAGCGGGACGAAGTCCTTGATGGCCGGCGAGCGCCCGTCGGTCCGCTTGCCGAGGCGGATGGTCCCCATCTGCGTCAGCGAGCCGATGGGCTTGGAGATCCCCTTCCGGATGGCCTCGACCCCGGCCATGAAGGTGGTGGCCACGGCGCCCATTCCGGGGACCAGGATGCCGAGCTTGCCCGTCGCCGGGCGGATGTCGATAGGTTTACCTGTGGACTTCGTGAGAGACATGGGGGCTCCTTT
>DATNDC010000162.1:0-12684 GCA_035607055.1 Polyangia bacterium
GCACGGCGCTCAAGCTGCACGGTGACGGGCCCGGCTTCCTGGGCATGGGGTGGAACCTGTTCGGCTGGTATCCGCAGAACGCCGGCTACGACATGACCCCCTACAGCCACCTGACGTTCCAGATCCGCGTCGAGTCGAAGAGCCCCGACTCGGCGCTCGATCCGGCGTCGGTCGGCGTGCTGCTCGGGTGCAGCGCGAACAAGAAAGACAGCGCGACGGTGAACGTCGAGCGTTACGCCAAGGGGTTCAACGACGGCAAGTGGCACAAGGTCGAGATCCCGATCTCGGCGTTCACCAAGGGACCGGGCGCCGGGTTCGATCCCACCTCGTTCTGGGAGTTCCGCATCGCGACCTGGAGCGCGTCGCCGAAGCACTTCGACATCTTCATCGACGACATCGCGCTCGAGAAGCACTAGGAGGCGTCGTGGCGGGGATCGTCCGCGTACTCATCAAGGCGCTCGTCGCGGCGGGCGCCGTCGTCGGGCTGGCCGCCGCGCTCTCCTGCGTCGACAGCGGCGGGAAGCGGTCGACCGGGGTGACGCCGACCTGCGCGGTCTCGCCACCGGCGCCCTACACCGGGAGCGCCAGCATCCCCTCGGCCGACACCGCTCCCGCCGGCCCCTATGCCTGGCAGAACGTGGCCATTCACGGCGGCGGCTTCGTGAGCGGAATCATCATGAGCCCGGTGATGCCGGGCCTGGCTTTCGCCCGGACCGACGTGGGGGGCGCCTACCGGTTCGATCCGGCCAACGGACGCTGGTGGCCGCTCACCGATTGGGTGGGGCGCGCCAACTCGAACCTCATCGGGATCGAGAGCATCGCCGCCGATCCGGTCGATCCCAATCGCGTCTACCTGGCGGCGGGCGAGTACCTCACCGCCGGCGCCGGCGCGAGCGCGATCCTGAGCTCGACCGACATGGGGCGAACCTGGACGACGAACAGCATCCCGGCCGCCATGGGCGGGAACGTCGACGGCCGCTCGATGGGCGAGCGGCTGGCCATCGATCCCAACCTGCCGAGCACCCTCTACTTCGGGTCGCGCAACTCGGGGCTCTGGCAGAGCACCGACTCGGCCGCGACCTGGACCGCGGTGGCGAGCTTCCCGACCATCGGCGCCACGGGCGGCGGCGCCGGCTCGGGGAGCGCCTCGGGGAGCGGCTACGGGCTGACGTTCGTGCTGTTCGATCCGAAGAGCGGCACGCCGGGGAGCCCGACGCCGGCGATCTACGTGGGCGTCGGCGTCACCAGCGGGACGGCGCTCTACCGGTCGGCCGACGCGGGGACGACCTGGACGGCCGTGGCCGGGCAGCCGAGCGGGGTGATGCCCCACCACGCCGTGCTCGACGGCTGCGGCAACGTGTTCTTCACCTTCAACAACGGGTCGGGCCCCAACGGCGTCACCGCGGGCGCGGTCTGGCGCTACACGCCCGCGACCGGCGCCTGGACCGACGTGAGCCCGACGCACGGCGCGTTCGGGTTCGGCGGGATCTCGGCCGACGCCGCGCGACCGGGAACGCTGCTGGTGACGACCATCGACGACTGGTCGCCGGGCGAGATCTACCGGACCACCAACGGCGGTCAGAGCTGGGTCCCGCTGGTCAAGGGGAGCGCCTGGGACGTGGCGACCGCCCAGTGGCTCTACTGGCACACCACCGGCTTGCCGGCGATGGGCTGGATGGGCGACGTGGAGATCGATCCCTTCGATTCATCGCACGCGCTCTTCATCACCGGGCAGGGCCTCTGGTCGAGCGCCGACGTCACCATGGCCGACAGCGGCGTCCCGACGAGCTGGACCTTCCAGGACGGCGGCCTCGAGGAGACGGTGGTGCTCGATCTGGCGAGCCCCCCGGTGGGCGCGCCCTTGCTCTCCGGCGTGGGCGACATCGGCGGGTTCCGCCACGACGATCTCGCCGTCTCCCCACCCGAGGGGATGTTCGGCGACCCGATCTTCGGCAACACCCAGAGCCTCGACTTCGCCGAGGCGGCGCCGGACGTGGTCGCGCGGGTGGGGACCAACTCGGGGTCGAGCGGTCAGAACGGGGCCTACTCCACCGACGGGGGCAGGACCTGGACGCCCTTCGCGGGCGCGCCGTCCGGCAGCACCGGCTCGGGATCGATCGCCGTGTCGGCCGACGGGACGACCTTCGTCTGGGCGCCCAAGAAGGGGACGCCCTCGTACGCGACCAGCGCGGCCCCGCCGATGCCGGCCGACGGCGCCAGCTGGAATCCCAGCGTCGGCATCAGCGCCGGCGCGCTGGTGGCCGCCGATCGGGTCAACTCGCACAAGTTCTACGCCAGCAGCCACGGCGCGATGTACGCCAGCACCGACGGCGGTCAGACGTTCGTGGCGGCGACGTCCCCTTCGTCCGGGCGTCCCCGCCCGGTGTTCGGCGTCGAAGGGGACGTCTGGATCGCGACCAGCGCCGCTCTGCTCCGCTCGCAGGACTCCGGGTTGACCTACACCGCGGTGACGGGGATGAACGGCGCGCCCCCGGTGAACGGCGCGACCGCGGTCGGGTTCGGGCCGCCGGTCGCCGCGGGAGCCACCTACCCCGCCGTCTACCTGGCCGGCTCGGTGGGCGGCGTCTGGGGGACCTACCGCTCCGACGACGCCGGGATGACCTGGCAGCGCATCGACGATCCGCAACACCAGTTCGGCTACATCAACATCCTGGCCGGCGATCGGCGCCAGCCGGGCCGTGTCTACCTCGGCACCTCCGGCCGGGGGATCGTTTACGGCGACCCGCAAACCAGCGTTACGCAATGATGAGAGGACCGACCAGAATGGGTTCACGCGCTCTGTGGTTGACGTTGCTGGCGGGCGGGGTGGGGGTGTTCACGCTCTCCGGGTGCAGCCGGATCTGCAGCTGCCAGGTCCCACCGGTCACGCCGGGGACCGGCCCGACGGCCGCGGCCGCGGCGGCGCCCGGCGGCGGCGGGCTCAAGGGGAGCGTCGCCTACACCTGGAAGAACGTGGTCATCCTGGGCGGCGGCTTCGTCAGCGGCATCGTCTATAGCCCCGTGGAGAAGGACCTGGTCTACGCGCGCACCGACGTGGGCGGCGCCTACCGCTGGGACCCGGCGGGCAAGAGCTGGGTGGCGCTGACCGACCAGCTGCCGCGCGACACGAACTTCCTCGGCATCGAGAGCCTGGCGGCCGATCCGGTCGACGCCAACAAGGTCTACCTGGCGGCCGGCGAGTACACCGGCTCCTGGGTGGGCAACGGCGCCATCATGCGCTCGACCGATCGGGGCAACACCTGGCAAACGATCGACATGCCGGTGAAGATGGGCGGCAACGAGAACGGCCGCTCGATGGGCGAACGGCTGGCGATCGATCCCAACCTGACGAGCATCCTCTTCTTCGGGTCGCGCAAGTCGGGCCTCTGGAAGAGCGCCGACTCGGGGACCACCTGGGAGAAGGTGGCCGGCTTCACGGCCACCGACGGCGACAAGGGGATCGGCATCCCGGTCGTGGTGTTCGACAAGGCGAGCGGCGCCAAAGGAAAAGCGACGCCGACCATCTACGCGGCGGTGGCCAACGACGACGGCAGCCTCTACCGCAGCACCGACGCGGGCGCGACCTGGAAGCTGGTGCCCGGCCAGCCCAAGGGGGTGATGGCCCACCACCTGGAGCTCGACTCGGTCGGCGAGATCTACCTCAGCTACGGCAACGGCCCCGGCCCCAACGACGTCACCACGGGCTCGGTCTGGAAGTACGATTCAAAGAAAGACAAGTTCACCGACATCACGCCGCTCAAGCCGAGCCGCGACGACACCTTCGGTTACGGCGGCCTCTCGATCGACGCCAAGCACCCCGGCACGCTGCTGGCCAGCACGCTCGATCGCTGGTCGAAGCACGACCAGGTCTTCCGCACCACCGACGGCGGCAAAAAGTGGAAGCCGCTGTTCGACAAGGAGGTGCGCGACGACATGGGCGCCAAGTACCTCTACTGGCACAAGTCCGAGCCGATCGGGCGCGGCTGGATGGGCGACATCAACATCGATCCCTTTCACCCCGAACAGGCCATGTACGTGACCGGGGCCGGGCTCTGGGCCAGCGAGGACATCACCGCCGCCGATACGGACAAGCCGACGCACTGGAAGTTCCTCGACCAGGGGCTCGAGGAGACGGTCATCAAGGACCTGGTCAGCCCGCCGGCGGGGCCGCCCTTGCTCTCGGCGATGGGCGACCTCTGCGGCTTCCGCCACGACGACCTCAACAAGCCGACGGCCGAGGGGATGTTCGACAACCCGCTCTGCGGCTCGGCGACCGGCATCGACGTCGCCTGGGGAAAGCCCGACGTGGTCGCGCGCGTCGGCTGGGACGATCACAAACAGTGGGGCGCCACCTCGCTCGACAGCGGCAAGACCTGGACGCCGTTCAAGAGCGAACCGAAGGGCAAAGGCGCCGGCTCGATCGCCGTCTCCGCCGACGGCACGACGCTGCTCTGGTCGCCGATGGAAGGCCCGGTCGTCGTCTCACACGACATGGGCGCCACCTGGACCCACCCCGAGGGTCTCCCCGACGCCGAGACCCAGCCCGACTGGGCGCCGGTGCCGTTCCGCCCGGCCGCCGACCGCGTGAACCCCAAGAAGCTCTACGTGTTCGACGCCAAGGGCGGCCAGGCCTACGCCAGCGCCGACGCCGGCGCCCATTTTACCGCCGCGCCGACCGGGCTGCCTGGCCTCGGCGACTACCAGTACAGCTCGGCGTCGGTGCACGCGACGCCGGGCATCGAGGGCGACGTCTGGCTGACGGCGTTCAAGGAGCTCGATCACTCGACCGACTCGGGCAAGAGCTACGAGGCGATCCCCAGCGTCGGCGAGGCCTACGCGCTCGGCTTCGGCAAGCCCGCCGAGGGGAAGACCTACCCGGCGCTCTATCTCATCGGCAAGATCGGCGACGTGACCGGCTTCTTCCGCTCCGACGACAAGGGCGAGTCCTGGGTGCGCATCAACGACGACATGCACCAGTGGGGCTTCTGCACCGTCATCACCGGCGACCCCCGCGCCTCGGGGCGCGTCTACATCGGCACGGGCGGGCGCGGGATCATCTACGGCGAGCCTAAATGATCCGGGCGCCGGGGCTCGGTTCGAAGACGTAGATGTCGGGCGCGCCGCCAGCGGCCGTCCGGTAGCCGGCGGCGATGGCCTCCGAAAACGATGCAACGGCCGCGGCGTCGACCAGGTTCACGGTGCAGCCGCCGAAGCCGGCGCCGGTCAGGCGGGCGCCGTGGCAGGCGGGGTGCGCCAACGCGAGGTCGACCAGGACGTCGAGCTCGGGGCAGCTCACCTCGTAGTCGTCGCGCAGGCTGAAGTGCGACGCCGCGAGCAGCGTCTTCAGCTTGGCGGTGTCGCCCGCCCGCAGCGCCTTCACGGTCTCGAGGACACGCGCGTTCTCGGAGACGACGTGGCGGCAGCGCTTGCGGACGACGGGCGGCAGCTTCGGGAAGAAGTGCGCCTCGTCCTCCGCCTCGACGTCGCGCAATGAACGGAGGCCGGCGCGCAGCGAGGAGAGGATCCGCACGCCCTCTTCGCACTCGGCGCGGCGCTTGTTGTATTCGGACGAGGTGAGGGCGTGGTGGACGCCGCTGTTGACGACGACAACCTTCAATCCCGGCGGGATCTCCACCGTCTGGTGGGCCAGGGAGCGGCAGTCGAGCAGGAGCGCGCGGCCCGCGGCGCCGAACGTGGCGGCCATCTGGTCCATGATCCCGCAGGCCACGCCCACGAACTGGTTCTCCGCCTCCTGGGCCAGCTTGGCGATGTCGAGCGACGACAGCGGCAGGCCGCCGAGCGCGCGCAGGGCGACGAGCGCCGCGACCTCGTAGGCGGCCGACGAGCTCAGGCCGGCGCCGCGCGGCAGATCGCCGCTGATGGTCGCCTCGCAGGCGGGGACGTCGAGGCCCCGGCTGGCCAGCGCCCGGACGATGCCCTTGAAGTAGTCGGCCCAGGGACGCGCCGGATCGCGCTCCGGGCGCAGGCGCAAAAAGGTGCACCGCTCGCCGAGGTCGAGCGCGTGCAGCGTGAAGGTGTCGCCCGGCGCGCGGCGGGCCGCGACGGCCACGCCGCGGTCGATGGCGGCCGGCAGGACGAAGCCTTCGTTGTAGTCGGTGTGCTCGCCGATCAGGTTCACGCGGCCGGGGGCGAAGGCGACGACCTCCGGCTCGTGGCCGGTGGCGGCGCGGAACGCGGCCTGCACGGCCTCGCGGTCCATCAGGTCCAGATGGGCGAGGGGTAGTCGCCGCGGTCGACCATCTCGCGGATCGTCTGCATCACGCCGGGCTTGTCCTGCGGGTGGGTGACGCCGAACCAGTGATCGGACGTGGACAGCACGCGGACCTGGGCCGCCTTCTCGCGAATGAGATCGCCGACCACCGTCGGGATGAGGCACTCGGGGTTGCCGCCGATCGCCTCCTTGCTGCCGGCGCCGAGGAATCGCGACAGGTGCTCCTCGAGGCCGGCGAACACCGCCGGGGTGAAGCCCCAGAAGTTCATCGAGGCGACCTCGTCGCCGGCCAGGGTCCGGACCGCGCCGCCCTCGTCGACGTAGCGGGCGCCGGTTCCCACCCGCTCGACCTTCAGGCGTTCGACCAGCGCCTCGAGGAATCCGGCGCCGTCGACCTGGCACACCGCGCGCGTGACGGCGGCGTGGTCCGACAGCGTCTCGCGGATCGGGTAGCCGACCATGCAGTACGCCGGCACGCCGCCGGCGGCCGCCGGCTTGGCCAGGTGCTCGGCCACCGCGAGGAACGGCTTCTTGCCGTAGTAGTCGTCGGCGTTGATCGACACGAACGGCTCGGCGATGGCGCGCCGCGCGCACCAGATCGCGTGCGCGGTCCCCCAGGGCTTGGTGCGCCCCGCGGGCGGCGTGAACCCGGCCGGCAGCGCGTCCAGCTCTTGAAAAACGTAGTCGACGGCGACGCGGCGCTCGACCTGGTTGCCGATCGCCGCCCGAAAAGCGGTCTCGAAGTCGCGGCGAATGACGAAGACCACCTTCCCGAACCCGGCGGCGAGCGCGTCGTGGATCGAGTAGTCCATGATCGTTTCGCCGCTCGGCCCGAAGCCGTCGATCTGTTTGAGGCCGGCGTAGCGGCTTCCCATTCCGGCGGCGAGGACGAGCAGGGTGGGTTTCATGTGGTCGACGTGCCCTGATGGCTACGAAATCCGGTCTCCGCCGTCAAGCGACTCGGCGCCCGACCAACGCGAACAGGGACCGCAATCAAACCGCGATTTATATATCGCGTTTTGCCTCGGCGCGGTGATTGCTGTAACGTGAGGTTGGACTCTCCGTGAGAGCGACCTCGAGGCGGGAGAAGGTATCGCGGCTGGCGGGCTTGCTGGGGATCACCCGGTTGGTCGAGCGGCTTGCTCGGCGTCCGGCGCTTCTGGTGGTCAACTATCACCGGGTCGGTGATCCGACCGCGGGCGGTTATGACACCGCTTTGGTGGAGGCGACCGGCGACGAGTTCGACGCTCAAGTCGCCGCGCTCAAGAGACGCTTCGGCATCGTCGAGCTGGCGGAAGCGCAGGAGATGATCGTCCGGCCGAACAAGATCTCTCGGCCCTGCGTGCTCATCACCTTCGACGACGGCTATCGAGACAACCACGACGTGGCGTTGCCGATCCTCCGCGCGCACGGCGTGCGGGCGGCATTCTTCCTCACCACCAAGCTGGTGGGCTCGCGGCAGGTCGCCTGGTGGGATCAGGTGGCTTTCATGCTGCGCCGCACGGGGCGGACGACGATCCAGCTCGAGTATCCTCAGCTCGCCAGCTGGGATCTGAGCCAGGTCCCGTTGGAGAACGCGATTCAGGAGGTCCTGCGTCTGTGCAAGAAGCAAGAGGCTGTCGATCTGGAGCGCTTTGTCGCCGGGGTGGAGCTGGCTTGTGACGTCGCGCGCCCGAGTGAGGAGCCGCGGATGTTCATGAGTTGGGACGAGGCGCGTGCGCTGGTGGCGGCCGGCATGGGGATCGGCTCACACACCCACGGCCACGAGTTCTTGGCCCGGCTGAGCCCGGAGGCGCAGCGGGACGAGTGCGAGCGTTCGCGCGACATCATTCGCGAAAACCTGGGGGTGACCGTCGACGCGCTCGCCTACCCGTTCGGCTCGCGGGCGAGCTTCTCGGACGTGACCTTTCGGTGCCTCGAGGAGACCGGCTATCGGACGGCGTTCTCTTATTACGGGGGCGCCAATCTTCCCCCCGTCGTAGACCGGTTCAACGTGGCGCGCCTCACCTTGGATCGTTCGCCGTTGTCGCACTACCGCCTGCGCGTCGGACTGGCGATGGCGAGCGGACGGCAGATCTGGTGATCGAAGGCGCGCGCGCGGCCCCCGGCGGGGTTCGCGTCGAGGTCCATCCTTGGACCGCCTGGCCCCGCTGGTCGGCCACCTGGGCCGAGCTGGCGCAGGTGACGGCGCCGCGCGCCGGGTTCTTTCTCGGCCCCCACTGGATCGAGACCTGGATCCAGATCTTCGGGCCCCAGCTGCAGCCCCGGATCCTGGTCTTCCACCGCGACGGCGGCGCGGCGGGGATCTGTTTGATCGTGTCGCGCCGCGAACGCCGCGGTCCCGTCCCGGTGCGGCGCCTCTACTTGAACGCGGCGGGCGAGGACGAGGCCGACGAGACCTGTCTCGAGTACAACAGACTGCTCTGTCGGCCCGAGGACAGGCCGGCGGTGGTGACGGCGCTGGGCGCCTGGCTGGCCCGCGAGTCCTGGGACGAGTTCGCCGCCTTCGCGTTGGCCGAGGCGATCGTCCCCGAGGCCCTGTCCGCCTGCCGCCTCGAGCGCTCCGAGAAGAACAGCTGCTTCGTCGACCTGACCGCTTTCCCGGCCACCCTCGACGGCTTCTTGGCGGTGCTCTCGCGCAACAGCCGGGAGCAGATCCGCCGGAGCCTCAAGCTCTACCGGCAGTCGGGCGAGATCGCCTTGCAGGCGGCGGCGACGGTCGACGAGGGACACGCTTTCCTGGACCAGCTCGGCGCGCTCCACCAGACCTCCTGGGCGGCGCGCGGGCAGCCGGGTGTGTTCTCCTCCGCGCGGTTCATGGCGTTTCACCGCGCGCTGGTGGCGCGCGCGCTGCCGGCGGGGAACGTCCTTCTGCTGCGCGTGGCGGTGGGCGCGTCGCCGATCGGATTGCTCTACGGCTTCCGGGAGGCGGGGAGCTTCTTCTTCTACCAGAGCGGCTTGTCGCCGAGCAGCGACAACCGGATGAAGCCCGGTCTGGTCGCGCACGCTTGCGCCATCGCCCATTGCGCGGCGGCGGGGTTGAAGGAATACGACTTCCTCGCGGGCGAGAGTCAATACAAGCGATCGCTGTCGACCGGGACGCGCAGCCTGACCTGGCTTCTGTGGCGCCGGCGGGGACTGCGGCTGGCAGCGATCGACCTCCTGCGCGGCGCGCGCCAGCGCTTACGCCGGCTGCGGGGCGCCGCGGCGAGCTGACGCCCGCATTTTGCCTAACAGATTTTGCGTCCGGATGGGCGGCGAGATCGGATATTGTCCGCGGCCGTGTACGGACAGCGTGGTTGCTCGACTCCGAGGTGGGCGCGGTGGGCGTTGGCTCTCGCCCTCGTGGTGACGACGGTGGGGTGGGGGGGGCGCGCGCTCGCCGGTCCCGACCCGCGCGAGCTTCAGGCGCGACAGGACTTCGTGGAGGGCCGCTACCAGCAGGCGCTCGATCTGTTCGCGCGGCTCTACGCCGAGACGCTGCACCCCAACTACCTGCGTAACATCGGCCGCTGCCAGCAGAACCTCAAGCAGCCGGAGCGCGCCATCAGCTCGTTTCGCGACTACCTCCACAAGGCCAAGGAGGTCTCCCCGGCGGAGCGCCAGGAGATCGAGGGCTACATCAAGGAGATGGAAGATCTGAAGGCCGAGCGCGAGCGCGAGGCCAAGGCGCCACCGGCTCCCGAGCCGGCGTCGCCGGCGCCCGTCACGCCGCTCCCCTCGTCGCCGCAGCCGGAGGCGGCGAACGCGCCGGCGGTGGTCAGCGCCGCGCCCGCCGAGGCCCCGCCCGCCGAGAAGCCGGTCTACGCGCGCTGGTGGTTCTGGGCGCTCATCGGCGGCGCCGTCGCCGTCGGGGTCGGCGCCGCGGCCGCGGCGGGCGCGTTCACCAAGACCGCGGACGCCTCTTGCCCGACGGGGATCTCATGCCACTGAACGCGAAACGGAGAAGGGCGGCCGCGGCCCGTGCCGGCCGGACGCTGGGCCTGCTGGCCGGCATCGGATTGATCGGAGCGGTCGTCTCCTGCACCGACAAGGGGCGGTCGCTGGTGCTGGTCGACATCTCCGTCGATCCGGCCGTCGCCACGGTCGCCTCGGTGCGCGCCGTCGTCGTGCAGGCGCAGAGCGCGATCGGGGAGAACGACGCCAGCTGGAAGTCGTCGCCGGTGGAGCTTGGCGTCTACCTGGCCAAGACCGTCTCGGGATCGGTGCAGGTGCTCGCCTGCGGCTTCGACGCCACCGGGGCCGGTGTCGCGGCCGCGGCGGGCATGTCGGTCACCGTGCAAGCCGGCGCCACGGCCGGCCCGGTCGCCGTGATGCTGACCGCGGGCGCCCCGTCGGCGCTGTGCGGGGCCGGCACCAGCGGCACTGGCGGGGCGGGAGGCGGCGCAGTCGGGAACGGTGGCAGCGGCGGCGCCGCCGGACAGCCCGGGACGGGTGGCAGCGCGAGCGGCACCGGTGGCGCCCAGGGTGGAACGACCGGCACCGGCGGCGCGGGCGGAATGGGCACCGGCGGGGCCAAAGGCGGAACGACCGGCAGCGGCGGCGCCGGCGGCACCGGAACCGGCGGCATCGGAACCGGCGGCGCCGGCACTGGCGGCACGGGAACCGGCGGCAGCGGCGGGCCTTCGTGGTCGAACGCGGTCGGCGTCGGCGGGCCCGCGACCGCGGCCCAGCTGAACCCGGCGGTGGCCGTCGATCCGAGCGGCAACGCGGTGGTGGTCTTCGAGAACGGCAACGCCATCTACGCCAACCACTACGACTCCAGTCAGAACAGCTGGGGGACGCCGACGCCGCTCGAGACGCGGACGAGCGCTTACGGGCCCAAGGTGGCGGTCGACAAGAACGGCATCTACGTCGCCATCTGGGCGATCACCAACGACGCCACCTACGACGGGATCTGGGAGAGCAGCTCGAGCGACGGCGTCAACTGGTCGAATCCTCCGACGCCGCTCACCACCACCAACGCCTTCAGCGCGGCGCTCTCCATGAACGCCGACGGCGACGCCGTGGCGGCCTGGACCGAGTCGGTCAACAACAACTGGCAGGTGGCCGCCGCCATCCGCGCCGGCGGCAACAATCCCTCCTGGGGCTCACCGACCGTGCTCTTGCCCAGCACCGACGACGGCGACCGCAACCCGGCGGCGGCGATGTCCGGGACGGGCGAGGCCTTCGTCGGGTGGGAGCAGGGCGACGGAACCACCAACGACATCAACTCGGTCTGGATGGCGCAGTACACGAGCGGCGCCTGGGGGAACGCGTTCGTGTTCGACGACGACGCCTCAGCGGCGTCGACGGTCAGCATTGCCGCCAACAAGAACGGCTCCGCCATCGCCACCTATACCGAGCTCACCTCCACTTACGACATCGAGCTGTGGTCGCGCCGTTACACGCCGGTCAACGGTTTCGCGGCGGCGCTGGAGGTCACCGAGGCGAACATCATCGACGGGACGACTCCCCCGGCGCTGGTCCTCGACGACAGCGGCGTGGCGACCGTGGCCTGGAACGTCGAGGTCGGCGGCACCGACTACGAGGTCCACGCCAGCCGCGCTGCCGCGAACGCCACCGCCTGGCCGACCGAGACGCCGCTCGAGACCGACGACACCGCGGCGCAGGACGACCCCAACAGCTACAACATCGGCCAGGCGACGATGCCGCTGCTCGGCTGCGATTCGGCCGGCAACGTGACGCTCCTCTGGCGCAAGCGGACAGCCGCGAGCGGTGTTCGGTTCGACCTCGTGTCGCGGCGGTTCACGGTGGGTGGAACGTGGAACCCGCAGGTGCCGGTCGAATCGATGGACGCGCTGAGCGTGTTCTGGCCGGCGCTCGGCGTGGGCACCAACGGCACCGCGGTCGCCGCCTGGGAATACACCACCGACACCAGCAGCAGCGCCGCCCTCTGGACGAGCGTCTTTCACTAAACCGGGACGCTCGAAGGGTCCCGCGCCCCCCGCGATGAGCTCCGGCCGGCGAAGCCGGCCTACGCTCGACGCGATCAGGTTCGGGACCCTCGGAGGGTCCCGCGCCCCCCGCGATGAGCTCCGGCCGGCGAAGCCGGCCTACGCTCGACGCGATCAGGTTCGGGACACCCCTCCGGTGTCTTCCCTAGGGCGCCGGTGGGTAATTGGCCGGGCGGCGCGCGCTGCTAGACTTGCGGCGTGCCCGATCGGCGGTGGCTTTGGAGCCAGCTCGCGCTCTCGCTCGCCCTCTTCTTCGCGCCCGCGGTCGCCGCGGCGGCGGAGGTGACGACCACCGGGCCGGCGCAGATCGATCCGACCAAGGTGGTGTTCTATCCCGACCAGGGTCGCCTCGAGATCGAGGGCCAGCACCTGACCTGCGTGCAGCTGCGCTGGGAGACCGCCAAGGGGAGCGGCACCGACGTTTGCGTCGAGGCGACGGCCACCGCCGGTCACCAGCGCTGTACCTTCTCCGTGCCGCGCACCCTGTCGGTCGAC
>DATNDC010000166.1:0-42086 GCA_035607055.1 Polyangia bacterium
CTTTGAGGTCCCGTGTAAATAGAAACGCGCCGGACGGGCGGTCCCGCCGGCGCGTTTGAATCCGCTAGTTGACTGGTCGGGGGGCTGACGCCGCGGGGCGCCGCCCAGTTCATGGGTCTCGTCGGCGTGAGCCGCGCCGAAGAATCCAGGTTTGCGTCCTCTTGGGCTCAGGACTGCGAACGTGAGAGGGAAACTCGAGGAGGGCTACTTCCGGTCGGCCTCCTTGTGTCCGAACCGGGAGAGATGGCGTAGAGAGAGCGTACCGTTCCGGTGGGTGCGTTTACTCATGCGTTCTTCTCCTCCTTTGTGGGCCAGTCGTTCGCGGACCCTTCCATGATGTTAGCTTGCAGCGATCGATTTCGCCAGTTGGTGATATGAGAGGAAAAAATGTCTGACGGCAAGCCGAGCGGGGGTCGGGGCGCGCGATTCGCGGGGGCGATGGACCCGGCGGCGGCGGCGCTCAACGCGTCGGTCCATTTCGATCGGCGCCTCCTCCGCGACGACGTGCGGGGGAGCCAGGCGCACGCCCGGATGTTGGCGGCGGCCAAGCTGATCTCGGCGGCGGACGCCGAGGCCATCGTGACGGGGCTCGACGAGGTCGCGGCGGAGATCGCCTCGGGGAAGCGGGCGCTCGATCCGGCGCTGGAAGACATCCACATGAACGTGGAGAGCCGCCTCATCGAGATGATCGGCGAGCCGGCGCGGCGGTTGCACACCGCACGCAGCCGCAACGATCAGGTGGCGACCGACCTGCGGCTCTACGCGCGGCGCGCGGCGCTCGAGATCGTGACGGGCATCGATCGGGCGCGGCTGGCGCTCTGCCGGCAGGCGCGCGCGCACGCGGCGACGCTGCTGCCCGGATATACGCACCTGCAGCGCGCGCAGGTGGTGACGCTCGGTCATCATCTGCTGGCCTACGCCGAGATGCTCGGGCGCGACCGCGGTCGGTTCGCGGACGCCGAACGGCGGGCGAGCGAGTCACCGCTCGGCTCGGGCGCGCTCGCCGGGACCGGGTTGCCTATCGATCGGACGCACACGGCCCGTGCGCTGGGGTTCACGGGCGGACCGACGCACAACAGCCTCGACGCGGTCTCCGATCGCGACTTCGCGGCGGAGCTGGCCTTCGCGGCGGCGCTGCTGGCGGTGCACCTGTCGCGGCTCGGCGAAGAGTTGGTCCTCTGGTCGACGACGGAGTTCGGGTTCGTGCGGCTCGGCGAAGGCTACTGCTCGGGCAGCTCGCTCATGCCCCAGAAGCGCAACCCTGACACCGCCGAGCTCTTGCGCGGCAAGTCCGGGCGCGCGGTCGGCGATCTGGTGGCGCTGTTGACGATCAGCAAGGGACTGACGCTGGCCTACAACAAGGATCTGCAAGAGACACAGGAGCCGCTCTACGACGCGGTCGAGACCGCGCAGCAGTCGCTGGCGGTGCTGCCCGGTCTCGTCGCCGCGCTGGAGTTCGACGTCGAGCGCATGCGCGCGGCGGCGGCCGACCCGGCGCTCGGGGCGACCGATCTGGCCGAGGAGCTGGTCCGGCGGGGGATGCCGTTCCGCAGCGCGCACGAAGTGATCGGGCGGCTCGTTCGCCGCGCCGAGGAGAAGCAGCTCCCGCTGCACCGGCTCGACGCCGCCGATCTGCGGAGCGTCGATGCGGCGCTGTCACCCGAGGTGATGCAGGCGCTCGATGCCGCCCGCGCTGTCGCAGCCCGCGCGCTGCCGGGTGGCCCGGCGCCGGCCATGGTCGAGCGTGAGGTGGCGCGCCTCGAAGCCGAGCTGCGCGCGCTGGGCTTCGAGCCGTAGCCGTCGCGCTTGTCGTCTCCGGCGCGGTGATTATCGACATCATCGCAAGGAGGGAAAACGACGATGGCAAACCTCATCAGGAAGTACCCGGGTAACGAAGCGGTTCAGTCCGGCGCGGCGTGGGATCCGGTGCGCCTCATGCGCGACATGTTGCGCTGGGATCCGTTCCGCGAGGTCGAAGCGGTGTTGAGCCCGAGCGACGTGCGCGGCTTCGCCCCGACCTTCGAGGTCACCGAGACGAAGGACGCTTATCTGTTCCGCGCCGACCTGCCCGGCGTGAAAGAGCAGGACCTCGAGATCTCGCTGACCGGGACGCGGCTGGCGATCTCCGGCCACCGCGAGCAGGAGAAGCACGAACAGAGCGACACCTTCTACGCCAGCGAGCGCGCGTACGGCAGCTTCACGCGCTCGTTCACGCTGCCCGAGGGTGTCGACGGCGACAGCGTCTCCGCCGATCTCAAGAACGGCGTGCTCACCCTGACGGTCCCGAAGAAGCCCGAGGTGCAGCCGAAGAAGATCACGGTCGGCAACGGCGGCGGCGGCGGGGAAAAAGCGAAGGCCTAACGAAGCGGCTCAGAATCGCGCCCGGAGATAGAACGATCCGGGCGCGACACCGATCGCCACCTTCTGGTTGGTCGACGGCGCGGTGAAAAAGATGGCCGCGCCGCCCGCGATGGCCGCGGTCCCGACGCCAACGAGGATCCAACCCGCCGTGGCGGTATTGTATTGAGGCCCGCCCTTCACGCCGTTCGTCGAGCGGCCGTCGAGGGCGACCCATACCGCGCCCCAGGCGACTGCGGCGGCGCCGACGCCGGCCAGGGTGATGCCGCCCCAGGTGTGCCAGCTTCCGCTGCGCGCTTCGGGTGAAAGAGTGGGCTTGGCCGTGACCGTCGGCATCGGTGCCGTCGCCGGTTTCGGCGGCGGAGCTGGGGGCGCTGGGGGCGGCGTGGGCGCGACCGGCGTCAGCGCGATCGCCAGAGTCGATCGTTTTCCCGGCGTGATGGTGGCAGTGCGCTCGAACGGTCGAAAGCCTGGCGCGCTGGCAGTGACCGTGACGGTCCCTTCCGCGAGGCGGATCGCCGGTACGGTCGGGAGCGTCCCCACGGAGTTACCGGCGACGAACACCTCGGACCCGGCGGGCCCGCTGACGACCAGCTCGCCGACGTGCTGCCGGCAGACGGCCAGGGCCTCGTCGAGAAACGTCCGGTTCTTGTGGACCCAGGCGTCGTCGGGGCTCGACAGTGACATGGCCAGGTGACCTTCAGCGTCGACCCATCGTTTGAGCGACGTCTCCACCAGTCCCATCTGACCGAAGGTCCGCGCCGACGGCGCCAGCGCGTGCGCGCGGCGGAACTGCTCGAGCGCCTCCTCGGGCCTGCCATTTCTTCGTAGATTCAGGCCTTCCTCGATGAGCGCGTCCGGGCTCGGGGCGGCGTGGGCCGAGGCCGAGAGTAGGACGAGCGCGAGATAGACGGCCAGCGACAGAGCGCGCCTCACGGTCAGGGATCTAGCCATTGCTCGACCTGCGCATCAACGTCCAAGAGGATGACCTCGAATCTCAGTTCGATGGAATACCAATTCCGTTCTTGTCGAGACCCGTCATCGGCGCGCCAGGTGGTCGCGTTGCGTGGCTTCTGGGGCCCGGCGACCGTTTCGCTGGTTTCACGGGAGTCGGCTCCGCCCGCGGGGCAGGGGGTGGGGGCGCGGGCTTCTCGAGCTCGGGTGCCGCGGCGGTCGGCATGACCGCCGGAGCCGGCGGCGTAACAGGTTTCGAAACCGGTTCGCCCGGCGGGCTGGCAGGCGCGACCACGACTGACGGCGCGGGCGCGGGCTTGACAACCATCCATCGGTAGCCGGCGGCGAGCGCGGCGAGAACCAGCGCGCCCGCGACGATCGCGACGCCCGGACGCCGGCGCCGCTGGGGCGCTTCCGCCGCCGGTGGCGTCGCGGGGCGGCCAGGGGTAGCGCCGGCCAACTTCGTCGACACCAGGAGCTGGGGGCTTGCCGTCGCGCGAGGCTCCGGCACGCCGTCGCCGTCGATCGGCAGGACCGCGGTGGGGTCGACCGATGGACGAGCGCTCGGTGTCGCGCCCCGCAGGGGTCCGCCGGGGGTCGCTCCGGCAGGCGCGATCGGCAGCGTCGGGTCGGTCGCCGGATCGGCCGGCGGCGTTTGAAGATAGAAATTCTTCCACTCGAGCTGGCTGCGCGGGCTGGCGAAGCTCCAGAGCGCTTGGCCGAGCGCGTGCACTGAGGGGAAGCGCTGCGCCGGATCGGGGTGCATGGCGCGCAGGATGATCGCTTCCAACGCGGGTGGGATCTCGGGCCGGTGCGCGCGCGGACCTCGGAACCGACCGACCTCGATGGCCCGCAGCAGGCTGAGGTTTTGGTGGTCTTCGAACGGGAGCTTCTTGGTGAGGCAGACGTAGAGCAGCACGCCCAGGGCGTACTGATCGCTCTTGGGGCCGACCTTTCCGTTGATCTGCTCGGGCGACAGGTACTGCGGTGTCCCCAGGATCTGCCCTTCCTGCGTGAGGTCGCCCGCGACCGGCGCCTTCGAGACGCCGAAATCCAGAACCTTGATCTCGGGGCCCGTGTCGGTGTCGGCCAGGAAGATGTTGCTCGGTTTGAGATCGCGATGGACGACCCCCTGCTGGTGACAGGCCCGCAGCGCCGCGCAGACGCACAACATCACATCGGCCACGTAGTCGACGGCCAGCTGTTCCCCGGCCTGCCGGACCACCTCGCCGAGGTCGCGCCCCCGCAGATACTCCATCACCAGATAGGGCGTTCCGTCCTCGGTGACGCCGAAGTCGATGACCTGCACGACGTTGCGGTGATCGACCTTCGAGGCGGCCAGCGCCTCCCGCATGAACCGCTGGCGCAGCTCGTCGGTCAGGCCAGCGGCGGCTCGGTGCGAAACGACGGTCTTGAGCGCGACCGTACGGCCGAGCCGGCTGTCGACCGCGCGGTACACCTCTCCCATGCCGCCTTCGCCAATGAGCTCGTGAAGCTCATAACGATCGATCCGGCGTCGTCTCAACGAATCGGTTTCGGACGAACCCATCCTGCAGAAGGCGAATATTCCGCTATTTTTCGCCCGACCGCCAACTGACAGTTTCGTCGGGTGCCGCGTGCCCGAGCGCGTCGTTCAGAAGCGGGTTTCGAAACGAACCGAATGCGCCGAGACGTCGATGGTCGAATTGGGAGCGACGGAATGGAGCGCGGAGAGGAGCAGCGCGCCACCGGCCAGCCCCAGTGCGCTCCCCCCGGCGGCCAGCACGATTCCTGGGGTCTTCGTGGCGTAGAGCGGTCCGCAACCGCCGCAGGTCGGGCGGCCGTCGAGCGCGATCCAGGTGATCCCCCAGGCGAGCGCCACCGTCCCGGCGGCCGCCAGAGCCGCGCCCTCCCACACGCGGGTGCGTGTTCGGGGCGGGGACTCGGCGGCGACCACCGGCGGCTGAGCCTCGGGGTTCGGCGCCGCCAGCTCGAGCGGCTGGAGCACGATCGAAATCGCGACCCGCGCCCCCCCTTTGATCGAGACCTGGACGGCATAGGGCTTGCGGCCATCGGCGCTGGCCGAGATTTCGAGCTCGCCTTCCGCCAATCGGAGCGGCGTCAGCGGCAGCGTCCCGGCCTTCTTGCCGGCGACCGAGATCCGCGTTCCAGGGGGACCCGTGATGGCCAGCTCGCCGACATGTTCGCGCGCGTGGTCCATCGCCTGGTCGAGAAAGCGCCGGTTTCGGTGCACCCAGCCGTTGTCCGGCGTCGTCAGCGCCGCGGTCAGATGCGCGTCGGCGTCGATCCAGAGCTGGAGTGACGATTCGACCAGGCCCATCTGGCCGAGCGTGCGCGGCGAGGGCGCCTCCTGGTAAGCGCGACGGAACAGGATCAGCGCCTCCTCCGAGCGTCCGGCGCGCCGGAGGTCGAGCCCGCGCATGATGAGGGCGTCGGCCTCGGGCCCCTTCACTTGAGCGACGGCCGTGCTCAACGGAGCGACGACGGCGAAGGCGAGGGCGACGGCGCGCAGGAAAATGCTCATTTCGATGCTCCTCATTCGGAGGGGATTCCGATTCCGAACGGGTCGATGTTCGGCAGGGCGGGTGAAAAAGGTGCTTCCTGTCGCGCGCGGGCACGCGGCCGGTGCCGGGACCGAACGGGGCGGTCCTCGGGCGGCGGCACGACGGCCTCGGACGGCGTCGCCGGCAGCGCGGCGGGCGTCGGCGCGGGCGCGGAGGGCCGCGCCCCGTCAGTTGTTGGCCCCGCCGTGGCACGCGGTGGCGCGACTGGAACCGGCAGGTTCGAGCCGGCCGGCCGCGGCCGATGAGCGCGGGTCAGGAACCAGGCGCCCGCGATCAACAGCAGCACCACGACACCGACCAGGCGGCGCGGGCCGCGGGGAATTCGCAGCTCGGAGTCGTGCGAGGCTGACGGCTCGACCGCAGCTTCCGGCCAGCCCGCGCGTTCCATCCCTGCGACGGTCGAGGGCCGGTCGCGGCCGTCGCTCTCGGGCTCGTCGCCGCGCGACGCCTCCAAGATCTGGGTCCTCGCCAAGATCGGCGGCAAGATCGGCGGCGCCACGGCCGCTCCCCCGCGCGACGCGGCCTGGTAGTAGTAGCCGCGCCACTCGTTTTGCGCGCGCGGACTGGCCAGCGCCCACAGCCGTTGCCCGAGCGCGTAGACCGACTCGAACCGCTCGGAGGGGCAGATGTGCATCGCCCGCAGCACGATCGCTTCCAGCTCCTCGGGCAGATCCTTACGGAGCTCGCGCGGGGCCTCGAACCGTCCGGTCTCGATCGCCCGTAGGAGCGCGCGATCTTCGACCTCCTCGTAGGGGAGGTGGAGCGTGAGGCAGACGTAGAGCAGCACGCCGAGCGCGTACTGGTCACTCGCCGGTCCGACCTTTCCGTCGATCTGCTCGGGCGCGAGATACTGCGGGGTCCCGAGGATCTGCCCTTCCCGCGTCAGGTCGTCGGCCGTGGGCGCCTTCGAGACGCCGAAGTCGAGGACCTTCACCTCCCTGCCGGTGTCGGTCTCGGCCAGGAAGATGTTCCCGGGCTTGAGATCCCGGTGAATGATCCCCACCCGATGGCAGGCGCGCAGCGCCGCGCAGACGCCCAGCATGATGTCGACCGCCTCGGTGATCCCGAGAGGTTTATTGGTGGCCACCAGCAGCTCGCCGAGGTCGCGGCCACGCAGATACTCCATGACCAGGAAGGGCGTCCCGTCGTCGGCGAATCCGAAGTCGAGCACCTGGACCACATTGCGGTGCTCGACCTTGGAGAGCGCCATCGCTTCGCGCAGAAACCGCTGCCGCACGCGATCGGTCAGTCGCGCGCCGCTCCGACTGCCGGTGGCCGTCTTGAGCGCGACCGTGCGTCCGAGCTTGGTGTCGACCGCGCGATAGACGGCCCCCATTCCGCCGCAGCCGATCAACTCGCCGAGCTCGTAGCGATCGATCTTCTTGGCCGGGATCTCCGGGCGCGCCTGCCGGCGCAGGGTCTCAGGCTCCGTCTCGGGTTCGGCGTGGTGGCGCATGACGTGGCCCACACGTCTTCGGCTCGGCCCGGCCGCGGTTGCGCGCCAGTGCTGGACGGTCGCGCTTCCGATGCTTATTTCTTCGAAGACCGGAGGCGGCGATGGGGGAGCTCGGACGGGCGGGTTGGATCGCGGCGCTGCTCTGCGCGGGGCTCGCGGCGTGCAACGTGAGCAGCGGCGAGGGGACGCACGGCGACGGCAGCACGACGAGCACCGGCGGCGGCGGCACGGCCGGGACGAGCGCCGGGCCGCCGATCACGCTCGATGCGGGCGCGGTGCAGCCCGGAACGGTCCGCATGGTCGTGCCCGCGTACTGGGTACCGGACCAGCAGTGGCAGCGGATCATCGCTGATGCGCCGACGGTCGGAATGATCATCTTCAACCCGCAGAGCGGGCCCGGCACCTCGACGAACCCGGCCTACACGCAGGCCATCGCGCAGGCGCGGGCCGCGAATATCATCGTGCTCGGCTACGTGTCGACCCAGTACGGCGCGCGCGCCGAGGCCGACATCGACGCCGACGTGAACGGCTACTACAACCTGTATTCACCGTCGGGGATCTACTTCGCCGAAGGGCCGATGGAGAACGATTGCGACTCGCTGCAGGCCGAGTATCAACGCCTGACGACGCTGGCCCAGACGCACGATCCGAAGGCCTACCTGGCGATCGGCACGAAGTTCTGCCCGACGTACATCACCTTCGCCGACTTCATGGTCGAGTTCGCGGAGACCTGGCCGATGTATCAGGGGTACACCTCGCCGTCGTGGATGCCGGGGCATTCAGGGTCGCGCTTCGTTCACTTCGTGAGCGAGGTCCCCGACAGCGCGGCGGCGCAGGCGCTGTCGATGGCCATCGGCTTCGGCGCCGGCTGGGTCTTCACCACCGACGGCACGCTGCCGAATCCCTGGGGCGCGCTGCCGAGCTACTACGATCAGGAGGTCGCGGCGCTGAAGAAGCTTCAGTGAAGAGAGGTCAGGGGGTGGTAGCGGGGCAGGCGCCCGCGTCAGGCTGGAAGACGTCGGCCCCCTGCGCCCGCGCCACGCACACGTTGCTGAAGGTGGTGAAGCTGCAGCTGCAGACGGACGTGTCGCGACCGTCGGTCGGCAGCGTCGACAGGCAGGCTTGGCCGATCAGGACGCAGGTGCCGAACGGGCTGCCACAATACGAGGGGACGCAGGCGAGCACCTTGGCATAAGAGGCGGGGGCGCCGCCGTCGGGAACGCAGTCGGCGAGCGAGCTGCAATTGGCGGGCAAGGTGGGGATCGCGCAGGCGCCGGTGAAGTCGATGCTGACGCCGTGGGCTTGGGCGTCGCAGGGGTTGGCGTAGGTGACGTGGTCGCAGCCGCAGACCGCCTCGGCGTCACTGGGCGGCGGCACGCAGGGCGGGTCGTCGGAAGAACAGGCCGGCGCCCCGCAGCTCGCCTCGCTTGGCATCGCGGTGCAGATGCCGGCCGTGGTGTCGCAAGCGGACCGCATGCAGAAGTGCTGCATGCCGGCGCAGTCGCCGTCGGCCATGCACGGGTCGCCCTCGGCGACTGTTCCGCTGCCGCCGCCGCCGCCGCCCAAGCCGCCGATGAGGCCGCTGCCGCCGATGTCGCCCGAGCCGCCGATATCGCGGCCGCTGCTTCCGCCGTCCCCGACGCTCCCGCTGCTGGCGCCACCGTGGCCGCTGGTGGCCATCCCACCGTCGCCGGTGCCGGACGGACGGCCGGTCGTGCCACCCGTGCCCGTGCTGAGTGTCGGGTGTTGTCCGAGCTTCTCCGGCGAGCAGGCGCCCAGGATGAGGGCGAACCCCAGTGTGGCTCTGATGAAAGCAGCCGACCGGTGCATGGCTCTGCTCGTTAGCGGCGCTTCTTGTTCGCGGGCGCCTTCTTCTTTGCGTTGGCTTTGGCCTTGGCCTTGGCCTTCGCTTTCGGCTTCGCCTTGCGCGCGCTCTTCTTGGTCATTGCTTTGGTCATTGCTTTGGTCGCCGCTTTGGCTGAGGCTTTCCGAGCCGATGCCTTGACGGGCGCCGGCTTGGCGTCCGGATCGGCGTGGCAGACGACCTCGACGTTGTTTCCTTCGGGGTCACGCACGAACGCTGCGTAGTAGTGCGGGTGGTAGTCGAGACGCAGCCCGGGCGTACCGTTGTCCGTCCCGCCCGCCGCCAGCGCCGCGGCGTGGAACGCGTCCACGGCCCCGCGATCGGCCGAGAACGCGAGGTGCGTCGGGTTGAGCGGCTGGTCCGTGGCCATGACCCAGAAGTCCGGCATCCCGGCGCCGAGGCCGGTGGCGCCCGGATACTCCATCATGACCTGGTAGCCGAGGGGAGCGAGCGCAGCCCGATAGAAGGCCACGGCCCGCGAGTGGTCCTGCACGCGAAGGCTGATGTGGTCGAGCATGGCTCGACCATAACACGTTCCTCCGCACGCAAGCCGGCCGAGTGCGCCCGTCGGCAAATGGCTACAATCGCGCCGTGCCGACGTTTGCCGAACGGCTCGCGCCGTTGACCCGCCTGGGGGAAAAATTCGCGCGCAACGACGCGAGTCTCGATGGCAATTGGTTGGGGCGCTTCGTGATCCTGCGCCTTCTCGGGCTGGTCTACTTGATGGCTTTCTTGACCATGTTTTGGCAGGGGCCCGCACTATTGGGGCCGCGCGGTCTGCTTCCGATCGACAGCTTCTTGGCCAGCGTCGCGGACGAGGCCGGGTCGCGCGCCGCCGGGTTCTGGCAGCTGCCGTCGCTGTTCTGGCTCGGTGCGAGCGACGGCGCGTTGCGCGCGGCGGGCCTGGTGGGCGCCGCACTGTCGGCGGCGATGCTGGCGGGTTACACCAACGCGATCGTCCTGGCGGTTCTGTGCGCGCTGCAGATCTCGATCAGCAATGTCGGCCAGACGTTCTACGGGTTCGGTTGGGAGCTGCAGCTGGTCGAGACGGGGTTCCTCTGCATTTTTCTCGTTCCGCTCGTCGACCCGCGTCCGTTCCCGCGCCGGCCGCCCCCGCGCGCGGTGATTTGGCTCCTGCGCTGGCTGGCGATGCGAATCATGTGGGGCGCCGGGCTCATCAAGCTGCGCGGCGATTCCTGCTGGCGCGATCTGACCTGCCTCGATTTCCACTTCGAGACGCAGCCGGTCCCGAGCCCGCTCTCGCCGTACTTTCAGGCCCTGCCGCACTGGGCGCACGCGGCCGGCGTGGTCTTCAACCACCTGGTCGAGCTGGGCGCGCCGTTTTTGATCGTCGCGCCGCGCCGCCTCCGCCGGGTGGGCGGCGCGCTCATGCTGGCGCTGCAGCTCATCCTCATTGCCAGCGGCAACCTCGCCTTTCTCAACTGGCTCACGCTGGTTCCGATCCTGGCCTGCTTCGACGACGGGGTCTGGCGGCGGCTCTTGCCGCGCGCGTTGTGGTCGCGCGCGGAGGCGGCGTCGGCGGGCGCGCGCCCCTCGCGCGCGCAGGGGCTGGTGGTCGCCGCACTCACCGTCGGCATCGCCGCGCTCAGCGTGGCGCCCGTCGTGAACATGCTCTCGGGCGCGCAGATCATGAACACCTCATTCACGCGCCTGCCGATCGTCAATACCTATGGCGCGTTCGGCTCTGTCGGGCGCGAGCGGCTGCAACTGGTGTTCGAGGGGACCACCGACCAGTCGATAACGCCCGGGACGGCGTGGCTCCCCTATGCCTTCAAGTGCCAGCCCGGCGATCCGGTGCGGCGTCCCTGCTGGATGAGCCCCTATCACGACCGGCTCGACTGGCTGCTCTGGTTCGCGGCGATGGGGAGCCCGCGCGATTACCCTTGGGCGGTGCACCTGGTGTGGAAGCTCCTCTCGGCCGATCCGGCCACCCTGGGCCTGTTGGCCAGCGATCCGTTTCACGGCGCGCGGCCGCGCTACGTGCGCGTCGACCTCTACCGCTATCAGCTCGCGCCGCTCCACGCGCAGACCTGGTGGACCCGCACGCGGCTCGGTCCCTGGCTGCCGCCGCTCTCCCGCGACAACCCGGAGCTGCAGAGCTTTCTGCGCGGCGAAGGTTGGCTGCGCGGTCAGACGTCGCCGTAGAGCTCGCGCTCCTGCCGCACCGACCCGGGGCCGCGGTCAACCAGCGCCGAGACGAAGATGGCGATGGCCACGATGGCGTTGTTCCAGGTCGTGGCGCGCAGCCCCGGGATCGTGATGGCCGTCAGGAAAAGGAAGATCGCGACCACCACGTTCAGGTAGCGCGCCGCGCCGCTGTAAATCTCGAAGATCGACAGCACGAAGGTGAGGACCGCCGCGATGAGCGTGATCGCGAACTGATGGTGTCCATGCGGCCACATGAAAGCCGTCACGAACAACCAGATGGCGAGCAGCGCGTTGAAGATGCGTGTGGTCATGGAGCCCTCCCCGGGGCCCTGGGCTCGACCACGACCGGGTGAACCCGGCGATCCCCTACAGGCAATCTAGTAACGGATCCCGCCGCCGAGGTGGCGCCAGCTCAGCCGGCGTCGGCGGGCTCGTGGACCCCGGTGCCGGTCGCGACTCCGGATGAGCTTCCCCCCCGGGGTCGCTACCCCGCCACTCCCAGTGACGCCGCCGGAAGCGGCGCCGCCCGAGCCACCCTTGCTGCCGCCGGAGCCGGAGCCGGCGTCGCTCGGCGTCACTCCTCCGTTCGCGCAACCGATAGCCAGCAGCGCGGTGAAAATCCAACAGCGGCGGAGGGGGCGCATAGGTGAACGCCATCACGCCCTCCGTGCGACCCCGTGTGATTTGGGTTGTGGGCGTGGCTCACGGATCGCGGCGTGAAATGGCGGCACGACTGCGCGCGCCGTGGGTGGGTCGTTCGTCACGCGCTTTAGGTTGAACCCGCATTGCTGTCGGCGTTCCCAGCACTAAAAGGATCCTCTTGTGAACCGCGGGCGCGCAACCAAATGGCCCGTCGCTTGCGATGAGCGGGTCGGCAAAGGAGTCTCCTCATGAAACGCATTCATTTAGTGGCCGGTCTCGCCGTGATTTCGATCAGCGCCCTCGCGGGCGCTGGCTGTATCCCGGTCGACGATCCAAGCAACTCAAATTACGGATCGGGATCGACCTACACGTACTGTTACTGCGACGCGGATTGCCCGACGGGCGCGGTCTGTGATTCGTACAACAAATGCGTTTTGCCCCCCGCGTCGACTGGCGGGCACGTCGGCACGGGCGGCGCGGCGGGCCAGAAGGGCTCCGGCGGCACGGGCGGGACGGCGAGCTCCGGGACGGGCGGCGTGGGAGCCACCGGCGGTTCTGGGACGGGGAACGTGGGCGGGGTCGGCAGCACGGGCGGCGGGACGGGCGGCGCCAGCGGCGGCGCGAGCGGCAGCGGCACGGGCGGCGGCGGCGGAAACAGCTCCAGTGGCGGGACGACCGGTACGGGCGGGGCCTCGGCCACGGGCGGGACCACCGGCACGGGCGGGACGACCGGGGGAACTGCGTGCATGAGCACCAGTGACTGCGGTGCGGGCGACTGTTGCGTTTCCGGAATGTGTCAGCCGCTTCCGACTGCGCCGCCGCTCTGCCGTTACAGCAGCGAGTGCGGCGTGGGTGGCCGTTGCGACAATGGGCAGTGTCAGACCGCCTGCAGCTCAGCCGCGGACTGCGGCACCGGCGACGCCTGCACGGGCGGTGTCTGCCAGCCCAGCACCGCGGGCGGTGGGTCCTGCGTCTTCAACACCGATTGCAAGTTGAACGACATCTGTGTGAACGGCTTCTGCCACGACAGCTGCGTCATCGACGCTGACTGTGGTTCACACGACATGTGCCAGGCGGGCCTGTGCGTCCCCGATGTCCGGCCGCACCCGAGCTGCACGTCGAACGCCCAGTGCAGCGCGGGCATGACCTGCGTCGATGGCGCCTGCCGCGCCAGCTGCACGACCAGCGCCGACTGCTGCACCTGCACGACAGCGACCGTTTGCGGCAAGGGCGGCTACTGTCAGACGCCCGGCGAGGCGGAGCCGCAGTGCCAGCTCGACGGGCAGTGCGGCGGCAGCATGTCCTGCATCGACGCGCTCTGCGCCTCGTCGTAGCTTCGCGTCCGTCAAACGCCCGGCTCGCGGCGACGCTGGCCGGGCGTTTTCGTGCCCGGTCACCATGCCGCGCTGCGCCCACATACAGATAGGCGTCGATTTGTGCTGAGCCGTTGCGCCATCGAGATGGAACTTCACTCCCGATCCCCGGGCGCACCGCCAGGGTTCGGTCCGGAGGGTCATGGAGTGTACAATCATGATCTTGCGAGGTTCCATCGAAGGCCGGAGCAGATGAAAGCGCCCCGAATCGATCGCCCCGCAGCCTCCATCGCGTACCTCCCCAGCGCCACGCTGGCGGACGCCGACGATACGACGCTCGTCCGTGGCCTGCTGGATGGCGATCCGCGCGCCACCCGCGAGGCCTGGCGCCGGTTTGGGCCGATGGTCCGCCGCATCCTCTTGCGGACGCTGGGTCCGGAGAGCGAGCTCGAGGACCTCTCGCAGGAGGTGTTCATCACCTTCTTCGATCGCGTCAGGACGCTCCGGGATCCACGGACGCTGACCGCGTTCATCATGTCGATCACGGCCTTCAAGATCCGCCACCACCTGCGCTGGCGCTGGTTGCGCCGCTGGCTGGTCCTGCCCGGACAGGTCGAGAAGCTGGACCTGCGGACGTTCCAGCCGAACGCCGAGGCGCGCGAGGCGCTCAACCGGTTTTTCAGGATTCTGGACAAGGTCAACGCGACCGACCGGACCGCGTTCACGCTCCGCTTCGTCGAGGAGATGGAGCTGCGCGAGGTCGCCACGGCGATGGAGATGTCGCTGGCCACCACCAAGCGGCGGCTGGCGCGGACCTGGAAGCGGCTGGCGGTCTTGGTGCGCACGGACCCGTCGCTGGGCGAGCTTTTGCCGATGTTCGAAAACGGAATCGAGGGAGAGGCGTAAGGACATGCGGGGGACACGGGACGATTTGCGGCCGGCGGTGGCGCGGCCCGAGGATCAAGCGCTCGAGCTTCTGGTCGAGCTGACGCGCGCCACGCTCAGCGACGAGGCGACGCAATACCACTGGCCGCCGGACGAGAGCGGCCTGCGGCGGCTGGAGGCGGGTGCGCGGCCGCGCGCGCGCCTGCGCTGGCAGGCGATGACGGCGATGGGGTTCGCGGCGCTGCTGTTGCTGGCGGCGCCCGCGGCCTGGTTCGCGGTGCGCACGCCGGGACCGCTCACCTTCGAGGTGATCAACGGGACCGTCGGCGCGGCCGGGGAGATCCTGCCGGGCGAGGGGACGCGGATCCGTTTCTCCGACGGCTCGGAGATCGCGCTCGACCGCGACGCGCGCGCGCAGGTCAGCGACGTCACCCGCTTCGGAGCGCGTATCGCGCTCTCCAACGGCCGGGCGCACACCTTCTTCGTGCACAAGCCGGGGGCGCGCTGGCAGGTGGCGGCAGGACCCTACGTCGTGCAGGTCACCGGCACCATCTTCGACGTGCAGTGGGCGTCGGACAGCGAGGCCTTCGACGTCTGGCTGGAAAAGGGCTCGGTCCGGGTCAACGGTCCGCTCATTGGAGACGGGATCGCCATGACCCACGGCCAGCACCTGCGGACGCGGGTGAAGGACAACAAGATCCTGCTCGACGACCAGCGCGCCGACGTGCCCGAGCCGCCGCCCGCCGCGCCGGCCGAGCCGGCGGCGGAGCCGAGCGCAGCGCCGTCCGGGCACGGTCCTGCCTCCGGCGCCGTCGAGCCGGCCGAGGCGGAGGCGCCGGCCCACATCCCGGCGCGGGTCAGCCATCCGCCCGCCGCCAAGTCGTGGAGCCGCCGGATGGCGCGCGGCGATTTCGAGGCCGTCGTCGAGGCGGCCGAGCGGCGCGGGATCGACTCGGTGCTGTCGCGCGGCTCGCGGACCGAGCTGGCGGCGCTGGCCGACGCGGCCCGCTACACGCGGCGCACCCGGCTGGCCGGACGGGCGCTGAACGCCGAGCGGGATCGCTTCCCGGAGACGGCCGAGGGGCGGGAAGCGGCGTTTTTCCTGGGAAATCTGGCCGAGGATGGCGGCGATCGCTCGGGGGCCGTCTCCTGGTACGGGCGCTACCTGCGGGAGGACGCGGCCGGGACCTACACCGCCCAAGCCCTGGGACGGAAGATGCTGATCGAGAGTCGCCGAGGCTCCTCAGCCGCGGGGATCGATGCGGAGGAGTATCTGCACCGGTTTCCGGCGGGCTCGTATGCGGACGCGGCTAGGCTCATACTGAAACAATGATCCGGGCGCGCGCCGCGCTTCGCCTTCGCGAGCGAGGCCGTCGTGTTGCGGGCCTGGCCGCCGCCCTGTTGGTGTGGCTCGCCGCCGAAGGGCAGGGCCGCGCGGAGTCGGCGCGACGGGTGGTCCTGGTGGTGCCCGAGGCTCCGGGCGTCGTCGCCACCCAGGCGCTGGCGCGCGTGCGCGGGGAGCTGCAAGCGGCCCGCTTCGAGGTCGAGACCCAAGTCGTCCCCAACAACGTCGACCGGCGGGCGACAATCGAGCGGGCGCTCCGCGACGCCGACGCCCGCGCGGCGTTCGGAATCTTTTTTGGCTCGGGCGTGGCCGAGATCTGGGTGAGCGACAGCCTGTATGGGCGGACGGTGGTGCAGACGCTGCCGCTCGGGGCCGCGGCGCCCGAGCGGCGCGCGGCGGTGCTGGCCGTCAAAGCGGTCGATCTGCTCAAGGCGACGTTGGCGGAGGTCTGGATCCCGGCGCCGCCGACACCTGCCGAGCCCGCGAGCCCTCCGCCGCCGAATCCGGCGTCACGCGAATCCCGCCTGTCGCCGGAGCCGATCCCGCCTCCCCCGGCCGTGGGGCCGGCGCCGCCGACGGCGCCGCGTAAAGAGCCGGCCGCCGAGCCAGCGGAGGTCGTTCGCCGCTCCGACAATTCGCCGGAGGTTCCGGCGGCGCCTCGTCGCTCCGAGGTCGAGGTCTCCGCCGGCGGGGCGTGGCTCGGGACCCCGGGCGCGGGCATCGGGTGGGCGCCCATGCTGACGCTCGGGTGGTTCCGCGGTTGGTTCGGAGGGCGCCTGGCGGCGAGCGCCTTCGGGACGACCACCCCCTTCGGCGACGCCAACATCGGCGGCTCGGCGCGCGCCAGCAACGCCGTCGGGATTGCGGAGTTCGTCGCCCGGCGAGCTTTGGGTGGCGCCTTCAGCGTGAACGCGGCCGCCGGTGCCGGTGCCTACCGGCTCTCCGTCGAGGGGATCGCGAAGCCGGGCTACACGGCCAGCACGGCGGTCGGGTACTCGGCGGTCGCGGGCGGTGGCGTCGGTGCGGCGGTCGCGGTGGGACCGGTCTTCATCGCGCTCGACGCCCGCCTGCTGGCCACCGTCGTCTCGAAGACCGTCGTCGTCGACCAGCGAGAGGTCGGCCACGCGGGCCGGCCGCTCTCCTGGCTCGGCGCCTCGCTGGGGGCGCGCTGGTGAGAGCGGTCGTCCTCTTGTCGATGCTCGTTGTGGCGGCGGCCGGCTGTTCGGAGGTGGTCACGGTGGTGGCGCCCGAGCCGACGGCCTGGCCCGTCACCGGCCATTCCGCGAACTCCGATCCCTGGCTGGTCGATCACAACCAGGTGATCACCTCGATGAGCCCGGCCGTGCTGGTCCTGAACTTCGACCCCGCCAAAAGCAGCGGCGATACCCTGCAGTACGCCAACGACGTGGCACAGGCGCTCGCCGTCGGCTCGATGTACCACGGCTACTCGCAACCCACGGCCGTACCGTTTCTCAACTACCAGATCAAAAGCGTGATCGATCTGACCATGGTGCAGCCACCCGTCATCGCCACCCCGCCCCCCACGATCGACCTCACCGCGCTCTTCAACGACGCCAGCTTCCCCCCGCTCTTCGGCTACTCGGACGGAGCCGGCGGTTTCCTCTCCCTCTGCCAACTGTTCGAGCAGGGGGTGATCAACGAGGTTTGGATCCAGGACGGGGGCGACGCACAAACCACGCCGCGCGCGCCGCTCTATGCCGAAAGGAAGCAGGTCTACGACGCCAATTGGCAGGCGATCCCGGGAGATTTCCTTTCGAACCTCGGCCTCAACACGAGCAATCTCGCCGTTTCGTGCGGCGTCACCGTTCGGGTCGCGCACCTCGACCCGTCGTCGACCGGCGGCGTCGGCTGCGACGTCGAGGTGCGGGGTTGGGGGATCGACAGCATGTGGAGCGCACTCCCGGGCGCGGCCACCGACGCGAACGCCTTCTTGAATCTGGACTTCAACACGCGGTTCCCCGGCGTGATGTTCGCCGGCTGGCCGTTTATCTGCACCGAGGGCACGCCCTGCGTCAGCTATCCCAGCCCGACCATCGCCGCCAACGCGCCGGGCCTATCGATGACTTTCACGATCGACCCCTTCTTGCAGGGTTGCGGCAGCTCCCTCTTTCCATCGAATGCCACGACGAGCCGCGACTTCGAGGACACCGTCGCGGTCGACGCGCGCTGCGAGGGTTTCGGCCTGCGCGGTGGACCGGGCGGGCAAGATCTCTACCAGCCGTACTCGAACGCCGTGGTCGCCAGCTACGACTCGACGGGCGGCGCCTCGGCGTGTCCCGCCGGCTGGCAGATCTACTGGCGTCAGAGCATGCCCGGCTACGCGAACAAGGCCACGGCCTCCGACGGGACGCCGATGAAGAACTGGTGGCCGATGTTGTTTTATTAGATTCGGGGGGACCGCCCGGCGCCTTCGGTCGCCGCCTGCTCGTCGAACTTTCGCTGGCGCCATTGCGTCCCCCCGCGCCCCCGCTGGTCGCCGCGGCGGAGCCGCGTCGCCCAGCCGACGTCGGTCCCTGGAAATGGAAAGGTCAGGGCTGGGTGACGACGACGTTGTCGAAGGCGGCCTCGGCGCTCTGGGTGGCGAGAGCGACGTAGCCGCTCGGCACGGCGGTCGCCGGCGTGAAGGCGCCCAGTGACGTTCCGTTGAGCGAGGCGCTGAGGACGCCGGCGGCGCTGGCGGAGAGCACGACGGTGTAGTAGGTGCCGACCGCCAGCGTCGGCGTCCAGAGCGGACCGCTCGAGACGGCGCCCGCGTTTCGCATCTTGATCTGCGCGCCGGTGCCCGGCTCGAGGGCCAGGCAGGCGTAATCGCCCGCGCTGCCCCCGGTGTAGCGGAGGCAGACGAGCGCCGTCGTGGTGCCCGAGGTCCCCGTCGCCAGCACCTTCACGCTGGCGTTCACGGTGGTCGCGCCGCTCCAGGGCGCGCCGGTGGCGCTCGAGGCGTAGACCAGGCGGAAGGTCGTGCTCGTGGCGTGGTTCTGCGCGAAAGCCTTGGTGGCGTCGCTGATCACCACCCAGTCGCCGGTGCTGCCGCCTTCGCGCGTCCAGCCGGTGGCCATCGCGCCGACGGCGTCGGCTTCGAAGTTGTCGCAGTAGACGCCGGGACAGCCGGCCGCGCAGACGCCGGCGGTGCAGACGTTGGGCGCGACGCAGTCGGCGTTGCTGGCGCAGGTGGTCTTGCAGGCGGCGGTGGCGCAAACGTAGGGCGCGCACGAGCTGGTGGCCGGCGTCGCGCAGGTCCCGTTTCCGTCGCACGACGCCGCCGGCGTCAAGGTCGAGCCGGCGCAGGCGGCGGGCGCGCAGCCGGTGCCGGCGGCGTACTTCTGGCAGGCGCCGCTGCCGTTGCAGAAGCCGTTGGTGCCGCAGGTCGCAAAGCCGGCGTCGCTGCACTGGGCGAGCGGATCCAGACCCGCCGGAACGGCCACGCAGGTTCCCAGCGATCCGCTGACGTCGCAGGAGCTGCAGATCGACGTGCAGGTCGTCGCGCAGCAGATCCCCTGGGCGCAGATGCCGGAGTTGCAGGTGGTCCCGCCCGTGCACGTGGCGCCGTTGGGAGAGAGGCCGCAGCTCCTGGTGGTGGTGTTGCAGGTGGCCGTCGCGGCGCAGTCGGTGTTGCTGGCGCAGGTCGTGTTGCAGGCGGTGCCGGCGGCGTTGCAGGCGTAGGGGGCGCAGTTCGACGGCGTGGCCGCGCTGCAGGTGCCGGCGCCGTCGCAGGTCCGCGGCGCGGTGGCCGAGCCGGCGCTGCAGGTCCCCGGCGCGCAGCTGGTCCCCGCCGCGTAGAGCTGGCATTTGCCGGCGCCGTCGCAGTTGCCGTTCGTGCCGCAGCCGGCGGGCCCCTGGACGGCGCACTGGGCGAGCGGATCCTGATTGACGGGGACGTTGGTGCAGGTGCCGGCGCTGCCGGTGAGCGCGCACGACTGACAGGTGCCGGTGCAGCTCGAGGCGCAGCAGACCCCTTGCTGGCAGAACCCCGACGCGCAGTCGCCGGGGCCGGTGCAGGTCGCGCCGAGCGCGCCCCCCGCGCAGTTGCCCGGCATGCAGCAGATGGTGCCGTTGCAGGTGGTGCCCGAGGCGCAGTCGGCGTCGGTCGCGCAGCTGGTCTTGCAATCGCCGTTCGTGCCGCAGACGTAGGCGCCGCAGCTCTGCGGCGTGCCGGTGACGCAGTCGCCGACGCCGTCGCAGCGCGGGCCCGGCGTCTCGATCCCGTTCGCGCAGGCGTCCATTCCGCACGACGTCGTCGACGGGTAGCTCTGGCAGCCGCCGTTTCCGTCGCACAAGCCGTCGGTGCCGCAGCTGTCGGAGGCGAGCGCGCACTGCTGCAGCGGGTCTTGGCCGGCGGGGACGTTGGTGCAGACGCCGGCGCTCCCGCCGACGTCGCACGACTGGCAGAGGCCGGTGCAGGCGGTCATGCAGCAGGTCCCCTGCGCGCAGAACCCGGAGTTGCAGTCCGCGGCGGCCGAACAGGGGGCGCCGATCGGCTTCTTGCCGCAGCTGCCGTTCACGCAGCTGTTTCCGCTGGCGCAGTCGGTGTCGCTGGTGCAGCTGGTCTTGCACGCGGCGCTCGATCCGCAGAGGTAGGGCGCGCAGGACTGGGCCGGCGTCGTCTGGCAGGTCCCGTTGCCGTCGCAGCGCCCGGCGAACGTCAGCGTCGAGCCGCTGCACCCGGCGCTCGAGCAGATGACGCTGGCGACGTACTTCTCGCAGGCCCCGGCGCCGTCGCAGTTGCCGTCGGTGCCGCAGGTCGCCGCGCCGGTGTCCGTGCACTCGTGCCGCGGATCGGTCCCCACGTCGGCCGGGATGCAGGTGCCGACGTGGCCCGCCGCCGCGCAGGTCTGGCAGGTGCCAGAGCAGTCGGTCGCGCAGCAGAAGCCGTCGGCGCAGAAGCCCGAGACGCAGTCGGACGCCCCGGTGCAAGCGTGGCCGGTCGGGAGCGTGCCGGCCGCGCCGCCCCGATCGACCGCCGCGTCGGCCTTGCCCCCGGACCCCCCGGTGCCCGGGGCGCGCACGTCCCTGGCGCCGCCGTCGGCGGGCGGCTTGCCGGCCGAGCTGCCGCATCCGGCGAGCCCCGCGCCGGCGCCGAGCGCGGCGATCGCGAGCACCGCCCGCGCTCTGGTCCACCGTCCAGTCGCCATGAGATGCGCCTAGGCGGAGGTGTCCGGCCGAACCGAATTCGGTTCACCGGCGGGGAGCGGCGCGTCTCGACTATTCGACGTCGACGTCGACCGGCGGCTGCGGGCCGGGCACGATCCCCGCGATGTCGGGATCTTCGTCCGTCTCGCCCGCCGGCCGGTCGGTCTTGGCCCGCTCGCGCTCTTCACGGCGCTCGGCCTTCTTCTTCTGTTTGTCCTTGCGTGCCAGCTCTTTCTGGCGCTTCTCGAAGGGGTTCGGCCGCGGTCGCATAGCGGACCTTATTGTGCCCCAGGGCGGCCCATTTCGCATCTTTCGACAGGCCGAGCCGGCGCCGATATTTGAGCCGCGACGGCCGGGGCTCGTCACTTCCGATCGCCCGAGGTGAACCCCATGAAACGAGGTCGCTCCGCACGTCGATACGTCGCGTCGGCTGTTCAAATTGCCGCTGCCTGCTGGCTGTCATTCGGCTGCGCTTCGTCACAGCAGACCGGCGGCAGCGGAACGGGCGGGTCGGCCAAGGGCGGCGGCGGCTCGGGCGGCGGCTCGGCAACCGGCGGCGCGACCGGCAACGGCGGCGCGACCGGCGTTCCCACCCCGGACGGCGGCTTCGGGCCGAGCGGTGACGGCGGCGTCTGTTCGTCGGCGCTGGCTGACCGCGTGCGGATCACCGAGATCGACGTCGGCGCCAGCTACGCCTACAACGAGGTCGACAACAACGGCGCCGGGCTCGGCCTCACGCCGCTGGCGATCTCGCCGATCCCGGGCGGCGGCTCGCGGCTTGCGTTCCTCGAGAAGGGAGCGAGCAACGTCCACATCGTGACGCTCGACGCGAACGACGAGGTCGTGGCCGGTTCGGCCTTCACGCTCCCCGGCTACGACTTCCAGGATATCTACGCCGACGCGAGCGGCGGGACGCTGCTCGTCAGCCGCAACGCGATGGGGTCCACCGACAACAACAACTGCGGCAACATCAACAACCTGTGCGGTCTCACCGCCAACTACCCGACGGCGGCCTCCTGCTACGACATGTACATGGTCCGCTTCGACGGGGCGTCCGAGACCTGGGCCACCAAGTTGACCGACACGACCGCCTCGCAGCCGGCGTACATGACCAGCACCACGGAGAGCGGCGACATCACCTTCGTCTGGTCGGAGTACGCGCACAACGGCCGCATCGCCTTCGACGGCGCGAACTACGCCGGCTACTACGGCATCGCCATCTCGGTCAGCCAGCCCTGCGTCGGGTCGAGCACGCTCACCACCGGCATCAACATCCACCAGGGCGATCAAATGAAGGTGGTGAGCGGAAGCGGCGCGCTGCAGAAGACGCCCGGCTTCGGCATCGGCTGCAGCCACAGCGGCTACGAGCGGATCGTCTACGACCCGGCGACTAAGAAGTTCGTCGACGTGTGCAAGAACGACGCGCCGACGGGGAGCAAGTCGGGTCGCCTGGCCTTCGCGCCCGGCACGACGACGATCGATCCGGTCGACCTCAACTACTCCGACCTCGGCAACGTGATGCTGGCCGGCGGCGGTGGCTACTGGATCATCTCCAGCGACATCCGCGCCAATCAGACGCCCAACTCCAACGGGCTCGCCGACGTTCACTTGCTGCACGTGGCCAGCACCAGCGCGCCGACGCCCGACAACGACATCAACTTGGTGAGTGACACCGACAACGATCGTGCGCCGCACCTGGCCGCGTATGGGAGCAACCAGATGCTGGCGGCCTGGGAAGAGTCGACGGCGACCGGCGACTTTTCGCAGAACGACAAGAACCGCCAGATGTACATCCAGGTCCTCGACGGCACGACCGGCGCCGCGCCGGCCGGATCGACGACCACCTCGGTGGGCCCGCTGATGCTGTCGCCCAACGTGCTCGGCAGCCGCTACCAGGACTTCCGCGCCTATCCAGACGGTTCGGTCGCCTACCCGGCGCCCGGCAGCAGCGGCACCAAGATCAAGATCCTCCGCGTCCTCGGCTGCAACGGCTGACCGCCCTCGATCGCCCCTCGCGGGGTAGAATTCCGCCGGCGTGCCTGGCATCGGCGAAACCATCGGCAGCTATCAGATCCTGAAGCAGCTCGGATCGGGCGCGATGGGTGAGGTCTATCTCGCCGAGCACCGCCACCTGAAGCGCAAGGCGGCGGTGAAGTTGCTGGCGCCCGAGCTGGTCGGACGGCCCGATCTCCTGGAGCGGTTTTTTCTCGAAGCGCGCGCCACCTCGGCCATCGCGCACGCGGGGATCGTCCAGGTGTTCGACTGCGAGGTCGACGCCACCGGGCGCCCCTACATCGTGATGGAGTTCCTCGACGGGGAGACGCTGGCGGCGGTCCTGGCGCAGCGGGGCGCGCTCCCCGGCCGCACCGCCGCGCGGCTCGCGCGCGGGATGGCCGAGGCGCTCGAGGCGGCGCACGCCAAGGGGATCGTCCACCGCGATCTCAAGCCCGAGAACATCTTCGTCCAGGCGCAGCCGCCCGACTCGGTCAAGCTGGTCGACTTCGGCATCGCCAAGCTGGCGGGCGACTTTCGGGCCGGGCAGGTCCACCAGACCCGCAGCGGCTCCATCATGGGGACGCCGCTCTACATGTCGCCCGAGCAGTGTCGCGACTCGGCCAACCTCGACAGCCGGACCGATCTCTATTCGCTCGGCTGCGTCCTTTACGAGATGCTCACCGGCCGACCGCCGTTCACGCACGCCAACCTCGGCGATCTGGTGGTGGCGCACATGACCGAGACGTCGCAGGACGCGCGCGCGCTCAACCCGTCGGTGCCGCCGCCGCTGGCGATGTTGGCGGCCGACCTCTTGAAGAAAGACCCGGCGGCGCGCCCGCCGGGCATGCGCGCGGTCGCCGATCGGTTGGCGGCGTTCATCGGCGGCATGACCACCGTTCCGGAGGTGCCGTCGTCGGGACCGGCGGCGGCGCGGCAGCCGACGAAATCGAAGACCACGTTCGGCGACTCGGCGGCCGAGATGGTCGAGGGCGCCCCACCGCGAAAGCGCGGGCCGCTGACGCTGGTGGTGGCGGCGGCGCTCGGGCTCGGCGCGGGGGGGCTCGCGTTCAGCCGGTTCCTGCCGCATGGCGCGGCCAGCGGTCCGGCGCCCGTCGCGGCCGCGACCTCCGCCGCGCCGGCGCCAGCAGGACCGTCACCGCCGCCGGCGCCCGTTGTCGCACCTCCGCCCAGCGTCGCGCCCGCGCCGACCCCCGTTCCCGCGCCGCCTCACGAGCAGGTGTCCGCCGCCAAGGAAGCCGCAGCGACCGGCAAGAAGAAAGGTCACCACCACGGTGTCGAGGTCGCCGTGGCGCCGCCGCCTTCCGCCGCCGCGGCTTCCTCCGCGCCCGCCGCCCGGGCGCCCGAGCTCGCGGCGGTCGACTACTCCGGCGTGTGGGAGGGTTCCTGGAACGACCTCGAGCACCACCAAGCGGGCCGCCTCTATCTCCAGATGGGGAGCGGCGGCGCCGTGAACGGGTGGTTCTCCAACACCGCTGCCGGGCAGAGCTATCGCATCGCCGGACGCGCCGAGCGCCCGGGGGAATTCGCGCTCGCCTGTCAGTGTCCGGTGAACCAGGCGTTCGAGGTCCACGTGACGCTGCACCCGACGCCGGCCGGCGACCTGCGGGGACAGGTGTCGCTCTCGGCGGCGACCGGCGTATTCGGCCAGAGCCACGTCGTTCTCCGTCGCGGCACGCCCCGCTGAAAAGCCGACAACCGTCGCTTTACGAGGGGCGCGTCCTCGCTTTAGAGTCCGCGGATGAGCCTCGTTCGGTTCCGCTTCGGGCGCCTGTTTCCGGTCGTCTCGTTGCTGACGCTCTCCGCGGTGGCCGGTTGTGCGAGCTCCACCGTCCTGCAGACCCAGCCGCCCGGCGCGCGCGTGTCGATCAACGGCGTTCCGATGGGGACCACGCCGTACACGCTGATCGACGCCAACATCGTGACGACGACGACGCAGCTGCGCTTCGAGTACCCGGGCTATCAGCCGCTCGACACGATGATCTCGCGCGACGAGGAGCTGGACGTGCTCCCGCTCCTCGGCTTCTTCCTGGTGGTGCCGCTGCTCTGGGTCATGAAGTACCACCCCTCGCACTTCTTCGTCATGCAGCCCGCCAACGGCGCGCCTCCCGCGCCCAACGGGTGGACCCCTCCGCCGCAGGGCTACCCGCCGCCCGCCGCCGGCCCGGCCGGCTATCCCGCCCCACCCGAGGGTTACCCGCCGCCCGCGCCGCCCGCGCAGGGCTATCCGCCTCCGGAGCAGCAGGGCTATCCGCCTCCGGAGCAGCAGGGCTACCCGCCTCCGCAGCAGCAGGGTTACCCGCCGCCCCAGTAGGCGCTAATCCGCCGCTTCGGCGGTGTCGGAGGCGGTCAGCGGCGTGCCGGCGTTGATCCGCATCGGCTCGCGGCCCCCCTTGCGTGGCTTGGCGGCGTCGCTGCACGCCTGGCCGAGCGCGGGGCCGATCTTCTCCCACATCTCCTTGCCGCCGAAGCCCGCCGCCAGCTGGTGGCGATCGGCGGCGAACGTCGCCGAGGCGGTGCGCATCCCGTTCGCGCCGTTGCGAATGAAGACCGTCGCGCTGCCGTCGTTCCCCTCGATCGTGACCTCGCCGTCGATGTAAGCGGCGAGGTTCAGCGTCACGGCCATCTCGCGATATTGCTCGGCGCTGTCGACCGGACGCAGGTTGGTCACGACCTTGATTCCCTTCGACTTGAGCAGGTGCATCACCTGGCGGCGCACCGGCTCGGCGTCGTCGCCGCTGAACGACAGCAGGGCGACCTTCGAGCCCGCGACGACGATCGGCGGCTCCTCCTTGGGGGCCGGGCAGGTCTTGGCGACCGGCTTGGGCTTGGATTTGGCGTGCGACGAGGCGTGCTTGCCGGCAGCCCGGGTGGCGGCAGGCACCATCACCAGCGCCAGCGTGAGAAGCAGCGAGCGGCCCAGGGGCATTCCCCCTCCAGAATACCCTGTATGGCGCGTCAGCTGCGGAGTTTGTAGCCGGTGGCGAGCATCCAGACCGTCAAGATCGTGGCCAGGGCGACCACCGCGCCGGTGATGGCCAGGCCCACCAGCGGCGAGCTCGAGGAGGTGCCCAGAAATCCGAAGCGCAGCCCCTCCACCATGTAGAGGATGGGGTTCAGGCGGGTCAGTGTGTCCCAGGGGTGCGGCAGCATGCGGGCGCTGTAGAAGACGCCGCCCAGGAAGGTCAGCGGCGTGAGCACGAACGTCGGCACGACGTTGAGCTGCTCGAACTTGTCGGCCCAGATCGCCACCGACAGGCCGATCGCGGCGAACGCCGTGGCGATGAGCAGCGCGTAGAGCAGCACCCAGAGCGGGTGGGCCACGGAGAAGCCGCAGAAGATCCCGGAGATGAGCCAGACGAGGCCGCCGGTCAGAAAGCCGCGCAAGACCGCCGCGCTCAGGAACGCCGCCAGCAGATCGAACACGCCCAGCGGCGCGATCAGGAGGTCGACGATGGTCCCCTGCATCTTGGCGATGAACATCGACGACGAGGTGTTGAGGAACGCGTTCTGCGTCAGCGTCAGCAGGACGAGCCCGGGGATGATGAAGCGGATGTACGAGACGCCGTCGATCTCGCGCACCCGACCGCCCAGCGCGTAGCCGAACACCAGGAAATAGAGGGTGGTGGTCACGACCGGCTGGGCCAGCGTCTGGCCGGGCACCTTGAGGAACCGGCGCGTCTCCTTGGCCAGCAGCGTGCGAAAGCCGAGCGCGTTCACGGCGACCGCCGGGTGAAGCTGGCGGCGTCGGGCCGCCGGGTGAGCTGCAGAAATACGTCTTCCAGCGAGGGCTGCACGATCTCGACGTCGGCCACCGCCGGCTGCAACGCGCCCGCCAGCGCCAAGAGCCCGCCGATCGGCGTGCCGTCGACCGGGCAGATCACCGTGGTGCCCGTCGGATCGAGCGTGGCGCCGCGGCGGCGCAGCGGCTCGGGGAGCGGGGTGTCCGCGGCCCAGGGCGCGGCCAGGCGGAAGCGGACCTGCTTGCGCCCGAGCTCCCGCACCATGGCCGCCGGCGTGTCGAGCCCCACCAGCGCGCCCTTGTCGATGACGGCCACCCGATCGGCCAGCGCCTCGGCCTCCTCGAGGTAGTGCGTGGTCAGCACGATGGTCGTCCCCGCGGCGCGGAGCGTGCGGACGTAGGCCCACAGATCGTGGCGCAGCGCCACGTCGACCCCGGCCGTCGGCTCGTCGAGGAACGCCACCCGCGGCCGGTGCACCAGCGCCTTGGCGATGAGCAGCCGCCGCTTCATCCCGCCCGACAGCGCGCGCGTGTTGGTGTCGGCCTTGGACGACAGATCGAGCGCCGCCAGCACCTCGTCGATGCGCCCGTCGTCGGGTGGGACGCCGTAGTAGCCCATCTGGAAGCGCAGCACCTCGCGCGGCGTGAAGAACGGATCGAAGTTCACCTCCTGCGGCACGAGCCCCACCTGCCGCCGCGCCGCCAGCGACGCGTGCACGACGTCGTGCCCCAGCACCGTCGCCGTTCCGCCGCTGGGGCGAACGAGCCCGCAGACGATGGAGATCCAGGTCGTCTTGCCGGCGCCGTTCGGTCCCAAGAGCGCGAAGATCTCGCCCGCCTCGATCCGCAGCGACAGGCCGCGCAGCGCCTCGACCTTGGGGTAGGTCTTGGCCAGGTTGATGGTCTCGACGGCGGCGGCCGACATCAGGAGGCGCGAAAGGATGGCGCCGCCGCCCCGGCGGCGCAAGTGCTAGAACCGGCCCCCACCAAGGAGGCCGATCGCCGTGAAGCTGGACGTCGTGTTTGCGAGTACGCGAGAGGGGCGCGCGGGGCTGCCCATCGCCGAGTGGGTGGTGGCGGAGGCGCGCGCGCACGGGAAGTTCGAGCCGGAGCTGGTCGACCTGCGGACCGTCAACCTGCCGCTCTTCGACGAGCCGAAGCACCCGCGGTTTCGCCAGTACGAGCGCGCGCACACCAAGGCCTGGAGCGCGATCGTCGAGGCCGCCGACGCCTTCGTGTTCGTGACCCCCGAGTACAACTACGGCATGGCGCCCGCGCTGCTGAACGCCATCGACTACCTGCTCGCCGAGTGGGCCTACAAGCCGGCCGGCATCGTCAGCTACGGCGGCATCTCGGGCGGCACGCGGTCGGCGCAGATGACCAAGACGATGCTCACCTCGGTGAAGGTGATGCCGCTGCCCGAAGGGGTCTCCATCCCCTTCTTCATGAAGATGATCTCGGATGGTCGATTCGTCCCCGGGGAGCTGCAGCAGAAGGCGGTGGGGCCGATGCTGAACGAGCTTTCGCGCTGGGCCGAGGCCCTGGCGCCACTCCGAAAATGACCGGGATCTTCCTTCCGGCCGGGGCTTGTTATATTGGTCGGCGGTGAGCCAGGCGAGTATCGCGGCAGGATCTCCCGTGGCCTTCGCCGCGCCGGCGGCGCGCGCCGCCGATCCGCCCTGGATGATCGCGCCCGGCGTCGACGCGCTCCTCTTCCTGGGGGTCACGCTGCTGACCCTCATTCCCTGGGTCGTCTCCGACGTGCTGCACTACCCGGGCTGGTACGTGATCCTGGGGGTGGGCGTCGTCAACGGCCCGCACCTGATCTCCACCTGGACGCGCGTCTACCTGGTCCGGGGTGAGCGGTTCAAGCGCCCGGTGCGCTACTGGCTGATCCCCGGCATCGCGATGGCGCTGGCGATCGGCGCCGACGCGGAGGGCGGGATTCTGCTCCGGCTCGTGCGTTCGACGATTTTCTACTGGGCGACCTGGCACTTCGTGGCCCAGAGCTGGGGCGTGCTGCGCATCTACCAGCGCAAGCACGGCGCCGCCCTCCGCCCCGAGGCGCGGCTGGAGAAGGCGCTCGTCTTCCTGCCGGCGTTCTTCTGCGCGCTGCACCGGCTCTACACCGGCCCCTGGATGCTGTTCGGCATCGAGGTCATTCACGGCCGGCCGCCGGCGCTGCTGGTCAACGGCCTCGGCGCCCTGATCGTCGCGCTGGCGGCGGTCTACCTGGTCGTTTGGTTCCGCGACGGCAAGCAGCGCGCCGCGCACGAGTGGGTGCGGCCGGCCTACCTGGCGCTCAACTTCCTCGGCTTCGCGATGCCGTTCCTGGTGATCCGTGACGGCGACAGCGCGTTCGGCGCCGCCGCGCTCTGGCATGCCGTGCAGTACATCGCGATCGTCTGGCTCTTCAACGACCGCCGGTATCGCGGCGGCGTCGATCCGAAAGCGCGCCTCGTCTCGTGGGTCTCGCAGCGTGGCCGCGCGCTCGCTTACGTGGGACTCATCGCCCTCTGCGCGGCGGTCGTCTACACCTTCGCCTTCGGCATCTCATTCTTCGTCGCGCGGCCGTTCATGGACATCGCGCTTACCTTCTGGACGGGATTCACGCTGGGCCATTACTACCTTGACGGCACCATCTGGAAGTCGCGCCGCTACGACCTGCGCACGCTGACCACCAACGCCCCAGCCCCCGCCGTCTGACGCCCCGCCGCGCGAGCTCGACCGTGCGCCTGCCCGCGACCGTTGCGGCAGCGCGCTCTCTCTGAGAGACTACGGACCTTTCCCTCCCCCAGGAGAGCGCCTTGAATTATTGGAAATTTTCCTTGGTTTGCCTCGCAGGTGCATTTTTTGCCATGGCTTCGTGCAGCCACCCGCCCAGCTCGGGCACCACTTCGGGGAACGGCGGGTCGGGCGGCAGCGGGAGCACCTGCAGCGGCAGCCCCGGCAGCCTCGGCTGCCCGTGCAACGGCACCACCTGCGACCAGGGGCTTTCCTGCGCCAACACCGGCAATAACGGAGAGAACGAGTGCGTGAGCACGGGGAGCGGCACCGGTGGCACGACCGGCTCGGGTGGCACGACCGGCGGCGGCGGCAACGTGGCGACCGGCGGCTCGACGGGGAACGGCGGCTCGAGCACGAGCGGCAGCGGCGGCACGGTGGCGACCGGCGGCTCGACGGGGAGCGGCGGGTCGCCGAGCACGGGCGGCAGCACCGGTAGCGGCGGCAGCAGCCCCGGCAACAACCTGATCACCAACGGCGACTTCTCACAGGGGATGACGGACTGGGGCATTCCCAATGGAAGCCCGACGAGCTCCGGCATCGAGAACGGCCAGTTTTGTGTGACGTTGGGCAGCGGGTCGGTCATCGTCGGCTGGGGCGACACCTCGACGTCCTTCAACCTGATGGCGAATGTCAGCTACACCCTGTCCTATCAGGTCTCCACGACGAGCCCGCTCGGCAGTTTCGACGTTCACGTGGGCGAAGTTGTTTCTCCGTACACCCAGGACTACCCGTTGAACGGTCAGCCGATCGGCGACAATCCATCGAACAACATGCAGACCTTCACGCACATGTTCTCGGTGACGAACGGCGATTCTCAGGCTGGATTGGCGTTCGTCCTATCGGCGGGCAACGGATCGCCCAAGGTCTGCATCGACAACGTCAGCGTCACGCAGAACTAGGGCAGCCACTTAGGCGGCACGCAGGAGACCGTCGGTCGCCCAGCGGCCGAGGAGCTCGAAGGCGCGGGCGGCGGCGCCCTCGTTGGTGCGCCCGACCGCGAGCTCGGCACAGAGCGCTTCGAAGGTGACCTCGCTCGCGGCGAGGCGGCCGAGCCAGCGGGCTTCTTCTTCTTCGGCGGCACGGTGGAGGACCTCGTTCTCCTGCCGCCAGACGATCAACGTGGTTGGACTCGGTTCGAGATCCGCGGCGCCGGGATCGTCGCTCCGCCAGATGGCCGCGACGTCGAACTGGGTTCTGACGAGCGCGTGGCTGGGAACAAGTCGTAACCGGAGACCGGCGAAGTGGGCCGGGGAGAGCGCGCGCAGCGTCTCGAGCGTCAGCGCCTCGGCGTCGGGGCCGTCGAAGAGCTCGAGGCGCGCCCGCTCGAGGCGCGCCAGCTCGGCGACCCACGGTCGCGCGCCGGTTGCGGGATGCGCAGCGAGGAACGCGGGCAGGCGCGCGCCGACCTCGCGCAGCGAAGGGTGGTTCGGCCGGCAGGCGTCGAGGTAGTCGGCGACGAGATCCTGAAACGCTGCCGCGCCGAGAGCCGCCAGCGTTTTCGGGTACTCCTCGGCGAGGACGTCGCGAATGCGGGCGAAGTACATGTCGGCGTAGATCTGCAACCGGTCCGTCGCCGGCAGGCGCGCATCGCCGGCCACCATCTCTTCGAAAGACCGCCGCGCCGCCGAGCCGCCGGCCGCCACCGCCGCCGCGACATCCTCGCGCGCGGTCACGAGCGCGTAGAACCGCGCCTGCACCTCGGCCAGCGTCATGCGGCGCGATCCCTGCGCGCCTGGCGCGCGATCTCCCCCGCGCGGCGCGACTCCGCGCACAGCTCCTCGAGCGGCGGGATGTGGTCGTCGCGTTCGAGCAGCGTCGCCACGTCGCCGAATCGCGCCACGGCGTGGCGGTAGAGGTCCCAGACCGCTTCGCTCACCGGGTGGTCGTGCGTATCGAGCAGGTGGGTCGGCAGCACGGTGTGCCCGGCGAGGTGAAACTGCCCCACCCGCGCGCGCGGCACGGCGTCGAGGAAGGCGACCGGATCGAACCCATGGTTGTGCGCGCTCACGAACACGTTGTTGACGTCGAGCAGGAGGCCGCAGTCGGCGCGCTCGGCCAGCGCCGCCAAGAACTCCGGCTCGCTCATCGGCGAGTGCTTGTACGTCAGATAGCTCGAAACGTTCTCGACCAGGATCCGCCGGCCGAGCCGCTCCTGCACCCGCGCCACGCGCGCGGCCACGTGCGCCAGCGCCTCCTCGGTGTACGGCAGCGGCCAGAGGTCGTGCGCGCTGTGCCCGCCGAAGCTCGACCAGCAGAGGTGATCCGAGATCCAGGCCGGCTCGATCTCGGCCGCCAGCGCCGCCAGTCGATCGAGGTAGCCCGCATCCAGCGGATCGGTCGACCCCAGCGACATCGAAACGCCGTGCAGCACGATCGGCCGGTGCCCGCGCGCGGCGCGCAGCACGCGGCGCGGGTTGCCGCCGTCGACCATGAAGTTCTCGGTGATCACTTCCCACCAGTCGATCGGCGCGTGGCCGCCGGCCGCCGCTTCATAGAAGGGGGGGCGCAGGCCCAGCCCCTGCCCGAGCGGCGCGAACCCCTGCATGGGCGCAATCATGGCACAGCGCGCCGCGGCAGGCGGCCGCCGCGTGGCGGGAAGGTCGGGCGCGCACACCGGCCCGCGGCGTTTTTTCGCACGCCAGACAGCCGCCTGAACCGGAAATGGCCGAATTGAGCTAACTCACATCCTCAAAAACGGGTCCCAGGTTCGGCGCAGAAGATGCACGGATGCCCATCAGCTCTCCGGCGTAGCGTGGCACCGGCCTCCGGATGCGCTAGAAAAGAGTGAGACCATGAAGTCCCTGATTGTCGTCTCGTTGTTTGGCGCGGCGGCCCTTCTGGGTCTTCCAGCGGGCGCGCAGATGATGGCGCCGCCGCTCCCCCCACCGTACGCCCCGCCGCCTCAGCTCCAGCAGGCGCAGCCGGAACGCCCTCAGGCGGAGCCGGGTGCCCCGCAGGCAGAGCCGGGCGCTTCGCAGTCGGGCGGCGTTTCGATCGACGGCCAGGGCGTGGAGATCGTCGGGGACCAACCGTCGGGCGAGCTTGCTTTGCCGACCGGCGATGAGCAGGCGCCGGCGGATGCGCAGCCTGGGCCGGAGTACGATCCGAACGCCGCGAACAATTACCCGGCGGTCGACCTGGGCCCGGACAACGACATCGCGCAGGGCTACGACGACGGCTACGATCCGCAGGCCTACTCGCAATTTCAGAGCGCGCTGGCCCCGTACGGCAACTGGGACTATGACGCCGGCTATGGATACGTCTGGTCGCCGACTGCGTCGATCGTGGGCGCTGGATTTTCGCCCTACGCGACGAACGGCCACTGGGCGTTGACCGAGTACGGCTGGACTTGGGTGTCGGGCTGGAACTGGGGTTGGGCACCTTTTCACTACGGCCGCTGGATCACCCGCGCCGGCCGCTGGTCGTGGGTTCCGGGGACCATGTGGGGTCCCGCCTGGGTCTCCTGGCGATCGGGCAGCGGCTACGTCGGCTGGTCACCGTTGCCGCCGCGGGGCATGCGCCTCGCGGGCGGATTCGGGGCCGGGTCGCCGTGGCGGTTCACCCGCGCCGCCAACCTCGGCGCCGCGCGCCCCGCTTTCATGTCCGCGCGCTACCTTCCCGGCATGTTCGCCCACACCACCGTCGTGTCGAGCGATCGGCTGCTGTCTCGGGGCCGCTGGACGGTCCACGTCAACGCGGGGCCCACGCGTGGCATCACCGCTCGCCCGGTGCCGCTCTCGAGCGTCGCGCCGAACGTTTTGCCGCGCGTCGCCGTCTACCCGCACGCCGGCATGGCGTTGAACGAACGCCCCTGGATCCGCGCGGCGGCCGAGCACAACGACGCGCTCGCGCACGGTTGGCACGCGGGCTCGACCGCGCCCCAGCCGCGCGCCATGGGTCGCGCTCCGGCCTACGGATCGAACGCCGAGGCGCGGGCGGGGATCCGCGCTCCGTCGGCGGGGTGGGCGTCGCGACCGGCTCAGACCTACGGCAGCGCCGGAGGCTACGGCCACCCGTACAGCAGCGGTTGGTCGGCGCCGGTGACGCGTCCAGTGTACGGCGCGCCGAGCACCTACGGTGCCCAGGCTTATCGGTCTCCCGCGCCGGCGTATCACGCGCCCGCGCCGGCGTACCATGCACCCGCGCCGGCGTACCGCGCGCCCGCGCCGTCATCCGGCTTCGGCAGCGGCCATTTCGGGGCCGCCGGAGGGAGCCATTTCGGCGGGTCGGGCGGCGGTCATTTCGGCGGGTCGGGCGGCGGTCACTTCGGTGGTTTCGGCGGCGGCCACCGCCGCTGACCGGGTTGACGCTCGGTCCCCGGCGCGCTATCAAAGATCGCTCCGGGCGTTTAACTCAGCGGAAGAGTGCCACCTTCACACGGTGGAAGCCGAAGGTTCAATCCCTTCAACGCCCACAAGCTAAGTGCTTAAAAATCGGCCGGTTAGCGAGAAGCGCTGGCCGGCCGATTTTCATTTTTGACCGATGCACACCACTTTGCACACCACCTGATCCCCCCTCACGCGGCCAAAGAAGACCCACGAGGACATCGCATTCCGTGTCATCGCTGGTGGCGCGCAGCCTGACCACTCGTCGATCTCCGAGTTTCGTCGCGTTCACTTGAACGCGCTGGCGGAGCTATTCGTGCAGGTGCTGCGATTGTGCCAAGCGGCGGGGATGGTGAAGCTGGGCCACGTGTCGCTCGACGGCACGAAGGTGAAAGCGGACGCATCGAAGCACAAGGCGATGAGCTACGAGCGGATGCATAAGGACGAGCAGCGACTCCGAGAGAAGGTCGCGGATCTGCTGAAGGCCGCCGCGAACGCTGGCGCCAAGGAGGACAAGGCCCACGGCAAGCACAAGCGCGGCGACGAGCTGCCGGAAGATCTTCGGCGCGCCAAGGATCGGCTTGCACGGATCGAGGAGCTGAAATCGGCGCTGGAAGCAGAGGCCCGTGCGCAGCACGAAGCGAAAAAGACCGCGGACAATGACGACTGCGATCCGCCGCCGGGCGCAACGCCACTGCCGACGCACAAGGTGCCGCGAACGAAGGACGGGACGCCAGGACGGAAGGCTCAACGCAATTTCACCGACCCCAGAGAGCCGGATTATGAAGGGCGGCGACGGCTTCGTGCAGGGCTACAACTGCCAAGCGGCGGTCGACGCCGAGCACCAGATCGTCGTCGCCCAAGCGGTGACGAATCAGCCGCCAGACGTCGAGCACCTGATGCCCGATGGTGGAGAAGGTGATCGAGAACTGCGAGAAGACCCCTGCGAAGTGGTCAGCGGACGCAGGCTATTTCTCGGAGCAGAACGTGATCGAGATTGAGAAGAAGAAGATCGATCCATACATCGCGACCGGGACGCCGCAAGCACAGTGAGCCAGCGCCGTCAGTGCACGGTAGACCACCGGCGAGTCTCACGATCAAGCAGCGGATGGCACGCAAGCTCGCGACGAAACAAGGCGCGGCCGTCTACGCGCGGCGAAAAGTGATCCCCGAGCCCGTCTTCGGTCAGATCAAGGAGGCGCGAGGCTTTCGCCGATTCCTGCTACGCGGGCTCACGAAGGTGCGCGCCGAGTGGTCGCTCGTCACGCTAACCCACAACCTCCTCAAGCTTCATGGGGCCGCGTCCTGAACGCCGTGGCGACCTGCGTCGGCGTCAAAACGCCGGCCTGAGGCCGGCCAGAGGTGTCAAAACGCCGGCCTGACGCCGGCATCTGCCCTCGAGTTCGGACAGCTACCCGCGTGCCACTGCGGTCGAGCGTGGCGGACCGTTAGACCAACACCCTCCTAGCGGACGCAGCGCACGTAAGCGCTGACGTTCGTCGGGTTGAACATCGTCACCGGGCTGGAGAAGTACACGGTCCAGCCCGTCGCCAGCGACCCGGCGGGGTTCCCGACCTGAACGCTGGAGCTCCAGTAGGCCGACTGGTTGGCGGTTGGGGTCCCCGGGAACGCCGTCTGATCGATGTAGGGGGGCGCGGCCGCGGAGAAGTCCATGAGCGTGTGGAGCTCCTTGATCGTCGGCAGCCGCCACCCGGAGCCCGGGAGGCCGACCGACGGACACTCGGCGATCGCGACGCTCTGGGTCTGGACCGGCAGGGTGGCCTGCTGCCAGGTGAGCTTCGTCGTGGTGTCGTAGACGGTTCCGTCGCCGGGAATCACGTAGCGCCCCGGCGGGGCCGACGAGACACCCTTCCGGGTCATGGCGAACAGGACGGCAATCGCCGCCACGCCGGCCAGCAACAGCGCCCCGCGGCCGCGCCTCATCGCACGCACCGCGCGTAGCTGTACTGCTGGCCGAACTCGTCCTGCGGGATCGCGCGCCCGTCCTCGAAGAGCACGACCCAGAAGCTCCCGGCGGCGCTGGCGGTGGTGGTCGACGTCCAGAAGGTGAGGGCGGGCGTGTTCGGAAAGACCGTCTGATCGATGGCCGGGTTCGCCTGTCCGTAGTCGACGATCGAGAGCAGCTCGATCGCCGACGGGAGCCGCCAGTTGTCGAAGCCGGCCAGCCGCAGGCCCTGGCAGTAGAGGAGCCCGTCGGCCCACCTCCAGTAGGGCGGTGGCGAGGTGATGGGGAGCGTCTTCTGCCACATGAGACCGGTGACGTCGTCGGTGATGGTGCCGTCGCCGTTGTCCGTGTAGTGGGTCGGATTCGGCGCGCCTTGCGCGACGTCGGCGGCGTCATTGGGCATCGGCCACGCCGCCCAGTTGGGGTCGAAGCAGATCGGTCCTCCGAGCCGCTGGCACGCGAGGCCGCTGCCACACGTCATCGCGGCCTGCCAGCTCCGGCAGGTGGCGGTCTGAGCGGCGCAGGTCGCGATCGTCGAATTCGCGGCGCATTCCGTGGAGCCGAGGGTGGTGCAGACGTTGTTGCAGGCTGCATCGACGCCGCCGTCCGAGGCGCCTGCATCCTTCGGGGGCTGTGTGCCGCCCCCGCCGGCCTGGCCCGCCGCGCCTCCCCCCCCACCTTTGTTCCCGGCGCCCGCCGAGCCGCCGGCCTGGCCCGCCGCGCCGCCGGCGCCCGCCGAGCTGCCGGCACCCGCCGAGCCGTGGGCGCCGGCGTTGCCGCCGCCACCGCCACCTCCTCCTTTGCCGCCCGAGCCTCCCGACACGCCGCCGGCCCCGAAGCCGCCGGCGCCGCCCGAACCGGACGGCCCGGCCGGCGACGATCCGCAGTCCAGCTGAAGGATCAGCAGCGAGCAGGCCAGCAGCCAGCCGCCAACGACCGGCTGTCGCCGCCGGCGCGAGAGGAAACTGCCCACCTCACTCACTTCTGCACCGTCAGCACGTAGATCTTCGAGTCGGTCAGGAAGGCGAAGCCGGTCGGGGGGCACTGGACGAGCGCGGTCGCGCTCTCGATGTAACTGTCCAACAGCGACGCCAGCGAGATGCTCCGGCGCAGGGTGTACGTCGTCCGGTCGAAGTCGAGCAGGGCCGGCTGGCTCGGATCGGCGGTGCGCAAGAACCAGACGTCCGTGCCGTTGGGATCCAGGACGGGGGCGGGGCCCGGGTACTTTGCCAGGATGCTGTCGCTGTAGGTGCCGACCTGGATCAGATGTGTTTCGTCCACCGTCTGGCCGTCGTTGGCGAAGATCAACCCGCCGCCGGTGACTATCTGGGTCTTCTGGCCGTCGGTGATGAGCCCGCTCGCCTTCGCCGACGTTGCCGTGATCGATTCCATTCCCGGGATGGTGTTGGTGTTGACGGCGAACTCGATGAGCTGGGACGCGGACTGGAAGTTGCTGCACCCGACCAGAACCGAGGGGGTGGCGAAGGCGATGGTGTCGCCGCTGCCGTAAAAGCTGCTCAACGACGCGAGCAGCTTGGTGCCATCGTAGAGCGCCAGGCCCGCGTAATCGGGCGTGAACCCCGGCTGGCGGAGCGACACCATGTACTGCGTGGAGGATCCCGGCCTGGCGACGATCTGACCGGCGGTGAGCTTCGTCGAGGTGTTGGTCCCCATGGAGACGGCGGGCCCCGGCGTCATCGTCGTGAGGTCGATGCGCCGAACGGTGTTGCCTCCGTCGATCCCGGGAAACAGCTCGGGGGTATCGGGCGTGTTGATCCCGACATAGAGGGCGCTGTCGTCGTCGGAGATGGCGAGGAGACCCGGGATGCCCCCGACGGGCAACGTCCCGGTGACCTTCGCCGAGGGAGGGTCGATCGAGAGCACGACCCCCGCGTCGGGGTTGAGGTTCGTCGTGGCGTAGAGCACGCCCCGGGTCGAATCGAACGCCAGGTCGTTCGCAACGATCGGGAGCGCCTGGACCGACCCGCCGCCGTCGAGCTGCAGCACGCCTCCGTCGACGCCCTGGCCGCCGCTCCCGGTCGCGCCCGCCGCCCCGTTCGTGCCGGCGGAGCCGTTCCCTGCCACGCCTTGGTTCCCGGCGGCCCCCGTGTTCCCCGCGGCGCCCTGCGTGCCCGCGGCCCCGCCAGCGCCGGCCCCGCCGGCCGTTCCGGCGGCGCCGGTGTTCCCCGCCGCGCCCTGCGTGCCGGCCGTGCCGTTCGTGCCGGCGGCGCCGGCCGCGCCACCGGCCCCCGCCGCGGCGCCTTTCCCGGCCGCGCCGCCCGTCCCCGTGGAGCCGCCTGTCCCGGCGCCCCCTCCCCCCGAACCGCACCCATTTGACGACAGGACCAACAACGAGACGACGAAAAAGAGCCGACGCATGAATTCTCCGCTTCAGGCTACTTAGTGTAGGTAGCCATCTCCGTGTAAGTGCAGGTCTCGCTGACTCCAGAGGAACTGGCGATGCCAGTTCCCGAGGCCATCTCCGTCGCGGTCGTGTCGCCACTGCCGAGCACGAACGTGTACGTCGAAATCGTGAGATTCACCGTTTCCGATCCCATCGACATCGAACATGACTGGTTGGGCAGCGCCGTGGCGGTCTTGCCGGAAACGTCGGCAAGGAGAGCGCAGCCGCCGCCCGAACTGGCCGGCTGTATGAGGTCAGAAGTCGTACCGAGCTGCCACACGTCGGTGCCCGTCACCTGGGAAGTTGAAGGGCTGCCCGCACACGTCAGCGCAACGGTCCCAGAAGTCGCGGTCCATGTCCCGACAAACGCGCAGAGGTTCTTTCCACCGTCCGCGGGCATCTCCACACAGTTGGTCGTCCCGTTACCCGAACCGCAACCTGCATATGAGAAGATCCCAAGACTCACCCACACGAGCCCGGCAATACCCGTCAGTGTCGTTGCCTTTCGCAATCCGATCCTCCCCTGTTTCTTTTGAATCGCTCCGTTGAGCTCTGTAGAAGAGCCACACACTCCGACGACTTTTGGGACGTCCGCAGGCTGGGCTCCGAGCCGTGCGCCCTCGGTGCTTCGCATCACGGCGGCGCGGCGATCATGGGCGAGCGGAAGATGTAGAGCACCTGGCCGGTGACGCCGAGGTTCGAGGGGCCGAGGAACGCGATGCCGTCGTCGCCGAGGTAGACGAGATCGGAGTATCCGGCGTTGATGGTTCCCCCGTCGATGCCGCTGTCGAAGGGGAGCGAGGCGACCGGGGTGAAGGTGCCGCTATCCAGGATCAAGACCTGCAGATAGTCCAGGACCGTGCCGCTTGTCAGCATGAGCATGCGGGTCGGGGACAGCGGCGCGACGAGCCCGCTGAAATCGAACTTTCCGGCGCGCACCGGGTTCGTGGGATCGGAGACGTCGATCACCTCGCCCGAGTCGACGTAAACGCGCCCCAGGTAGTCGTGAATGCGTGCGGAGAAGGTGTTCGCCAAACCCTGCTGCGCCGACAGGCGGGTAACACCGGATGTGGAGATCGCGTAGGAAGCGAAGGTGGACGCTGAGCTCACCCCATCGTATCCAAACAGGAACCCAGTGGGTCCTGCCACCAACTCGCTGATCGACAACGTGCCGGCGTTGGCGACCGTCGGACGCGCCACCCCGTCGTCGAGGACGGCCACAGTCCCACCGACGTCGGCGGCGATGGAGGTCGAGGTCCCCGCTAGCGGCGCCAGGTCGTAGAGGCCCACTATCCCTCCGGGAGGAAGGGGATCCACCGCGACGGAGACGGGGGGCGTGCTGGAGACGTCGAACTTGCTGATCGTGCTCGACGAGTCGAACCCGAGCCACAGCGTCGTGCCGTCGTCCGAGAGCGCCATCTGTCGGGGCGACGACGGGATCGGCACCTTCGCCAGCACCGTCTCGCCGGGCACGTCGACCGAGAACAACGTGTTCGGATCGTGAGTGGCGCTGTAGGTGAGCACGGAGTAGAGCCGCGCGTGCGCTTGATCGTAGCGCATGTGAAAGCCAGGGACGTCGAGCTCGTGAAGGGTGCAGCCGCCGCATAGGCCGCCGTATCCGCCCGTCCCCGTCGAGCCCCCCGTGCCCGTGACGCCGCCGGTGCCGGGTGCGCTGCCCCCCTGGCCGCCGGCACCGGTCGAGGGATCGACGCCGTCGTTGGCCAGCATCGGGACGTGCAGGAGGACCAGTCGCTTTGGGCCGACGGCCGGACCGGCCAGGAGCGCGACCTCGTCGCCGCCCAGGTAGGCAATGTCGGTCACGTAGTCGGAGGTGCTGAGAAGGTTGCTGGGGACGTTGACCGCCGTCCCCTGCTGCGCGAGCGTGTCGGTGTTGATCAGCCGGAGCACGTAGGTGGCGCTCGTCTCCGAGAGCATGCAGAGCCGGTTCGAGGCGGTGTGGTCGAAGAGGGTGCCGGAGACCGACAGAGTCCCGACCGCCGTCGGCGTCGCCGGGGTGCTCACGTCGTACGCCGTGCCCGTGGCGTAGACGCGATTCGCCTTGTACAACGTCCCGGCGCCCTGGTTCCCGAGGAGGTTGGGGAAGGTCGCTTGCGCGATCCCGGTCGACAGCTCGCGCATCCAATACAGCCCACCCGATCCGAGCCCGTAAAACGAGCCGGGGGGACCGTTGAACAGGAAAGTGGGGTACGACGTCACCTTGTTCGCGTTCGCGCGCGGTACCCCGTCGTCGTACACCGCCAGGATGTTCGGACCGCCACTGAGAAGCGCGGCCACCGTATCGGGCGAGTCCGACATCGGCAGCAACGCCTGCACGTACACGGCGGCGGAGTAGGTGCCGTTGGTGGTCGGACCGACCAGCCGATGCAGCGGGCCCACGACCGGCGCCGCTCCGGACAACGTCACGTTTCGCATCGAGAACGAGCCGTCCATTCCCACCCACAACGTGGAGGCGTCGTTGGAGAGCGCGAGCACGTTCGGATCCGAGCCGATGGGAAGCGACGCGGTGACCGCCGCCGCCCGTGGATCGATGGTGGTGACCGTGTTGGGATAGAGCGAGGCGGCGCCCTGGATGGTCACGTAGAGACGATGGCGGGAGCTGTCGTAGACCATGTGGCTCGACTGCAAGGCGACCGTCGTGCCGCAGACGCCCACGCAGGTCTGCGCCGCCCCGCCTGCTCCCGCCGCGCCGCCGGTGCCGGCCACTCCGCCAGCCACGCCGCCGATTCCGCCGGCGCCCCCGGATCCGGCGCTGCCACCGACGGCGCCTGCTCCGGCGGCTCCGCCCGTTCCACCGGTCGCGCCGGCGGCCCCACCGGCGCTTCCTGCAGCGCCGGCCGCTCCGCCCCCGCCGCCCGCCCCGGCGCTTCCTGCAGCGCCGGCCGCTCCGCCCCCGCCGGCCACGCTTCCCGTGCCTGCGCTCGAACCGGAGGCTCCCCCGGGCGAGCCTCCGACGGCGCCGCCCGCACCGCCGCTCTTGCCGACCGCACCGCCGGCGGACATCCCGGCATGTCCACCGTTCGCCGCGCTGCCAGCTGTCCCCCCCGTGCCGCTCGGGCTCGAGCTGCAAGCTGCCCACAATGCGAGCGAGCAGCCGATTAGCTGCCAGTGTCCCTCCGCGCGCGCCCTCAAGGCGTCCCCGCCGTGAGCGCGTAGGCGGCGAGCGTGCCGTTCGCCTGCGCGACGTACACCTTCCCGCCGGCGATCGAGAGCCATCCGCCCGGCGTCGTGCTCCAGACCATCTGCTGGGCCGCGGTGTCGAAGGCGTAGACGTTGTTCGAGCTGGCGGCGTAGACGAACCTCCCCGCCACCACCGGCGGGAACGTCAGCTTGCTGTCGGCCGCGAAGGTCCAGAGGATGCTCCCGGTGGCGGCGTCGTTGGCGCGCAGCTGACCGCCCGAAACCGTGTAGACGACCCCGTTGGCGACGGCCGGCATGCCGGTGTAGGCGCCGCTGGCCGTCCACTCCGGCGTCATGCTGCCGGGCAGGTAGGCCACCAGCGAAGGCGGCGCCACGAGATAGATCTTCTCGCCATCCGAGACGGGCGCCGCGTTCATGCTGGCTGACGTCCCCTTGTATGGGACCTGGACCGGCACGGTCTGCAGGACCGAGTTGGTCAGTAGATCATTCGTCTCGAGGTACCCACCGACGTAGGTGTAGATCTGGCCGGCGAGGAACATCGGGCTCCAGGAGTCCCATTGGGGGAACCCGTTGTTGAAGAAGATCTCTGTTCCGTCGGCGGCACGCACGCCGTAGAAGCCGCCATACTCGCCGCCATCGAAGTAGAGGTACCCGGCCGGGGTGACCAGCGGCGCCCAGAGGTGATCAAACTGATCCGGGAATGGCAGTGACCAGAGCGGCTTCCCCGTCGACGCCACGAAGCTGTACAGGTACGTACCGGGCGTGCTGTTGACCTGGGCGACGTAGACGTACCCGCTATCCACGGTCGGCTGGCCCAAGTCGAAGACGGCGCCGAAATTGTACTGCCAGAGCGTGTGGCCGTTCGCGGGATCGAGGGCCCACATCCCTGTCGCCGAATCGAAGTCACCGTTCTCGGTCACGTAGACCCTAGACCCGTCCGAGACCGCCGGCCAGAGGCCCCACCCGGTGGTCGTCAGCTGTGCCGTCCA
>DATNDC010000068.1:0-23996 GCA_035607055.1 Polyangia bacterium
AAGGGCATCACGTCGCCCAGGAGGTGGCGAGACACCAGCGCGAAGGCGAGGTTGGCCAGGATCCCCACGCCGAAGAACAGCGCCAGCATCCGGCGCGTCCCCTGCGCCCGCTCGACGTCCGATCCGGCCCACCAGATCCCGAGCGCGACGTAGAGAAACCGCCCCGGATCGAGATGGAGAAAGAGCGAGGTGGCGAGCTTCCAGTACTCCCCGGCGAAGAGACCGGGGCTGAGCGCCAGATGGGCGACCATCATCGGCCGCAACGGGATCGCGACCAGAAAGAACGCGAAGATCGCCGTCTGGGCGATGAGCAACGCCTTGATCGCCGGCGTGAGGCGACCGAGGATCGGTCGCGACCCGGAGGTCCGGGCGGCCCGCCGCGGCGGAAGGTCAGGCATCGCGCAAGCTTAGCGCAATCGAGCGCGCGGCGCCGGCCGGAGCGTCATCCGCGCGCTCCCGACGAGGCGGCATCCTGCGCTCCGGCGTCGCCGCCGACCGGCGCGCCGGTCGCGCCGGCGTCGCCGACCGCGCCGTCCCCCGTTCCCGTGGCGCCGCTGTCCGGGGTGCCAGGGCCGCCGTCCAGCGGCCCGGACGAGCCCGCGTCGCATTCTGTGCCGGCCGTGTCGACCAGACCGTCGCCGTCGTTGTCGATGCCGTCACCGCAGGCGGCACGCGGCACGAACGTGACCGAGAAAGCGGCGGTGGCTCCCTCCGAGGCAATCGGTTGCGCGGCCGGCTGTATCGTCATCTTCGCCGGGGGGGAGGTGTCCGTCCTCGGCACGATCTCCGTCCCCCGCGCGTCGTAGATGTGGAACTGGAAGGTCCAGAGCCCGTTCGGCGCCGTCCCGGTGAACGCGCCGGGAGGGCAGATGGCGGTGACCTGGATGACGTCCCCGGTCTCATCGGTGCCGTTCGCGGACACGAAGTCCACGCCGTGCTGGCCGCAGCCCACGGCCGCGCTCTCGATGGGCCCGCCGGTTGGGGTGGGGTAGAAGTCCCAGCTCAGCCGGTAGCTCCCGTTCTGGCTGCAGCCGCCCAGAGACAGCGCGAGCGCCGCGCCCAGCGCCATCGATCGGAGCGAGCGGATCATGGCGGGGCTTATATCACCCCGGCGGGCTACTGCGAGGGCGGCGTGACGACCAGCAGGGCGGGCCCGGGCGTCTGGTACGACCCGCAGCCGCCGACGCCGATGGTGACCTCCTGGGGGACGGCCAGCGCGTTTCCGTCGGCGTCGTACAGGCTCACGGTGACGTCGTAGGTCGAGTTGTTCGCCGGCAGGAGCAGGTCATTGCTCCCGTACGAGAGGGAGCTCGTGCAGCTCTGCGGATACTTCGACCCATTGATGTCGATGACGACCGTCGCCGCGCCTGCGCTCCCGCAGGTGACCGCGGCGCCCGCAGGGTTCTGGATCTGCCAGGGGACGTAGAGGTCCGACTGGCAGTTGGTGTCGTAGTAGTAGCCGGAGCCGGGGTCGCCGATGCAGCTGGAGGTGGTCAGGGCTAACCCCACGGCCGCCGCGCAGAGGACGGGGCCGAGCACGAAGGCGCGAATACTGTTGGTCTTCATGGGAGTCTCCTGGGTCAGCAAGACATCATTGTGGCGTACAAACATTTCCATTGCAGGCCGCGGCGCAAGGCGCCGTTAGCGTGAACGCCTCTACCTCGGTCGGCTGGCCCTCGACCACCTGACGCAATATTAGTGCCGGCGTCATGATCTGAGACTGGGGGACCTCCGTCCCGGTCTGGTCGACCGCCACCACCTGGACGTCGTACGATTCGCCCGGCCCCGTGGGCGGGATGTCGAACGGCGTGGCGCCGGTCTGGTTTTGACATGGGAAGTCGCACTGGGCCTTTCCGGCACAGGGTGTGGCGCCCTCGATGGTACCCCCGCGTCCGGTCAGCACCAGACGCACCTTCGAAATTGCGGGATCCGCGCAGGAGCAGTCGGTGATGACTCCCCCGGTTCCGGACGATACGACCAGCCAGCTGATCTCGACCGCGCCGCCATGGATCTGCACGCAGGCGGGAATGAGGGAGGCGACGAACGCCATTGCAGCCAAGAGGAGTCTCATGAAGCGACCGCTGCCCGAACCGGGCGAAAAGTCCAGAGTAGGAATGCGGCCCGATCGTGTCAAACTGCGGTCCAGACCGCTCGCCGCGGCGAGCGCCCTCTCAACGATGGAGGTCAACGCCTGATGTTACCGCTCCTCTTGCAAGCCGGCGCCGGCGAAGCGCGGCTCGACATCATCTCGCTCATCCTGAACGCCTCGCCGGTGGTCAAGGGTGTGCTGGGTCTGCTCATCTTCATGTCGGCCGCCTCCTGGTTCGTCATCGCCTCGAAGACGCTCTACCTGTCGGCGGCGGCGTCGCGTTCGACGAAGTTTCAGGACGCCTTCTGGAAGACCGGGCGGCTCGACGAGATCTGGCGGATGAGCGAGGCGGCGGCGCCGTCACCGGTGGGCGAGGTGTTCCGCGCCGGCTACACCGAGCTGGCCAAGCTGCAGAAGCGGCGGCAGGAGAGCACCGACACCGCCGGCGAGACGCTGATGGGCGACATCGAGAGCATCGAGCGCGCGCTCGATCGGGCGCGGACGACGGCGATCACCGAGATGGAGTCGCGGGTCCCGCTGCTCGGCACCACCGCCAGCGCCGGTCCGTTCATCGGCCTCTTCGGGACGGTGTGGGGCATCATGAACTCGTTCCGGAACATCGGCGCCAAGGGCGCGGCCAACCTGGCCACGGTCGCGCCCGGCATCGCCGAGGCGCTGGTGGCGACCGCGATCGGCCTCATGGCCGCCATCCCGGCGGTCATGGCCTACAACTACCTGTCGCGACGGATCCGGGTCATCACCTCGGAGATGGAGACCTTCTCCAGCGACTTCCTGAACATCGTCCGCCGGAGGTTCTTCTAGCCATGGCCATGTCGACGGGCGGCGGTCAGGGCGGGACGCTGACGGAGATCAACGTGACACCCTTGGTGGATGTCATGCTGGTGCTGCTCATCATCTTCATGGTGACCGCGCCGATGCTGCAGACCGGCGTCGACGTCAACCTGCCCGAGGCCAAGGCCCAGACCATCCCCGACGACGCGGGGAAGCTGATCCTGACCGTCACCAAGGACAAGCGGGTCTTTCTAGGCAAGCTGCAGATCCCCTGGGACGACGTGGAGAAGACGCTGAAGAACAACGCCAAGCTGAACCAGGACCACGAGCTCTACCTGCACGCCGATCGCTCACTCAGCTACGGCGACGTGGTCAAGGTGATGGCGGCGGTCAAGCAGGCCGGCGTCGACAAGCTCGGCATGGTGACCGACCCGCTGCAATAGACGATGGCGCGAGAAGGGACACGCCGCGGATCGCGGCGAAGCTTCGCCGGCCTGCTGATCACGATCGCCCTGCACGGGGTGATCTTCCTGGCGGTCGCCCGGGCGCACAGCCAGCAGGAGGCGCCGCTCATCGTGCCGCACGACTTCGTGCGCGCCGAGCTGGTGAAGCTGGGCAAGCCGCGCGACCCGTTCTGGCTGCCGCGGATCACCCAGCCCCCGCGGCCGACGGCGCCGCCCGACCAGATCAAGCTCTCCGACGATCCCAACGCCAAGGCGGCGCCGAAAGAAGCGCCGCGCCCCGAGGATCCGAAGATCTCCAAGGAGCTGAAGAACGCCCTCGAGCGCGCCAAGAAGCTCGAAGCGCTGGCCACGCCCGACGAGGACGAGGGCTCACTGACCGGGTCGAAGCTGGGGACCGCGAACCACGCGATGGGCGACCAGTACCAGGCCACGGTCGTCGGCCTCTTGCACCAGAACTACAACTTCCCGGCCGGCATCACGATCGACCAGATCAAGAACCCGCCCGAGATCCTCTTTCACATTCAGGCCGACGGGACGCTGGCCGGCATCAAGCTGACACAGAGCTCGGGGAACAGCTTCGTCGACGACGCCTGCGTCGACGCCGCCAAGCTGACCGGGAAGGTTCCGCCGCCGCCACCGACGGTCCATGGTATGAGAGTCCAGTGCGAAAAGTGACCTGGCGGTTGTCCTGGCGCTTTACCCTCTTGGCCGCGATCGCCGTCGTCATGATGATGGCTCCCGCGCAGGCCCAACCACCGGCCGGCGGCGACGAAGACCTTCCCGCCGTGCAGCTGTCGAACGCCGGCGTCGAGATGCTGAAGCTCGCGCTGCCGAAGGCCGAAGGCGACGGCGGCGAAGCGACGGCGACGATGTCGAAGGACATGGACGTCACCGGCCTCTTCCAGCTGCTCGACCCGGCGTCGTTCCCGGCGCAGCTCCAGTCGGAGGGGTTGGGGTTCTCCTCGGCGCTCTGGTCGCAGGTCGGCGCGCAGGCGGTCATCAAGATGAAGGTCGCGGGCAACGTGCTCGAGGGGCGGGTCTACATCGTCGCCCGCGGCGACAACGCGGTCCTCACCAAGAGCTACCGCGCCGCCGACGTGCGCGACGCCGTCCACGCCTTCGCCAACGACGTGGTGAAATCGTTCACCGGCCAGCCCGGCGTGTTCGGGTCGCGCATCGCGCTGGCGATGACCGGGCACGGCCCGCACGAGATCGCGGTCGTCGACATGGACGGCGGGCGAACGTCGGTGGTGACCAAGATGGGGTCGGACAGCCTGCTCCCCGCCTTTTCGCCGACGGGCGGCGAGATCGCCTTCACCTCCTACCTGCACAACAACCCCGACCTCTACGTCGTCTCCTCGGGGGGCGGGCGGGCCCGGCGCGTGTCGAAGGCGCAGGGACTCAACACCGGCGCCGCCTGGGCGCCCGGCGGCCACACGCTGGCGCTCACCATGTCCTACGAGGGGAACTCGGACATCTACCGCATCGACCCCAGCGACGGCCGCGTCGAGGCGCGCCTCACCAACAACCCCGGCATCGACAGCTCTCCCTGCTTCTCCCCCGACGGCGGACAGATCGCCTTCGTCTCGAACCGCCAGGGGTCGCCGCAGATCTTCATCATGTCGGCGATGGGCGGCGGCGCCAAGCGGGTCACCTTCCAGGGGAAGTACAACCAGACGCCGCGCTTCAGCCCGCGCGCCGACAAGCCGCAGATCGCCTTCACCGGACGCGACGAGCGTGGCGTCTTCGACATCTTCATCCTCGACGTCAAGACGGGGAAGGTCGATCGGTTGACCCAGGGCCACGGCTCGAACCTCGACCCGACCTGGTCGCCCGACGGCCGGCTCATCGCCTACGTGTCGAGCCGCGGCGGCCTGTGGGTGCAGAATCCCGAGACGCACCACGAGGTCCAGGTCTGGCGCGGCAGCGCGTCCTCCCCCTCCTGGGGTCCGGCGCCGCGGCAATAGGCTCGCCGCCTCCACAGCTCGACCGGGCGGCAGGACCGCTCCTGCTTGCGTTTGCGGATCTGCTTGCCCCCTAGGGAGTAGCCTTTAGTTTTTCCGCATGACAACAGATCCGGTTTGCGGAATGGATCTCGACGAGTCGCAGGCGAAGGCCAAGGCGGAGTACGAAGGGAAGACCTACTACTTCTGCTCCGACGCCTGCCGCGAAGAGTTCGAGGCCTACCCCGAGCAATATGCGCTCGGCGTGGGAGCGGGATCCGGCGCCGGGACGACGCCGTAAGGTCGCCCGCTTTACCTCCGGGCGCGGGTGGCGCAAGCTCGGCGCCGGGCATGAATCTCTGCACCATCGACATCGGGACCAACACCACGCTGCTCCTGCTGGCGCGGCTGCCGCCCGGAGCCGAGCTCGAGCGGATCGAGGAGCGCGCGGAGATCACCCGGCTCGGCCGTGGCATCGGCGCCGGAGGAGAGCTGGGCGTCGAAGGGATCACCCGTACGCTCGGCGTGCTGCGCGAGTTCGCGGCGGTCGCGCGCCGACACGAGGCGAAGATCGCCGCGGTGGGGACCGAGGCGCTCCGCCGCGCGCCCAACGCCGCCGCATTCCTCGATCCGGCGGCGGAGATCCTAGGCGGGCCGGTGGAGGTGATCGACGGGACCCGCGAGGCGGCGCTCACGTTCCGTGCGGTGGCGGACGCGTTTCCCGACGCGCTGGCCGGCGCCCTCAGCGTGGTCGACATCGGCGGCGGGTCGACCGAGATCGTGGTCGCCACGCGCGGCGTGGTGAAGTTCAACGCCAGCCTCCCGCTCGGATCGGTGCGGCTGACCGAGCGCTTCATCCGGCACGACCCCCCCCGCCCCGACGAGATCGCCGCCGTCACGGCCGCCGTCGACGCGGCGCTGGCCGGCGTCCCCTTCCCCGTCCCCGCCGCTCAGCCCGTCGCGCTGGTCGGCGTGGCCGGGACCGTCACCTCGCTGGCCGCGATGGCCGAAGCGCTCTCGAGCTACGACCCCGCGCGGGTGCACGGCTATCGGCTGTCGCAGGCGGCGCTCGCCGAGCAGATCGCCCGCTTGCGCGTCGGTACGCAGGCGGCGCGCGAACGCATCGTCGGGCTCGATCCGCGCCGAGCGGACGTCATCCTGGCCGGCGCGCTCATCCTGCAGCAGATCGCGGCCGCCGCGCGCGTCGGCGAGGTCCGGGTCAGCGACCGGGGCATCCGCTGGGGGCTCATGCACGAGCTGGCCTCGGGAATCCTGGAATCCGGCGTTGCTTGATACGTCCCCGCTCCGACGGTATTTTCCAGCCATGCGTCGCGCCCTAGGCCCATGGATTTCGGGGCTGGCGCTCGCCGCCGCGGCCGGCTGTCACGGCAAGCCGGCCCTGATCGAGGCCCCGTTCAGCGACGACTTCGAGCGCGCCGAGCTGGGCTCCGACTGGAACGCCACCTCGCCCGCCTACCACATCCAAGGTGGCCAGCTCGAGGTCGCCGATGCCTACAACCACCCCGTCTGGCTGCGGCGCCGTCTGCCGGCGAACGCGATCATCGACGTCGACGCCGCCTCCAAGAGCCCGGCGGGCGACATCAAGGTCGAGATTTACGGCGACGGCGTCTCTTTCGATCCCGACAAGGGGAGCTACGACTCCACGGGCTATGTCCTCATCTTCGGCGGCTGGCACAACAGCCTGTCGGTCCTCTGCAAGCTGGAAGAGCATGGCGCCGGACGCAAAGCCCAGCGCGCCGACGTCAAGGTGAGCCCTGGACAGCGCTACCACTTCACCATCACCCGAAAGAACGGGGCCATCGACTGGGCCATCGACGGCAAGCCCTTTCTCAACTGGACGGACCCCGAGCCGCTCGCCGGCCCCAAACACGAATATTTCGCCGTCGACGACTGGGAGTCCGACGTGACGTTCGACAACCTGCGCATTCGGCCCGCGCCCTAGGAAGATGATGGACGACGCCCCGCCCACGCCCCGCTTCGACGTCGCCCGCGCGCTCGGCGCCCTGGCCGGCCGCCAGGCTGCCCTCGTCTACATGCACGACAACCCCGACCCGGACGCGCTGGCGGCGGCGCTGGGGCTGGGACGTCTTTTCGAGCACGAGCTGCACGCGACGGTGACGCTGGGCCACGGCGGCATCGTCGGGCGCGCCCAGAACCGGGCGATGGTCGACACGCTGGGGATGCAGCTCGTGCCGGTCGAGCGGATCGATCCAGCGCGGTACGACCTCATCGCCCTCGTCGACAGCCAGCCCGAGACGGGGAACAACTCACTGCCCGCCGGCCACCGGATCGACGTGGTCATCGACCACCACCCGGTGCGTCCGGCCAGCGCGCGCGCCCCCTGGTGCGACATCCGGCCCGACTTCGGCGCCACCTCGACGATCGTCTTCGAGTACCTGCGCGCCCGCGGTGTCCCGGTCGAGGCCAAGCTGGCGACCGCCTTCTTCTTCGCGCTTCGGACGGAGACGCGCGATCTGGGGCGCGAGTCGACGGGCGCCGAGCGCACCGCCTACCTCTCGCTGGTGCCCCTGGTCGACCACGGCCTCCTTTATCGAATGAGCCACCCCAAGGTGCCGCGGGAGCACTTCGTGGCGCTCGACCGCGCGCTGCGCTCGGCGCTGGTCTTCGGCGACGTGGTGGCCGTCAACCTGGGGACGCTGGGCTATCCCGATCTGGTGGCCGAGATCGCCGACCTGCTGCTCGCTTTCGAGGGGGCGCGCATCGTCCTCTGTCTGGGCGAGTTCCATGACAGCGTCTACCTCTCGCTGCGCACGGAGGCGGACAACGCGCGGGCCGGGGGCGTCATGCGCCACATCGTCGCTCACGACGGCGCGGCCGGCGGCCACGGCACGATGGCCGGCGCGCGGCTGTTCGCGCCCGTCACCTCCGAGGAGAAACTCGAGGAGACCTTCCGCGAGATGGTGCGGCGTCTGATCGAGACGCTCGGTCATCCCGGCGCGCCCGGCGAGCCGCTGCTTCGGTAGGCCGCGCCGAGCCCGCGAAACTAGGCGGCCCCGACCACGCCCAGCGCCCGGACGCGCACGGCGCCCTCGGCTGGCCTGGCGTTCTCCTGACGGGCCAGGCCGAAATAGAGCCCGATGGCCATTAACAGGAGCACGCCGGTGCAGAGCGCGAAGGTGCGCACCGCCCGGCGGCGCGCACGCGAGGCCGCCACCCATCGTCCAGTCGCGCTCCCACTCGCACTCCCGCGCGATCCGTGGCGTCCGGCACGCGCCCGACGTCGGCGAACGCGCACCTGCTCGCGCCCGATCGCGGGCACGACCGGCGAAACCATCGCGTCGATGTCGGCATTCGGGTGACCTTGGGTCATACCGCCGTGGCTCCTTGCGAAGTGCCAGGCAGCTTACCCCAAACAACGTCTGCGATCTATCGAACGTTCAGGGCGACCACCAATCCCCAGACGACCAGCGAGATGACAGACGCCGCGACGACCGCGACGATCGTACGTTTCTTCTCTTTTATTTCCGAGACCACGAGTAAGACATCCCCTGAAAGTCAGCCGCTACGTTTATGCACACGCCCAGGCGATCGAGCAAGGGGGCGCGCGGCTTTCGTCACCTATTTAGTATCGCCGGCTCGGGTGACTCTTGAGCATGGCGGCCTCGCCATCACGGACTTGTCGCATGATCTCGACGGTCCGCTGGCAATACGGGCAGAGAGCGACCTTCGCCCCGGCGACGAGCGGAACGACCCGGAGGGTCCCCTTGCAGCGGCTGCGCTCGGTGGACGGTCGCAAAGCGACCCCACTATATTCGATGATCCCGGCTCATGCACATTTGCCCGGACTGGTCGGCCGCCGCGCCGCGGCTTAGTTTTCCCGCGCTCGTGCCAGCCCGTCACTTGGCGAGCGACGGGAAGACCGGGCAACCACGCGGGTACGGTCGATCATGTTCGGGGACCGAACCGGCCGGCGCCGGATCTCGGCAGCGGTCGGAATCCGAGCAGGCGACCAAGCGATCGATCGCGAGGTTTCGCGTGGCCATCACCGCCCGATCGAAATGCGGGCAGTGGACCATGACCTGGAGCAGCACGGACCGCCGCACGTCCCCAGCCTAACACCGTTCACCTCAGGCGGCGGCCAGCTGCGGCGCGACGAGCCAGCCGCGCGCCGAGCGGACCGGACCGTCCTCCGCATGCTCGCCGAACGGAACCGCGTTCTGGATCAGATCGTGCCAGGCCTCGCCGAACTCTGCCTTGCGCGCGTCGAACGTCACCGCGATGAGCGCCGTATGGCCGAGCGGACTCTCGATGAGCATCTCGGCCGGGCGCGAGCCGAGCGCGCCGGTGAAGGTGCCGACGGCGCGGTAGGCACCACGACCGAACGGCTCGACCTGCCGGCTGCGGAAGGCGAACAAGTCACGCCCGTCGCTCACGCCGCTCGTCGCGTCGATCGCGAGCCGGATGCTCACACGGTCGAGATCCGGCCCGAAGGCCAGGCCCGATTCCCAGTCCGCGAACCTGCCGCGCAACAGGAAATCGCCGCCGCCGACATCGAGGTCAATGCTCGGCCGCGCGGGCGGAGGTGATTTCTGCTGAATGATTGTTGCCACGCCCAGACCATATGCACCCCGCGCGGCCGGTCTAGCGGCGCGGCCGGATCGGCGGCGCCGGCTGCTTGGGCTCGGGCGGCGGGACGGACGGGTGTCCGTTCCGGCCGAGCGTCCAGCTCGGCGGATCGCTGGCGGGAAAAGACTCGTCCGATGATTCGTCGACCTCCAGATCGTCGGCGGTGTGCTCCTGCTCGGCCTCCTTCGCCAGCTCCGCCTTCGTTCGGGCCTTCTTGTCGGGCATCGCCCACCTCCTTCGTTACGATCGTGCCGCAACCTGGTCACGGCGCGCCGGCGCCGAAAGATGGGCTTGCCCTGGATTTCGGAGTAAAACCCGACTCAGCAACTCGCGTCGCCAAGGCCGGCGCGTCGTCAAGGCCAGCAAGGAGACTCCCATGACCCACAAAGGTGCAATCATCGCGGCCATGGCCGCCGGGCTCTTCAGCGCGGGCGCGCCCCTGGCGGCCTCGGCCGCCGACTCGGCCAAGGTCCACTGCCAGGGCGTGAACTCGTGCAAGGGGAAGAGCGCTTGCTCGACCGCCAAGAGCGGCTGCTCCGGCCAGAACGGCTGCAAGGGGCAGGGCTGGATCGAGATGACCGAAAAGGACTGCAAGGCCAAGGGCGGCAAGGTGGTCAAATAGATCGGGACCCTCGAAGGGTCCCGCGCCCCCCGCGATGAGCTCGCGCGGGCAAAGCCCACGCTCCCTCACGCGATCAGTTTGGGACCCTCGAAGGGTCCCGCGCCCCCCGCGATGAGCGATCAGTTTGGGACCCCGTGCCTGGCGGCCACCACTAGCCGGCGCGGAACTGAAAGTCGCGCTCGCGGACGACCTGGCGCTCGACGAGGTCGACCAGGAACGCGCGCCCCTCGCCGATCATCCCGTTGAAGGTGAGGAGGTACCAAACGTCGAGCCCCCAGCGGACGTGGCCGCTCTCGCAGGGGGGTGACCACTCCGTCGGCTCGAGGTCGCCCAGGCCCGGTGGGCGGATGCGGCCGTTGACACGCAGCTCGCGAAACGGCGTCGAGGCGCGCACGATCTCCACCGCGTTGGCCGCGGCGCCCGGCTGGATCTGGCGGCGCCACTCGCTCACCAGCCGCAGCCGCGCCGGGCTGCCGCCGAGGTCGGTCTCCGCCTCGTAGGCCTCGTCGGCCGGCAGCCCCGCGAAGTCGGCCACGTCGAACTCGGGAAACAGATCGTCGGCGGCGATCTCCTTCTCGCGGGCTGCGACCGCCTCCTCGAGCTCGCGCCGCCGCTCTGCCGAGTAGTAAGCGTAGAGGCGCAGCGCCGCGTGGCGTGAGGGGAGCCGGTGGTCCCAATCGATCACCCACAGAGCGCCCGCGTAGTCGGACTCGCCGAAGGGGACCAGCGGCGGGATCGCCGCCGCGATCTGGGCGCGCGCTTCGGCGCCCTCGAACAGCCCCTGCTGCGCGAGGCGGGGATGCACCCGCATCTCGGAACGGAGAACGTCGCGCAGGTCGAGCGCCATGAAGCGCCCGATTTTACGTCCTCGCGCCCGCGGCGCCTAGCGATCTGCCCATTTTCTCGACGACAAGACCGAGTGCGCCCCGGGCCCGATCCCGGGCGGGACATTGGGCGGCGGAATCGTCGATACTGCGCCGGTGCGCTCCACGCGGCTCGACTGGAATCCCGCCGAAAATGCGCTGGCCGGCGTGGCGCGCGCGGCGGCGGCCCGCGGTGGGATGCTCGATTTGACGGAGACGAACCCGACGCGCGTGAGTCTCCCCTATCCCGCGCAAGCGCTCGCGGCGGCGCTGGCGCGGGCGCCGTTCGCGACCTATGCGCCGGCGCCGCTCGGCCTGCCGGCGGCGCGGGCGGCCGTGGCCGCCGAGCACGCGCGCGACGGGGTGACGGTCGACCCGGCGCGCGTCGTCATCACGGCCAGCTCCAGCGAATCGTACAGCTTCTTGTTCAAGCTCTGCGCCGACCCCGGAGACGCCGTCCTGGTCCCCGAGCCGAGCTATCCGCTGTTCGAGTACCTGGCCCGCCTCGAAGGGGTGGTCCCGCTCGGTTATCGGCTGGCGTTCGACGGCGTCTGGCACGTCGACTTCGCCAGCGTCGCCGAGGCGCTGGCGCTCGCCCGACGCGACGGCCGTCGCCTGCGCGCGCTCGTCGTCGTCAACCCGAACAACCCGACGGGATCCTTTCTCAAGCGTGATGAGCTGGCGCGCCTCGCCGCGATCGCCGCGCGCGACGACCTGGCGCTCGTGTCCGACGAGGTGTTCGCCCCCTACCCGTTCGCCGCGGATCCGACGCGCGTGCTGACCGCCGCGGCCGACCCGGCCGCCACGGACGCGCCGGCCGTGTTCAGCCTGGGCGGTCTGTCCAAGGCCTGCGGCCTCCCCCAGCTGAAGCTCGGTTGGATCGTGGCCGGCGGGCGGGAGGCCGAGCGCTCGATCGCGGCGCTGGAGCTGGTCGCCGACACTTATCTCTCCGTCGCCACGCCGGTGCAGGTGGCGCTCGACGATCTGCTGAGGCTCGGTGCCGAGGTGCGGGTGGCGATTTCGGCCCGGGTGGCCGGCAACCGGGCGACGCTCGCCGCCGCGCTCCCGGCCGGGGCAGGCTGCACGCTGCTCCCCGCCGAAGGGGGCTGGTCGGCGATCGTGCGCCTCCCCGCCAGCCGAAGCGACGAGGCGTGGGCCGCCGGTCTGGCGACCGAGGCGGGCGTGCTCGTGCAGCCCGGCTACTTCTTCGACCTCCGCGGCGGGACCTTTCTGGTCGTCAGCCTGCTCCCCGCGCCGGACGTCTTCGCCACGGCCGTTGCGCGAGTTGTCGCGCACGTCGAAGCGGTCCTGCGATAATCGCCCCGTGCCCGCGGCCCTGCCAGCCTACGCCATCGCCATCCTCATGACGGCCGGGCCCGACGACGGATGCCCGTCGCCGCGCCAGGTGGCCGACGCGCTGGCGGCGCACCTGCCGGGCATGGTGCTGCCGCTCGGGCACGCGACGGGTCCCACGACGCTGCGGCTGGCGGTGACCACCGACGCGGCCGGCGCGATGCGGCTCGACCTCGTCGATCCCGAGGGGGGGCCGCTCTTGCACCGGTGGCTCCCCGCCAGCGAGCACGCCCACCGAGGCGACTGCCCGGCGCTGGCGGAAACGGCCGCGCTGATCGTCGAGCGCTACTGGCACGAAGTCGGCTACGACGTGCCGATCGAGACGCCGCCCGCGCCCAAGCCACCACCTCCGAAGGCGACGTCACCCCCGCCGAAGCCGCCCGAGCCGCCCAAATCCGCCGAGCCGGCGACGTCACCGCCGGCCGAGGAACGTCCCGCGCCGAGCGAGACGACGGCCGCCGAGCCGCAGCCGACGCCCGAGCCGCGACCGCCCGCCGAGCCGTTGCCGCCACCGCGCTGGTCGATCGGCCTCGGCGCGGGCGGGCTATTCCCCGACCCCGGCGCGCGCACCGCCTGGGCGACCCTGGCCGTCACCATGGAGCCAGGGGCCTTCCGGCGCTGGCTCGGCCTGCGCTTGTCGGCGGGCGCGCAGAAGGAAGTCTCCGCCACCTCCGCCAACGCGAGTGCCACCATCCTGCAGTTTCCCATACGCCTGGGGGGCTACGTTCCCATCGCCCTCGGCGTCGGGCAGCTCGAGCCCGGGATCGGCTTCAATCTCGACGTCATCGCCATCCATTTCAGCCACGGAGCGACCATCGGGACCGAGCTCCGCGCCAGTCCGGGCATCGACGCGGCACTCGGGTGGGCCCTGCTGCTGCCGCACGCGGTCTATCTTCGGGCCATGGCCGAGGGCGTGATCTCGGCCCCCTATCACGTAGACGTAACCCCCTCGAACAACACGAGAATTTTCGATACTCCCAAATTTGCCCTTTCGCTTGGGCTAGAATTGGGACTTTGGTTTCCGTGATGAAGCGAACCGGGGTCGGTCACTAATCATGGCAGAAGGTCCCGTGCATACGCCTAGCCTCATGCGCGCCGTCCCGAGCGGCGGCAGCCTGTCCGCCGACGTCGAGATGGTCGGCCGCTGCCGTCGCGGCGACAGCATCGCCTGGCGCGGGCTCTACGATCGGTACGCGCCGGTCGTCTACCGGTTCCTCTCGGCGTTCGGCGTACCGCGGGAAGAGCGCGAGGACGCCTGCCAGGAGGTGTTCGTCGCCGTTTATCGGAGCCTCGCCCGGTTCCGCGGCGAGGCGCGCCTCTCGACCTGGATCTACCGGATCGCCGCCCGCCACGCCGGCCGGATCGCCCGCCGCCGCAAGGTCCGGACGCTCCTGTCGACCCTGCTGGTGCGCGAGCCACCCCCGCCGCCGGCGGCCGACCCCTCGGAGCGGAGCGAGCGCCTGCAGCTCCTCGACGAGATGGTCAGCAAGCTCTCGCCCAAGAAGCGGCTGGTGCTGGTGCTGTTCGAGATCGAAGGCGTGCCGATCGAGGAGGTGGCCAAGATCGCCGGTTGCCCCGAGAACACCGCCTGGTCGCGCCTGCACTACGCGCGCTCCGAGCTGATGGCGATGGCCAAGCGGAGGGAGCGATGACGCCGCAGCACCGCTGGCCCGACGGGCCGGACGAGGTCTCGGCCGAGCTGCGCCGTGTGCTCGACGAAGCGTCGTTGCGCGGGCCCGACGACATGATGTTGCGCCGGGGCTGGGCGGCGGTCGCCGAGCCGCCGGAGCCACCGCGCGCCCGGCGTGGATTCTGGTTCGCCGGCGGCGTGGCCACGACGGCCGCGCTGGTCGTGGCGGGCGCGTTCTGGATTCGGCCGCGGCTGGCCGACCTGGCCCAGCACGCGGCCCACGAAAGGCCCGCGGCTCAGAACGAAGCGGCCACGCCGGGGCCGCGGCGGTTGATGCTGGAAGGGGGCGTCGAAGCGGTGCTCGGTCGGTCGAGCGTGATGCGGCTCGAGGACGGTGCCCCGCGCATCGAAGGAGGCGAGGTCCGGTTCAGCGTGCCGCACCGGCCCCCGGGACATCCATTCGTCGTGCGCGCGGAAGGCTATCGCGTCGTCGTGGTCGGCACGCGGTTCGGCGTCAACGTCGAGGGGCTGGCCGGCGAGCGGAAGGCCGTCGGCGTCGACGTCGACGAGGGGATCGTCGAGGTCTGGGAGACGGCGACGCAGCGGCGCGTGGCGCGGCTGACGCCCGGCGAGAGCTGGCAGAGCCCGGACGTCGACGCCGAATCCCCGGCGCCTCCCGCCGCGGTCGACGCGGCGCCCGCGCCGAGCGGGCCGACGCCGACGATTCCCAGGCCCGCCCGCAACCTCCACCACGGCGGCAAGCACGCCGCGGTCCACGCGCTGGCGCTCGCCTCGCCAGGCGAAGCAGGTGCGACCAGCGCCGAGACGCCGGCCACGGCGGAGGCGGTCGCGGCCCGCGTCGCGCTCGCGGCGGGCGACGCCCCGCGCGCGCTCCAGATCTACCGGGCGATGGCCCAGGGGACCGGACCGTCGGCCGAGAACGCCGCCTACGAGGTCGGCAAGGTCCTGAACGAGAAGATGCACCAGCCGCAGAGCGCCGTCGCTGCCTGGCGCCGCTACCGGGCCGCCAACCCCGATGGGATCCTGCGCGTCGAGGCCGACGTCTCGATCGTCGAGACGCTGGCCCGCATCGGCGACACCGACCAGGCGCTCTCCGAAGCCAACGAATTTCTGCGCCGGCACCCCGACAGCGAGCGGCGCGCCGAGATCGCCCGTTTGGCCGGCGACCTCTACCGCGCGCGCGGCGATTGCCGCCACGCCGTCGCGACCTACCAGATCACGCTCGGCGCCTCGCGCCCGCGCGACGCCGTCGAGGCAGCCGCCTTCCACCGCGCCGACTGCCTGGTCCGCCTGGGCGACGCGGGGGGCCCCGAAGCCGCGCGCGCCTATCTGCGCACCTATCCGAACGGGAAGTTCCGCGGCGAGGCAGCGGCGCTGGCCAACGGGTCCGCGCCGCGCCCCTAGGGCGTCGCCGTGACCGGGGGGTTCAAGCTCGCCTGCGCGCTGCTGGGCATCGCCGCCGCCGGCTGCCAGCAGACCTGGGTGCTCGACGAGTCCGCGCTCGACGGTGGCCGACCGGGGACGGGCGGGACCAGCGGCGTCGGCCCGAGCGACGCCTCGGTCGACGGGCGCTGCTTCGGCAACCCGATGCAGATCATGTCTACCGGCGACAGACCCCTGGTTGTCGTAGCGCTCGATCGTTCATCGGATATGGCCAGCAATCAACTCATAGGCTCCAACAACAGCGAGCTCGACGAGGCCGTGAACGACCTCCTCTCCCAGGTTCAGAGCTACGCCCCAAGCGGCCAGCACCCGAACCGCCGGACGCTCGACTTCGCCTATCTCGGATTCCCCCAGGGCACGACGTGCGGGACTCAGGGCTGCTGCGCGAGCGCCGCCGACCTGGAGGACAGCTATTCAGCGTTCAGCGCCGCCGCGATGATCTGCGACTCGCCGAGCAGTACTTGCGACCAATCCGCCAGCCATCCTCTCTCCGTTGCTCTCCAGAACGCGTCCGCGTTCTTCGAGTTCGGCGCCGAAGGTAGTCCGGCAAACGAGCGCTTCATTCTGGTCGTAACGGATGCTGCGCCCGCCGGCAACTGCAGCATCAGCGGCGAAGACGACTGCCACGCCGCTGCGGATGAGGTCGTCACGCTCTCTTCGAGCAACATCACCACCGTGGTCGTGTCCATCGGCAACGCGCAGCCAATCAGCTGCTTCCAGAACTTCATCGGTGACCAGGGGGGGGCGCCTCCGCCCTACTACAACAACGCCACCAACGATGCCAGCCTCTACTACAGCGCGCAGAACGCGCAGGATCTCCAGGACAGGATCGGGCTGGCGATCCAGGCGATGGCCTGGGGAACCTGCCGCTTCTCGCTCTCCAGCGCGCCGAGCTCGCAGAACAATCTGGCCGTTTCGCAAGTGCAGGGGACGACGATGACGCCCATCGAGCAAGATCCCAAGAGCGGCTGGACGTACGATAGCTACAACAACCGGCTTACCCTGCACGGGAGCGCCTGTAACAACTACATCATGAATGAGTTCGGCGGCTTGCAAGTCTTCGACACCTGCAGCACCAACCGCGGCTCACTCTGACTGTGTCAGCGTAAGGCGGCTTCCAGATCGCGGATCAGGTCGTCGGCGTGCTCGATGCCGACGGAGAGGCGGATGAGGCCGTCGCCGATGCCGAGCGCGCGGCGGCGATCGGGGGGGATCGAGGCGTGGGTCATGATCGCCGGGTGCTCGGCCAGCGATTCGACGCCGCCCAGCGACTCGGCGCAGGTGAAGACGCGCAAGCGCTTCAGGAAATCGCGCGCGCGGGCCAGCGTGCCGCGGCCGGGGCGGAGCTCGAAGGAGAGCATGCCGCCGAAGCCGGACATCTGGCGGCGGGCCAGGGCGTGCTGCGGGTGCGAGCGGAGGCCCGGGTAGATGACGCGCGCGATCTCGCGGCGCGACTCGAGCCAGCGGGCGACGCGGAGCGCGTTCTCCTGGTGGCGCTCCATCCGCACGGCCAGGGTCTTGGTCCCGCGCAGGACCAGGAAGCTGTCGAAGGCCGGCTGGCTGCCGCCCATCGAATTTTGGACGAAGGCGTAGCGCGCCCTCAAAGCCGGATCGCGGCCGATGATGGCGCCGCCCACGACGTCGGAGTGGCCGTTCAGGTACTTGGTCGTCGAGTGGACGACCAGGTCGGCGCCGAGGTCGAGCGGCCGCTGGAAGTACGGCGTCATGAAGGTGTTGTCGACGGCCAGGAGGACGCCGCGCGCGGCGCAGGCCCGCGCGAGGGCCCGGATGTCGCAGAGGTGCAAGAGAGGATTGGTGGGGGTCTCCATCCAGCAGAGCCGCGTGCGCGGGCCGATGGCGGCGGCGACGGCGCGGGCGTCGCGGGCGTCGACGTAGCTGAACGTCAGGCCCAGCCGGCGAAAGACCTTGTCGAACAGGCGAAAGCTGCCGCCGTAGATGTCGTCGCCGGCCACCACGTGATCGCCGGCCTCGAGCGTGGCCAATACCGCCGTCGAGGCGGCCACGCCGGCGTTGAAGGCCAGACCCCAGGCGCCGCCTTCGAGGGCGGCCAGGTTGGCCTCCAGCGCGAAGCGGGTCGGGTTCTGGGTGCGCGAGTACTCGAACCCGGTGTGCACGCCCGGGCCTTTTTGCGCGTAGGTCGAGGTCAAGAAGACCGGCGTCATCACCGCGCCGGTCACCGGCTCCGGGCTCTGGCCGGCGTGGATGGCCAGAGTCTCGAACTTCGACGCCGGCTGGCCGCGGCCGCGGGGACGCTTCATGCCCGGCGCTCGGCGAGGAACTCGATGAGGTCGATCTTGGTGATGACGCCCACGATGGCGTCGTTGGTCTCCACCACCACCATCTGCGCATCATTGAAAATATTCCGCAGGAGGTGGATGCGCGTCGCGGGGGTCACCGTCGCATACGCCGACTCGATCAGCGAATCGATGGGCGCCTCCAGGCCCCCCTCCCCCTTGACCAGGAAGTTGAGCAGGTCGACCTCGGTCACGATGCCGCCGAGGCGCCCGCCTTCGCTCTCCATGACCGGCATCTGCGAGACGCCGCTGTCGCGCATCGAGGCGATCACGTCGCGCACCGATTCGCCTTTCCTGGCCACGATGAGCGGCCGCTGCTTCTTGCGGCGCAAGAGCTCGGCGACGGTCCCCATCGGGTCGGGCTCGTCGAGGAAGCCGTTCTCGCGCATCCACTTGTCGTCGAAGATCTTCGACAGGTACTTGGCGGCCCCGTCGGGGAGCAGCACCAGGATGTTCTCCTTGCGCTTCGTCGCCTCGGCGTATTTGATGGCCCCCGCCACCGCCGCCCCCGAGCTGCCGCCCACGAACAGCCCCTCCTGGCGCACCAGCTCGCGGGTCATGAGGAAGCACTCTTTGTCGTCGACGCGCACGATCTCGTCGACCAACTTGAGGTTCATCGTCGAGGGGAGGAAGTCCTCCCCGATCCCCTCGACGTAGTAGGCGAACGGGCGGGTCATGCGACCGGTCTTGATGTACTCGTAGTAGAGCGACCCGATGGGATCGACGCCCACCAGGCGGAACCCCGGCTTCTTCTCCTTGAAGAACTTCCCGCACCCCGAGATCGTCCCTCCGGTCCCCATCCCCGCCACGAAGACGTCGACCTCGCCGTTGGTCTGTTCCCAGATCTCGGGCGCCGTCGAGGTGTAGTGCGCGTCGGGGTTGGCCGGGTTGTGGTACTGGTTGGCGTAGAAGGCCCCCGGCGTCTCGGCGACGATCCGCTTGGCGGTCTGGTAGTAGCTGCGCGGGTCCTCGGGCTCGACGGCGGTGGGGCAGATGACGACGCGCGCGCCGAACGCGCGCAGCCCGGCCACCTTCTCGGGCGACATCTTGTCGGGCATGACGAACACGCAGGCGTAGCCGCGCAGGGCCGCCACCAGCGCCAGGCCCATACCGGTGTTGCCGCTGGTCGCCTCGACGATGGTGCCGCCGGGGCCCAGCAGCCCGCGGCGCTCGGCATCGGTGACGATGTTGCGGGCCACCCGGTCCTTCATCGACCCACCCGGGTTCAGGTACTCGCACTTGACGAAGATGTCGGCCGCCACGTGGCGGGCCAGCTTCTGCAGCTTCACGATCGGCGTACCGCCGACCGCCTCCAGGATGTTGTTCTTAGCGCCGGTCACGACGCGACGATCGTCAGAAAGGGCCTAGGCCTTGAAGTGGTCCCGCCCGTGCGCCGAGCGGAAGTGCTCGACCACGCTCTCCTCGAGCAGCTCCTGCATCGTGGCGCCGCCGTAACGGGCGGCGATGCGGTCGTCGTACTCGTCGGCGATGATGGCCACGTCGCGGATGGTGGTGGTCAGCTCCTCATGATCCAGCGTGTCACCGCCGAGGAGCGTATGCGAAAAGATGATGACGTCGCCGGCCGGCACGTAGGCGAAGGCGCCGAAGCGCAGGAGGGCGTTCATCTCCAGGAGCTGCAGCGCCAGCGGCACCTCCATGGTCACCCCCTTGACCAGCTGGGCGACGCAGCGGACCACGCAGCGGTCCGGATTCCAGGCGATGACGTTTATCATCACGATGGACGATCCCTGCTTGACGACGTAGAGGCCCTCGTCGACCTTCTTGAACGCGGGGCTCTTGCGCAAGGTCTTTTCGATGAGCTGGCAGCTCGTCTTGGCGGCGGCGTTCATATCCAAATCGGTACCACGGATAAAGTAAACTCACCACCGCGATGCGCACCTGCAAGCACTGCGCGCACGGCTCGGCCGACCACCTCTCCTACTGTTCGGCCTGCGGCCACTGGCTGGGGGCGCCGACCTCCGGGATGATGGCGTTCGGCGCCGTCATCGGTGTGGACCGGATGCGGGGAACGGCGGCCTTCTCGCGCACGCTGGTGGCCACCTCGCGGGGGGCGATCACCGGCGCGTCGACGATGCCGCCCCGGGGGACCACCACCGAGCGCCCGGTCGCCGGGCCGCCCAAGACCGGGCTGCGCTGGGCCGGCGACGCCATCGCCTACATCTACGTCTACCTGCGCGACAAGCTGGACGCGGGCGCGCGCCGCCGCCGCCTGACCGAGGAGCGGGCCGGCGCCGAGGCGCTCCTCTCGAGCGCCGTCAACGATCTGGCGGCCACCGTCCTGCGCGAAGGCGTACAACATCCCGACTTCACCGGCCTGCTGGAGGCGATCGGGCGCTCTCACGCCCGGCGCGAGGCGGCGGCCGCCGATCTGGACGCGGCCGATATGCTGCAGCAGAACGAGGTGATCCGCCTGGCCGCGCAGGTCGAGGCCGCCGAGGCAGAGTGGACCGCCAGCGACCGGACCAGCCGCGAGGCCGACGAGATCCTGCGCGGCGCCGCCACCGATCGCGAGTCGGCGGGCAACCGCCTGGGGCGGGTCAAGGACGAGCGGCTCCGCCTGACGCGCGAGATGGAGAACGAAGCGGGTCCGCGGGCCGCGCAGCTGGCCCACGACGCCGTCGGCCTGGCCGACGAGCAGCGCGCGCTGGAGGAGCTGACCGAGAAGCTGGATCGCCAGCTGGTCGACCTGCGCGACAGCTCGGCCGCGCTGCGCGGGGCGGCGGCCGCCGCCAAGGCCAAGCTCGAACAGGCCACCGCCGCCCGCCGGGACGCCGCCTCGGCCATGGCCGCCAGCATCGCCGGCCGGCAGCGCGACCGTGTGACCGCCGAAAAAGAGGCGGCCGACCTGACCGAGCAGCTGGGGCACACCGCCGCCGAGATCCGCCCGCCCCACTCATCGCTGCTGTCCGCCTACCAAAACATCGACCGCCTCACCGACACCATCGCCGACCGCGGCGCCCAGATCACCGCCCTCGAGCAGATGCAGGCGCGCTACGATCACCGCAAGCTGCTGACCGGGGTGGGCCTGCTGACCAGCATGCTGATCGCGACGGCCGCGGCGCTGTGGGCGGTGCTCAGGTAGCGGGCGGCGGCCGGCGTCAACGCCGGGGCGGGGCGACGGTCAGGTGGTTCTCGACGCGCGTGACCCCCTCGGCGTGGCGGGCGAGGCGCACCACCTGCGCCGCGGCGTCGGCGCTGGGGACGGCGCCGGTCAAGGTGACCACGCCGTTGTTGGTGGTGACGGAGACGTCACCGAACTCCTGGAGCCCCGCCTCCGTCAGCCGGCCTTTGATCTTGGCGGTCGTCGCGCTGTCGATGACGGTCTGCTTGACGCCCGAGCTGCCGACGTCGAGCCGGTTGTCGACGCCGACGATGCCGGACACCAGCGCCAGCCGAGCGGCGTCGCTCTTCTCCGTCGCCGTGTCGACGCGGCCGGTGAGCGTGGCGACGCCGCGATCGACGGTGACGCCGATCTGGTTGTTCTGCAGCTCCGGATCCTTCTGCAGGCGCGCCTGAATCTGCGCCGCCTGTCGCTGATCCTGGTCGGTCTCCGGGGTCGGCTGCGCCAGCGCCGGAACGCCGGCTCCGAACGCCAGCGCCCCGAACACCATCGTCTTCAACAGACCGCTGTTTCGATTCATGGCCCCCTCCTCGCGGTTACGCCGAGCCGACCCGGAACGCGAGCTTACCGAGGTGGTGCTGCCCGACGTGCCGGTGGGCCTCTCCCGCCTGCTCGAGCTGGTAGATGCGGCCGAGCTCGACGTGGAACGGTCCCGGTTCGATCAGCTGGTTCAATCGCTCGAAGGCATCGCGCGTCGCCACGCCGTCGTAGCCGCGCGCCTCGACGCCGTGGGGCGGCTTCGGCTCGGGCTCGACGCCGTGCGGGAAGGCGACTCGACCGCCTGATTTGAGCGTGGCGAGCGCGGCGTCGAAGCCGCCCGTCAGCACCAGCGCGGCGTCGAGCCCGTTGGGGGCGAACTTCCGAATCGCGCCCGCGACGTTGTCATTGCGTCCGTCGAGCGCCAGATCTGCGCCCAGCCGTTTGACCAGCTCGACGCCATCAGAACCGGACGCGACCGCGATGACGCGCGCGTGCTTGCGCTTGGCCAGCTGAACGGCCAGGTGGCCGATGCCGCCGCTGGCCCCGAAGATGGCGACCGTCTCGTGCGGGCGCAGCCTGAGCTGATCCTCGATCCCCCGCAGCGCCGTGATGCCGTCGGCGCCGAGCGCCCCGGCCTCGAGCGGATCCATCCCCCGCGGGATCGGCGCGACGTTGTCCTCTTTGACCGCCACGAACTCCGCGTAGAAGCCACCCGTCATGCTGAAGGCGTAGACGCGATCGCCCGGCCGAAAGCGCGTCACCCCTTCGCCCACCGCGACCACCCGCCCCGCACCGTCGTTGCCGATCACCTCGGGGAAGTGGTCCTCGCCCACCTTGAGGTCCCCGCTCCGAATCTCGGGATCCCAAACGCCGATCCCCGCCGCCTCGAGTCGGATCAGCACCTCGTTCCGCTTGGGGACCGGGACCGGCACCGACTGGAGATGAAACTCTTCCGGGCCGCCGAAACGATCGATCACCGCCGCGCTCATCGTCTCCGGAATCGACACATCCATGTCCCGCCTCCTTCCACCGATGAACTCTGTCAATCAGTAACCTGACTATGAGGCGCCGGGGATCCAAGCGCGGCGGGAGGCGCACACGCTCGACCGTCGTACGCACGGCAGCGCCTCTTCGGTCCCCCGGGCGCGGCCGAGGCGCGGGTGTTGGCCGCTCCCACGGTACGATGGTCAGACGAAAACAGCTCTGACGAGCGCGGCGGCAGATTTAGCAGGGCAGGCAGTCTAACGATATCGTGTTCAGTTAGACGCCGACTTCCCGCTCCATGGGAACGAACCGTATGCCGTTGAACTCGGTCATCGCGCCGGCCACCAGAAAGCCGAGCTTTTTATAGAAGGACACGGCTCCAGGGGCGGACTTCACCGTCACCTTCGGTGGGCGAGGAAGCATTCGCGTGGCGGCCTCAATGGCCGTCTCGCACAGGCGGCGGCCGACGCCACGGTTTTGGTGGTCGGGACAGATAAACAGGAGTCCGATGTGCCCGGGACTCCTCACCTCTACGACACCGATAGCGACCTCATCGAGAAAAGCCATCACCACGATACTGCCTTCGCTCACCCGGCTCTTGATGCTGGCGGCGGCCGCGTATCGTCTGAACTCTTCGACGCCTTCTGTGGAGTCGTCGGTCGTCGTGGCCCTCCGATAGGATCGCATCACGAGATCGGATGCGATCCATTCCTGGCCCGGGCGAAGGGGCTGGAGGCTCAGGTTCGTAGAACGTTCTCCCACTGCGACCCTCCACCGGGCGGCCAACGAGACGGGCGTTCAGCGGTGAACGCCAGGGTCGCCTTCGAGCGTACCACGGCCGCGAGGAGCCGCGGGCGTCAGGCCGCGGCGTCGCTGCAACGGCTTGTTAGCCGTCCGCACGCGCGCTACTCTTGATTTTCATGCGAAACTTCACGGCCGTCATCGAGCGGGATCCCGGCACGGGTCTGTTCGTGGGCTATGTCCCGGGATGGCCGGGTGCGCACTCGCAAGGCGCTAGCATCGACGAGTTGCGGAAGAACCTCGAAGAGGTCGTCGCGATGCTTCTCGAGGACGGCGAGCCCAAGCTGGAAGGGGAGTTCATCGGGACGCAGACCGTCAAGGTCGCATAGGAATGGGCGACCTCCCGGTCCTCAAACCCCGTGAGGTCGCCGGGATTCTGGAACGCCTCGGGTTCGTCGAAGTTCGACAACGCGGCTCTCACCGGCAGTACCGTCACGCGGACGGCC
>DATNDC010000069.1:0-13223 GCA_035607055.1 Polyangia bacterium
CCCTCCTACAGTAGAGCAGCATGAAAGACGACGCCGAGAGGGGTGCCGGACCGCGGAGTCTCCCGCTGCTGCCGCTGCGGGACATCATCGTGTTCCCGCACATGGTCGTGCCGTTGTTCGTCGGGCGCGAGAAGTCGATCAACGCGATCGAGGACGCGATCGCGGGCGACCGCGAGCTCCTGCTCGCCGCGCAGAAGAAGGCGAAGACCAACGACCCCCGCGAGGAGGACATCTTCTCGGTCGGCACGATCGGCAAGATCTCGCAGCTGCTGCGCCTGCCCGACGGCACCGTGAAGGTGCTGGTCGAAGGCGTGCAGCGCGCGAACGTGAAGGCGTACGAGCAGTCGCAGCCGTTCTTCGTGGTCGAGGTCGAGGAGATCCCCGAGCCCGACGAGCGCTCGGTCGAGATCGCGGCGCTCATGCGCTCGGTGCTCGCGGTCTTCGAGACCTACGTGAAGCTCAACAAGCGCATCCCGCCCGAGATGCCGGTCTCGGCGCAGACCATCGACGATCCGGGCCGCCTGTCCGACACGATCGTCGCGCACGTGTCGCTCAAGCTCAAAGACAAGCAGGAGCTCCTCGAGACTCCGTCTCCGACCAAGCGCCTCGAGCGCCTCTACGAGCTCATGCAGGGCGAGATCGAGATCCTCCAGGTCGAGAAGAAGATCCGCACGCGCGTGAAGAAGCAGATGGAGAAGACGCAGAAGGAGTACTACCTCAACGAGCAGATGCAGGCGATCCAGAAGGAGCTGGGGGACAGAGACGAGTTCAAGAACGAGCTCACCGAGCTGGAAGAGCGCGCCAAGCAGAAGAACCTCTCCAAAGAGGCGCAGACCAAGGTCAAAAAAGAGCTCAAGAAGCTGCGCATGATGGCCCCGATGTCGGCGGAGGCGGCGGTGGTTCGCAACTACGTCGACTGGGTGCTGGGGCTCCCCTGGGGCGAGAAGACCGAGGAGAAGCTGGACGTCCTCGACGCCGAGAAGATCCTCGACGAGGACCACTACGGGCTCAAGAAGGTCAAGGAGCGGATCCTCGAGTACCTCGCCGTGCAGGCGCTGGTGCAGAAGCTCAAAGGCCCGATCCTCTGCCTGGTCGGTCCGCCCGGCGTCGGCAAGACCTCGCTGGCCCGCTCGATCGCCAAGGCGACCGGGCGCACCTTCGTGCGGCTGTCGCTGGGCGGCGTCCGCGACGAGGCGGAGATCCGCGGCCACCGGCGCACCTACATCGGCGCTCTGCCGGGCAAGATCATCCAGTCGCTGAAGAAGGCCGGGACGCAGAACCCGGTCTTCCTGCTCGACGAGATCGACAAGATGTCGACCGACTTCCGCGGCGACCCTTCGGCCGCGCTGCTCGAGGTGCTCGACCCCGAGCAGAACAGCACCTTCAACGACCACTACCTCGATCTCGACTACGACCTCTCGGACGTGATGTTCATCACCACGGCCAACTACCTGCACGGCATCCCCATCCCGCTGCAGGACCGGATGGAGATCATCCAGCTCCCCGGCTACACGGAGTTCGAGAAGGTCTCCATCGCCGAGCGCTACCTCATCCCCAAGCAGAAGCGGGACAACGGGATCGGCGACGTCCCGGTGGAGTTCCCCGAGGACGCCGTCCGCGACGTCATCCACTTCTACACGAAGGAGGCCGGCGTCCGGAACCTGGAGCGCGAGATCGCCACCGTCTGCCGCAAGATCGCGCGCGACGTGGTGGCCAAGAAGGCGCCGGTCCGCATGCTCGACGACGGCGCCACGCCGGGCTGGCGGATCACGCCCAAGCGCCTGCCCCGCTACCTCGGCCCGCATCGGTTTCGTTATGGGCGGCAGGAAGGCCAGGACGAGATCGGCCTCGTCAACGGCCTGGCCGTCACCATGTACGGCGGAGACCTGCTGGCCACCGAGGTGTCGATCGTCGCCGGCAAGGGGAAGCTGGTCCTGACCGGCAAGCTGGGCGACGTCATGCAGGAGTCGGCCCAGGCGGCCATCAGCTACGTGCGCGCGCGCGCGCCGTCGCTGGGCCTCGACCGCGACTTCTACAGCCGCGCCGACATCCACGTGCACCTGCCCGAGGGAGCGATCCCCAAGGACGGCCCCTCGGCCGGCATCACCATGTGCACCGGCCTCGTGTCGGCGCTCTTGCGCGTCCCCGTCCGGCGCGACCTGGCGATGACCGGCGAGATCACCCTGCGCGGCCGCGTGCTGGCCATCGGCGGCCTCAAGGAGAAGATCCTTGCGGCGCACCGCTCGGGGATCGTCACGGTGATCATGCCCAAGGAGAACGCCAAGGATCTGCGCGACATTCCCAAGCGGGTCCTCAAGACGCTGAAGGTCATCCCGGTCGAGCACATGGACGAGGTCCTGCGCGTGGCGCTGGTGCTCCCCGATCCGGCCAACTTCCTGACCTCGCCGTCGGTGCCGGTCGACTGGCGCCAGCCGCAGGATCGGCGCGACGAGCGCCGCGAGCGCGAGCGGCGCGACGAGGCCTCGAGGATGCCGGTCGCCAGCGCGGTCCCGCCGCCCTCGGCGGTCGAGGACGGGCCCGGGCGCCCGCTCGACGACGACCGGCCGGCCACCACGCCCGAAAACCCGGGCTCGAGCCCGGGGCCGACCGCCGGTCCGGTGCCCGGCCTCGGGCTGGTCCTCGTCGAGGACTAGGCGCGGACCCGCAGGTTGGGCGACGGGGCGCGCCTGGCCGTTCTGGCCCTTTCCCTCTGCGCCATCGGCGCCTGCGCGACGACCGTCCCTGGCGGAGGGGCCGCCGGCTCCGGCCTGTTCCCGCTCGCTTTCTCCTCTGACCGCCGGACCCTCCTCGGGCACGACGGAACGCCGTTCCCGATCCTCGGCCGAGCTTCCTGGTTCCTGGTCTCCCGGCCGCCGGCGGACGCAGAGTCGTATCTGGCCGACACGCTCGCCAAGGGCTACGACGCCATCGAGCTGATGATCGTCACCCACGATCCGCGCGGCAACCATCCCCCGCGCGACGGCAACGGCGACCTCCCGTTCACCAAACGGCTCGACGGCGGGGCCTGGAGCGGCGCGCTCAGCTACGGCAACGTCGACGACGAGGCGCCGGACTTCACCACCCCCAACGAGGCGTACTGGCAATTCATCGACAGCTTCCTGGCCGCCTGCGAGTCGAAGGGGATGGCGGTGCTGCTGTTCCCGGCCTACGTCGGCTTCCAGTCGACCGACCAGGGGTGGATGAACGAGGTGGCGGCCAACGGCGCCGCCCGGATGACGACCTACGGCAGCTGGATCGCGGCGCGCTACAAGAACCGCGCGAACATCGTCTGGATGGCGGGCGGTGACATGGGGACCGGCTCGGGGGCGAACGCCTTCACCCCGGCGCAGGCCGCCGCCGAGAACGGACTTCTCGGCGGGCTCACCTCCGTCGCGGGCCGGCTCTCCACCAGCTTCAGCGCCGAGTGGGCCACCGGATCGATCGGAACGGACCAGACGCCGTTCGGCGCGCTGCTGACGCTGAACGGCGTCTACGCGTGGGACGGCCAGGTCCCGAGCTTCGGCCGGCGCGCCTACGCGCACAGGCCCGTGGAGCCGGCTTTTCTCCTCGAGGCGCCCTACGACGAAGAGGGCCCCGACGGCAACGGCGTCAACCCGAACGCGACCCAGCCGGTGCGCCGCTTTCAGTGGTGGGGCTGGCTGACGACGATCGGCGGCTACGTCTCCGGGAACGGCTACGTCTGGCCCTTCCTCGGCCCGACCTGGTCGGCCCACCTCGACACCCCGGGGACGCGCGACATGGCGGTCCTGAACGCCTTCATCCGTTCGATCCCCTGGTGGCAGCTGGTCCCCGCGGGGCAGGGGAGCGGCAAGGCGCTCGTGACCGCGGGGGCGGGCAGCGCCGGCGATCCGGGCTTCGTCGCCGCCGCCGCCACGCCGGACGGAAAGCTGGCGGTCGCCTACCTGCCGCCGGCCCACGCGGGGAGCATCACCGTCGACCTGACGGTGCTGGGCGGGACGGTGCGGGCGCGCTGGTTCAACCCGACGACCGCTGCCACCACGACGATCGGCAGCTACCCGAACACCGGCACCCGGTCGTTCGCGCCGCCCGGCGACAACGGCACCGGCTCGAGCGACTGGGTCCTGGTCCTCGACACGCCCTGACCGGCCTCGCGCCGCCGGCGATAATCGAGAAGGTATGCCCGCCCAACCGAACGATCCCGCTCCCGGCGCGGCCGCTTCGGGCGGCGGTCGTCTCCGGCGCACGCTCTCGCGCACTTTTCACGCGCTCGAGACCCGGAATTTTCGGCTCTTCTTCATCGGACAGACGATCTCCAACACGGGCAACTTTCTCACCAACGTCGCGCTCATCCTGTTCGTCCTCTCGCTCACGCACAGCGGCCTCGCCGTCGGGGCGCTGGCGGCGTGTCAGTTCGGGCCGCTGCTCCTGCTCTCGCCCTGGGCCGGCGCGGTCGCCGATCGCGGCGAGAAGTGGCGGCTGTTGCTGGTCACCCAGAGCCTCGAGATGGCCCAGTCGATCGGCCTCGCCATCTTGACCTTCCAGCCGAGACCGTCGCTGGTCGCGCTCTACCCGCTCGCTTTCTTCGGCGGCGTCCTGCTGGCGTTCGACAACCCGCTGCGCCGTTCGTTCGTCCCCGAGATGGTCCCCGCAGAGGACCTGTCGAACGCGGTGGTTCTCTACGGCACCATCGTCAGCCTCTCGCAGGTGTTCGGGCCCGCGCTGGCCGGTCTCATTGCCACCACGCTCGGCTACGGGTGGTGCTTCGCGCTCGACGCGCTCTCTTACCTCGCGGTGATCGGCGGCCTGCTGATGATGCGCCCCGCCGAGCTCTACCGGGCTCCGCCCGCGCCGCGCAGCCGTCGCGCCGTGCGCGAGGGCCTGCGCTACGTGCTCTCCGTGCGCGACCTGTGGCTCAGCTTCGCGATGTTCGCCGCCGTCGGCACCTTCTCCTTCAATTTTCGCGTCGCGCTCCCGCTCTTCGTCACCCGCTCACTGCACGGCACGGAGATCGGGTTCACCGTGCTCTACGCGATCTCGAGCTCGGGCGGCGTCGTCGGCGCGCTCCTGGTCGCCCACCGAAAATTCGTGAAGCTCCGGCACGTCATCGGCGCTTCTCTGGCTCTCGGCCTGGCGATGCTCGCTCTCTCCGCGACGCCCAACGTCTACCTGGCCGCGCCGGCGGTCTTCCTGGTGGGCGGCGCCGGCATCGTCTACATGACCGCCACCACCTCGCTGGCGCAAGTCGACACCCGACGCGACATGGTCGGCCGCGTGCTCGCCCTGCAGACCGCGCTCATCGGCGCAACGGCGCTCGTCGGCGGTCCCCTCGTCGGCCGCCTCGCCGACCTCGCCGGCGGACGCGCCCCCATCGTCGTCGCCGGCGCGGTTTGCCTCCTCACCGCGGCGACGGCGCGTGCCGTCCAGACGAGGCGCTGAGCCGCCGCCGAGGAGGCTGGCGCTCGGCGCGAATCAGAGGTAACTACCTGAATTCACTCTCCCGGAGGAGTGGCCGAGTGGTCGAAGGCGACGGTCTTGAAAACCGTAGCGCGAAAGCGCCGGGGGTTCGAATCCCTCCTCCTCCTCAAACACGGGAAGCATGTTCCAGGGAGCGCAATTCAAGCGCTGTCGCGCGTCGCTCATCAAGGTCCGCGGGGACACGCGGCGCGCAAACGGGCGGTTGCGCTGTGCGCCGGGTGGCGCTGCTCGAGCTCTGCCCGCAGGGCCTGCGACGCCGGGCATCCGCCGCGCGCCTGGGCCAGCGCGGCTTCGGTCGCCAGCGCGTCGGCATCGTGCGCGGAGGCCGGGAAACGGCGCCGGAAATCGGCCAGGCAGCGCTCCGCCTCTGCGGCGGCCCGTTTGGCCAGCACGCGGCAGCGCAGGTAGTGCGCGGGCTCTTCCAGCGACGGCGTGTCGACCGCCGCCAGATCGCGCAGCGCTGTCTCCCCGTCGCGGGCTGCCTGCTCCATCAGCGCCAGCTCGTAGCGGGCGTCCGCGATCGCTGGATCGTGCGGGAACCGCTCGACGAGCGTCCGCAGCGTATGGAGCGCGAGCCCCGTGTCGCCCGCCGCCCGCGCCGCATCGGCCCGGCGGAAAAGGGTCTGCGCCGTCACCTCCTCGGGCGCCAGGGGCGCGGGATCCAGCGGCGGGGGCTCGGTCGGCTCCGCGCTTGGTGGCGTGAGCAGCGGGCGCGGCCGGGCCGGCCCCATCGCCCACGCCGTCGGCGCCGGTCGCGTCGCGCGCGCCGGTGGCTCTGCCGGCGGCGGCTCCGTCGGCGGGGGCGGGGGGAGCTCCGGCGGCGACGCCGCAGGCCGTGCCGGCGCTGACAGCCGGACGGCCGCGCGCGGCTCGACGAGCACCCATGCCGGCGCCGTGGCGACCCGGCGCTTGCCGACCCAGACGCCGGTCCCCGCCGGCGATTCGGTGACGGAGAGGGGCACCGTGATCCCGCGTGGCGGCGGTGTCCGCTCGTGGGCCGCCAGCGCCTCGGCCAGCGCGGGCTCGAGCTCCTCGGGCCCCGGCAGCGTCGTCAACCAGCTCTCGCCGGTGGCGATCTCGCGCGGTCCGCGCGGTGGCGCGCCGACCGGGGCGGCGCTCACCCGCACTCGTCCGTGCGCGACCGCCACCCGGCTGGCGCCGCCGACGACCTCGACAGAAAACAGCGTTCCGACGACGTCCGTGACCGCGCCCGGCGACACGATTTCCAGCCGGCGGCCGGTCCCGCCCTCGAGTGACGCCAGCAAGCGCCCCTCCTCGAGGTGGATCACCGTTCGTCCGCTCTCGGCCGTGCTCCCGGACCAGGCACGCGCCGGCCCCGTCAGCGTGACGGAGATGGCGTCGCCGAGTGACGCGCGCACCAGCCACCCGGCCGGGACCTCGAGGCGCGAGGTCGGTTGCACCAGCGCCTCCGGCACCTCCGAGGCCGTCGCCGCTGCGCCCGCCGTCGCCGTCCCCGTGGGCGCGACGACGTAGGGCTCGAAGCGGAGCGCGGGCACCGGGCGGCCTGCGACGCGAGAGCGGACGGTCGGTACGAGGTGGCGCACGACCAGCACGCCACCCGCGGCGGCACCCACCATGACCAGCGCGGCCAGCCATCCCCGCGCGCGCCGGTGACGCCGCGCGGGCTCGTGGGCGAGCGCGGCGCCCAGGCGCGCCTCGGCGCGCGACCGCGTGATCTCGTCGAACGGCGTCTCGACCCGCCCGAGCTGGTCGCACAGCCTCTCCAGCTCCTCGTTCTCGCCGGCGCCGGCCTCGGGGGTTCGCCGCCTGCTCACGACGACCCCTCCACCGGCGGCGTCTCCGGCCTCCCGGTCGCCGCGGCCAGGCGCGCCAGCAGATCGCGGCGCGCCTGCAGCGCGCGCTGCTTGACCGTGTCTTCCCGCGCGCCGATGAGCGCCGCGGCCTCGGCCAGCGAGCAGCCTTCGACGGCCACCAGGACGAACGCGATCCGCTTCTTCGGCGACAGCTGGTCGAGGAGCGCGAGCAACCGGGCCAGGTCGGCGCGCGCGGCGACCTGATCCTCCAGCCTGGGGCTCACCAACTCGGCCAGCGCCTCGGCGTCGGGCAGGCCCTCGCTGGCGGCCCAGCGGCGGCGGTCGCGCAGGTGATCGTAAGCCGTGTTGACGGCGATGCGATGAAGATAGGTCGAGAGCCTCGCCTCGCCGCGATAGGCGGGCAACCCACGGTGGAACGCGATGAAGACCTTCTGGACCAGGTCGTCGCGCTCGGCGACCGGGCCGACCAGGCGGGTGATGCGCGTCCTCACGGCGTCCGCGTGGCGGCGGAACAGCCGCGCGAACGCGGCGCCGTCACCCTGGCGAGCCGCGGTTATCAGCGCGTCGTCGCCGGTCTCTGGCTTGCCGGGCGGGATCACGGCCCTCGACGGCGCCAAGCGGCCACGGATCCTCACGACCTCATGACCCTTCGACGATCACGCCCACGTACGGCGCTACTTGAGGGGTGGAATAGGCTGTATCGAAACCGCCCGTCGACAGCTGCGTGCGGCGGCCGAAGTAGTCGAATCCTCCCACCAACAGGCCTCGGATGCGGCCGGCGATCGGGAACTTGGCCGCCAGGAACGGGCCGACCAGCGGTGTCAGCTCCCAGTAGGGCTGTTGCTGGCTCGTGACCCGATACTCCGCCACGCCGGCGCGGAAGCCGCCCATCACGACGCTGTTTTGGGCCGCAAACACCAGCCGCAGCGGCGTGGCATCGTAGTTGACCGTCGTCATGCCGTCGGGGTGTCGTACGACCGCGTGGTCCCAGCCGGCCTCGAGGCCCATCCGCAGCCAGTCGTGAGTCCAGGCGACGCCGACGGCGACGGAAGTCATCCACGGATCGGGGCCTTGCACGCCGCGGGCTCCCGCCACCCCGGCCTGCAAGCTCCAGGGGCCGCTCGCCTCGTTCGCCGGCTCGGCCGCGCGCTCGCTGGTGCTCACCTGCGCGACCACCGGCGCCTCCGGGTCGGCCTCCGGGTCGGCCGTCGGATTGGCCGGCAGGATCTCCGGCGACTCCGGCGCCGGCTGCAGGAGATCGAGGACGTGCAGCGCCACCGTCCGCACCGCCGTGTAGTCCCAGCCGGCGATGGCGATCCGGCGCGACAGGGAGCCGACGCGAACGACGACGCCGCCCGCCTCCAGCGTGACGTCGATGGGGACCTCGGGCGGCGGGCGCCCCGCCAGCACGTCCTCGATCGCGGCGCGAACCTGGGCGGCGATCTGCGGCGGCAGGTTCACGCCCGGGGCCTGGTCGACGGTGACCGTGTCCCGCTGGGGAGCGACCGGCGCGGCGCCGCCGACGGACGGGTCCGCCTCCGGTTCGGCGGCCCCGGCGACCGAGACCATCGCCGTCAGGCTACCGAGCAAACTTCCGAAAATGATCTTGGGGATCGACGACCTCACCATGTGCCGCTCTGATGCCTTGGACGATCGCACAGGCCCGGAGGGAAAACCGAACCGCATTTTTTTCCCCGCTCGCCGCTAAAATCGTCTCACCAGGGGAGCAGTCACGATCGGAGCCACATGACCCGCGCCCGCCCCTCTTTGTTGCTGCCCTTGCTGGCCATCGCCGCCTGCCAGACCCAGAGGAAGCCGCTCACCGGGTTCGATACGCCGCCGCCCGGGATCCTCATCGACAACAACACCGGATCGGGGAGCGCAGTGTTGTTCTGGCCAGTCTTCGACCTGCCCCCAACCCCGGGGCAAGAATTCTTGCCCCAGCTCAACGGCCAGGACGCGGTCATCATGACCTCCGACGAGGGATTCTACGACTACGAGATCTGGTCCTTCGAGGGCTGGACCGGGGGCTTCTCCGATTGGCTCTTCGGCGTCCCGCCCGGCACCTACACCGTGGGGCTGGTCGACGGCAACGGACAGAGCTGGGGCCAGTCGGCGCCGTTACCCCTTCTGCCGCCCGCCCGCCCCGCCAATCCCTTGGCCCAGCTCCCGGCCGCGATTTTCACCCATTTCGGGGGGCAGGCCGGCACGTGGACCATCGATCCGACCACGCAGGACGCCGACCCAACGACGGACGAGATCACGGTGACCAACCTGCTCCAGGAAGACGTGGACGTGGAGCGATGTCTGATCTCGGGCGGCAGTCCGACCTCCTGCACGTCCGTCGGCACGGTCGCAGCGGGAGCCGACCTCCCCACCGTCGAGACGTTGGCGGCGGTCTCCTCGACGGCCGACCACGAGGCCCTGGTCATCTACCTCGCCAGCGACGCCAGCCAGTCCTACCAACGGGATCTCATCCAAGGGAGCGGCATGTTCGGAGGCAGCTGCCAGATAGAGCGGATCCTCGTCCACGGCACCCGTCCGGTCCTCTTCAACGGGGCCAACGCGTTCGCCATGTCCTCCTGCTACGGGTACCAGAGCGGGCCTGGGCCAATGTGAGCCCCGCTCGTCTGGGGGCGGCGAAGGGCGCTAGATGCAGATCTGGTAGCAGCGCCGCGAGCCCGCGTCGACGGTCGAGGTGAACGTCCCCGTGATGCCGCCGTCGACGTCCGCCCCGGAGCAGCTGATGGGAGCTGCCGGCGTGGGGGCGGCGCAGTGAGGCGGGGGACAGGAGCTGCCGCCATCGCCAACGACGATGCAGGAGCAGGGGGGCCTGACGCAGAGATCCGACGAACCGCAGGCGGCGTCGCCGCAGGCGAGCTGCCCGCTGTCCACTGGCGGGGCGACGTCCGCGAGGCCACCGTCGCGAGGTTCGCCGCCGGAGCCGAGGTTCGTGGCGGAGCACGCGGCCATCACCGCCAGAGCCGCTCCCATCGCCACCATGGCCCGCATGTGGCGATGGTAGCACTGTTCAAAGTGCACGCTGCTCACGTGGCGCGCAGAATGCGACTAACCGGTTAGGCCGGGCTGACCCGCGATCTGAGCGAACGCGCGCCTCGGCCGGCGCGACCTCACGGCGGCGCGGGAGCCTCTGGGACCATGGTGGGAGGTGGAGGCGGCAGCGGTGAGACCGGCGCCGGTGGGAGCGGGGCCGGCGCGGGCGCCGCGCGCGGGGGCGGCGCCAGCGGTACGGGCGACGGGACGGGGGGCCGGGCGGGGGTGCCCGGGGGCGGCCAGACCACGACGCCGTCGTTGTAGATGTTGATCGCGTCGAGCTGGTGGCTCTGAGCCGAGGTCAAGTAGTGGATCGCGCCGAAGATTGAGACGAGGCCGCCCACCAGCAGGGCGCTGCCCGCGGCGAGATGACCGTCGGAGACCGGGCGCCCGGTCCCGTCCGGGTTGGTGCCTGGGGCCATGACGAATGCGCCCGCGAGCGTGGCGGCGAGCCCGCCGAAATCCAGGACGAATCCCGTCTGGAAGTCGCTCGCCGCCCGACGGGCGTGCTCTGCCGCGGCTGGATTGTCTGCGACCAGCTGTTGCAGGTTGTCCATCGACGCCCGGACGGAGGCGCCGTTCTTGGTGTAGTGCAAAGTGGCGCCCGTGGAGGTGACGGCGATGCGACCGTCGGGGCGTGGCGTGTACATCGTGCTTGCGCACCCGTACGCGCAGAGCACCGCGACGGCGACCCCAATCCCCAGAGGCGTCCTCTTCTTCATGGGCGAGAGTCTACGCCCACGCCTGCCGCGGCCGGAGCGGCGCAGCCCACGCTCGGGGGCACCGAGCGATCGTGCGAGCGCGCACGACGTCTTTGTTTCTCGTCGGGGCGAGCTGCCCTATGCTCGGCGGCATGACGAGAAGACTCTTCGCTTTCTGTCTGACGGGCGCGCTGGCTGCCTGCAGCAGCGGCTCCACCGCCTCGCACGACGGCGGTCGCGACGCCCGTGGCGCGCACGACGCGATGCCGGACGGGACCTATCTGACCGGCACGCTCACCAACGCCAGCGACCCTTGCCTGACCGCGAAGATCGTCAGCCCCGGCGGCGACCCGGCCTGCACCATGGTCGAGCACATCCCGACCGACGCCGGCACCGTCATGGACGTGCCGGTGCCGTCCTGCCTCGATAGCAACCTCGCGCCGCCCTGCTTCGCGGTCAACTCGATGACCAGCTGCCCGATGATCTTCAACGTCAACACTTCCGTGGGGACTCCGTCGACCGCCACCTTCAGCTACAGCTGCCTCCTCTGCCCGACCACCGGGCCGCAGCCGGACGGCTGCTAGCGACGCCACGTCGCGCCGGTCAGTAGGTCGCGTTCCAGGTCAAGTGAAACACGCAGTTGTAGCTGGTCGGGAGGGTGCAGGCGACGACCAGCTCGTAGGTGTCGGCGATGGCGTCGACGGTGTCCATCGCCGAGCCCGTGATCGGGACGTCGACCAGCGTCTGGTCGGTCGTGAAGTTGCAACTCTCGGAGGCGAAGAACGAGTAGGGGAGGATCGCCAGCGTCATCGTGTCGGTGCCGCCGTCGTCCTGGACCTGGTAGTACATCTTGCCGTCGCCGTGGAGGGTGACGGGCCCGACCACCCCCTCGCAGGCGCCGCCCGCGACCGTGATCGGCTGGCCCGCGGCGTAGCTGTACGTGACCTGGACCAGGTTGCTCGGGTTCCCGCCGCTGCTCCCGCACCCGGCCGCGCCCAGCAGGGCGGCGGCGACCAGGAGCGGAGCCGATTTCATCGATTTCCCCATCAGCTACGAAAGGGAGCCGCGGAGAGGGAGGGATTCGAACCCTCGATACAGCTTTTGGGCCGTATAACGGTTTAGCAAACCGCCGCCTTCGGCCTCTCGGCCACCTCTCCAGTGCCGCTTCGACACGGCACCGGCAAGATAGAGGAAGGGGTCGACCGGCGCAAGGGACTCCGCGCGACCCCGGATGGATCGCCAAAGAGGCGCTTCTCTCCACTTGCACTTGACGGGGGCGCGCGCGCACGGCATACGTGTTCCCCTTCACGTCCGCGGCTGTAGCTCATCTGGATAGAGCACCGGCCTACGAAGCCGGGGGTAGCAAGTTCGAATCTTGCCAGCCGCACAGCGAAATCGTTGATGAATTTGGATGGGGGAGGGCGTCGATCGTGAGGCTTGGAACGCGTTCGGAGCCGAGGTTCTTCGCGAAGTGGACGTACACCACCCGCGGAGGGCGAGCAGAAGCAGCGATGGCGCCTCCTGCCCGCCGAGGATCTGCTTCGGGGTTTGCGAATCTTTCGCAGGGTAGTGTCGGAGCATCGGTCCGTTGACGTCGATCCCCTTCTCCGACAGGAGCTGGGCCAGATCACCGGCAGGGTACCCGTGTCGCCGAGCGGCGGCGATCTCCGAAGCCAGGGCAGCGATCACCTGCTTCTTCGACAACACCTTCGGTTGGTGGCGGGGGAGAGAGCTCAACATGCTCCGAAGGGCTTCGACGTCGTGCCATTCGACCACCCGTCTCCGACGGAGAGACTCATTCCGGCCCGGAGACGGGTCGAGGTTGCACAAGCTGACGTTTCGGACGCCGAGAGCCGGGCAAGGCCAGCAGCACGCACTTGTCCTGTTTCACCGCGGCGAGACTCAAATCGGCGCGGCAGCTCTAGGGCGCCGCATAGACGGTGAGGGTCGCCTCCTGACCATCGCGTGCATTCGCGAGAGTCGCCACCCCACCTTGGACCGGATCCAGGTCCGGGCCGCTCAGACTGTCGTCCGCGTCCGTCGCTCCGCCGGCATCCGGCAGAATGAGCCACGCCCCCTTGCGCGTTTCGAGATCGACGACCCCCATTCGATGCCCTGACACGACGGCCAGCTTCGAAGGGGCGATGAGCACGGCCTCTCCCTGCTCCGGGAGTGCCTGCACAACCTGGCTCACGCGCCCTACGAGCGCGTCGAT
>DATNDC010000070.1:0-9446 GCA_035607055.1 Polyangia bacterium
GCTCGGAACTACCTCGCTCTCGTCCAGGTCGCGTGCGCTTGGCTCTGGCTGAATTAGGGACACCCCCCTAGCCGTCGCGCGTCGCCGTCGACGGAGAGCGGCGCGTTCGATCTTGGCCTCACCGACGGAATCTGCCTAGACTCCGCCACCCCCCTCCTCAACCAGCACTGAGGTGTAGTTCATGGAAAACCGTATTCGCTTAGTTGGTCTCTGCGCGACAGCTCTACTCGCGCTCGGCGGCTGCCCCGGATCCGGAAACGACAACGGAACGGGAGGCAGCGGCGCCTCCAGCGGTCAGGGTGGCGGCGGGACGGGCGGAACCAACGCCAGCGGCGGATCGACCGGCACCGGCGGCGCGGTCTCCGGAACCGGCGGCGCCAAAGGCGGCAGCGTCGGCACGGGCGGAACAGGCACCGGCGGCGCGAAAGGCGGCGCCAGCGGAACCGGCGGCAGCGCGGCGGGGACCGGCGGAACGGGCACCGGCGGGACGACCGGCCAAGGTGGATCGGCCGGCGCGAAAGGCGGCACCGGCGGATCCGGCACCGGCGGAATCGGCACCGGCGGGACAAGCGCCGGGACCGGCGGAACGGGGACCGGCGGCGCGACGGCGGCGGGCTCCTGCCTGGACGACATGCAAAACGGCAACGAGACGGGCGTCGACTGTGGCGGCGCCTGCGGCGCTTGTCCGAACTACAAGCTCTCGAACGGACCGAACACCGGCGACACGACGGGCAGCGGCTGCAACGGCGGCCCCGCTTTCATGTGCGTGCGCGACATGGTCTACAGCCCCGAGTTCAAGGTCGCCGAGGCGGACGACTTCGCAATGGCGACCAACCCGCAGTTCGTCTACGGCGTCGTCGGGCACGACAAGGACACGGGCGGGCTCGACACCGAATCGGGCGGCAATGCCTGTTGTCAGTGCTACCAGCTGATCTTCACCTCGCCGCGCGACAACGTGAGCGGCGTGGCGACGCCGAAGCCGATGATCGTCCAGGCGTTCAACACCGGCGCCGGCGGCGGCAAGAACTTCGACATCTTCATGGGCGACGGCGGCGAAGGGGCCAACACCGCCGGCTGCAACGCGCAGTACATGAACACCTACCCGAGCATCGGGCAGCCGAACAACGGCGGCATCCGCGCGCTCACGGTGAGCCAGTGCGCGAACAACAACATGTACAGCTCGTCGACGATCGCCACCATGTCCTGCCAGGACGCCATCGCGAGCGACTGCGCGATGATCAAGTCGAGCAACATGTCGGTGCAGAGCTCGACGCAGGGCTCTTGCGAGGAGACCAACCAGCCGCAGAACCTCTACCACCTCAACTGGAACGTGATGGCCAAGCGGATCGAGTGCCCGGCGAACCTGACCCGCGTGACGGGCTGCAAGCTGAACTCGCAAGGGCTGCCGGCGGCCGATCCGACCGCCGTCGACATGAATTCGGCCGCGGGCAAGGGGTTCTCGTCCGGCTACACGACGACCACGATGCAGGACTGCTGCCGCCCGACCTGCGCCTACAAGGGGAACGTCACCGGCGCCGACGGCACCTACAAGCAGTACTACACCTGCGACGCCTCGGGTAACCCGGGTTGAGCGAACAGGCAGGTCACGGCGTGCAAGATTTTCAGTAGTCGCGCGCGACAACGAGGCGCGCGAAAAGTTCCTCCGGAACCGCGGCGCGCGCGGCGTGTCCTTCGATCAGGAGGACGCCCATGCAGCCCGCAGACACCCGCCCGCTCGCCCCACCCCGCCCGCCACCGTTCGCGTTCGCCGACGACGCTGGTGGCTCGAGCTTCGACAGCACGCCCACCGCGCCGGTCGGCGTGGCGCCGCTCCGCCTCGCCGCGCCCGCGTTGTTCGTGGAGGCGCGGTTTCGGGGCGTGCCGCTGGCCAGCCGCCTCCTGCGCGCCGACGAGCTGCGCGCCTTCGCCATCGGCAACGCGCGCGGCTGCGACGCGCCGGTGAACCCGGCCTGGCTCCCCGAGACCGGCGCGCCCCACGAACCCCGCCGTCACGTCTTCCTCCAGCCGGAGGCGGGCGGCTTCGTGCTGAACTTGACGGCGCCGATGCGACCGCGTCTCGAGACGCCCGTCCAGACGCTGGCGCTCGGTGCCGACGCCGGCCGCGCGCAGGCCCCGCTGGCGCTGCCGCCCGGCAGCTTTCTTCACGTCCCCTGCGGCGAGGTGACCTTCGACATCCACCCGGCCGTCCCCGCCGCAGCGATCCCCCGGCCGCTGCTGCCGGCCGGCGCGCGCGCGTGGGCCAAGTACCTGCTGGCGGTGGCGCTGGTGCTCGCCGTCATCGTGCTTGCCGCCTATCTCGTCCCCGCCGATCCGCGGGCGCTCTCGCTCGACACGCTCGACGACGCGGGCCGCCTCGCGCACATGGTGACGATTCCGCTCGAGGTGAACGCCCCCGCGATCGACAGCGCGCGTTCACTCCAGCAGACCTCGGGCGGCAGCGGGTCGGCCGCGGCGGCCAAGCCGTCGGGCCAGGCCGGCGATCGCCAGGCGCCGCGCAACGCCAACGGGCGGATGGCCATCAAGGGAACCGCGCGGCCCGAGGACGCGCGCGCGGCGGCGGCGCGCGTTCACGACAATACGCTCCTCGCCGTCCTCGACGGGCCGCGCTCGAGCGCGCTGGCCGACGTTCTCTCCGACGGGCCCGTCTTGGGCAGCGCCGCGCGGGACGTCCTCGGCAACCTGGTGGCGGTCAACGACGGCCCCGGCTATGGGCTCGGCGGCCTGGGGGTGCTCGGCACCGGCCGCGGCGGCGCGGGCGAGCACGAAGGGACGCTCGGACAGGGCGGCCCGCTCGGGACGACCGGCCGGTACGGCGGCCACGGCGGCCCCGGCTACGGGTGGGGACCCGGCGTGGGCGGTCTGGGCACCCGACACGCTATCGTCCCCGAGATGATCCCCGGCATCCTCCACGCGAGCGGCGCGCTGGACAAGGAGATCATTCGCCGCATCGTCCACCGCCACCTCAACGAGGTGAAGTTCTGCTACCAGGACGCGCTGACGAAGCGGCCGGGGCTCGAGGGACGGCTGGTCACACAGTTCACCATCGCGCCGACCGGCCGGGTGTTGGCGGCGGTGGTGCAGACCTCGACGCTGCAGGCGGTCTCGGTCGAGGCCTGCGTCGTGAACGCGATCAAGCGGTGGGAGTTCCCCGCGCCCGAACGCGGCGGGATGTCGATCGTCTCCTACCCGTTCACCTTCGCGCGGCCGGAGTGAACCGCCTCAGCTCTTCTGCGCCAGCAGGCCGCGCAGCGCCTCCATCGCGGTGACGGTCTGCTTGGGGACCTGCTTGCGGATCATCGGCGCGAACAGCTTGGTGAAGAAGCTCTTGGGGGTGATGTCGATGGTGTGCGTCAGCTTCGTCCCGCCGCCGTTCGGCGCCATCTGGAAGTCGACCGAGACCTCCATCATCTTGTCGCCGTAGTGCATGGTGATCCGTTCGCCCGGCGCGCGCGCCACGATCTCCCCCTCCATCGTCCCGCTGCGCCCCGCTTCACGGTAGCTGTAGCGCAGCTTGGTGCCCGCGGCCTTCTCGCCGGGCGAGAGCTGTTCGATCCTCGTGCAGCGCGAGAGCCACCTGGGCGTCTGCGCGAAGTCGTCGAGCACGCCGAACACCTGCCCCGGCGCCTGCGGAACCTCGATGGTGTGCGCGAAATGGATGGACATCCCGCGGACTATACGCCCCGGCCGAAAACGCGACAGTGACGTTTCGCGGGGCGGCCGGGCGCTAGAAGCTGACGAACTTGTTGGTGCAGGGGTTCGGCGTCGAGGAGCCCGAGATCTTGTTGGTGACGGTGACGCCGGTCCCCGAGGGCGTGAAGCTCACGTTCCCCGGCCCCAGCGTCACGTTGGTGTACTGCGCCGTCACCTTGGGCGTCGGGTCGAAGATGACGTTGTCCAGCGTGACGCTGTTGATGTACGACGAGCTGTACCCGTCGAGGGTGACCGTCGGCGAGTTCCCGCCCGACAGGACGTGAATGTTCGAGAAGGTGATGTTCGTGTAGTGCGGGATGTCGCTGCCGGTGGAGGACGAATAGTTGGGCGTCAGGAAGATCGGGTTCGCCACGCCCTTCATGCAGACGTCGCTGTAGCTGACGTTGTTCACCAGACCGCCGCGGCTCGAATCGGACTTGATGCGCAGCCCGTTCGAGCTGCCGCCGCCGGTCCCGGTGTTGGTCTGGTCGATCGAGATGTCGTAGACCTTGATGCCCGACACGCCGCCGGTGAACTCGCTGCCGATCGAGATGCCGTGGCCCGCCTCGAGGTGGTTGTGCGCGATGGTCAGGTTGGTGACGCCCGTCGAGCTCGACCCCTTGATGGCGATGTGATCGTCGCCGTCGCTGATCATGCTGCAGACGATGTAGCCGTTGCTGGCCGCCTCGCCCGGATCGATCCCGTCGGTGTTGTGCGCGCTCGAGTAGCTGAGCGCGGTGCCGGCGCTGTTGGTCGACTTCGACGGCGTCTTGATGGTGACGCCCCAGACGACGAAACCGTTGGCGTTCATCTTGACGTGGAACTTGGGCGAGTTGTGCAGCGTGATCTGGTAGAGCGTGAAGTTCGTCGCGCCGCTGACCTGGATGAGCGCCGGGCTGTCGCCGCCGTTGCCGTTGTCGTCCCAGAACGACGAGGAGCTGCCGACCTTCGGCTCGCCCCCCTGCCCGTCGATGACGCCGCCCCCCACGATGCCGGAGCTCGATCCCTTGGCCGTGATGAGCGACCCCGCCCCGTTGTAGACGTTGGGATCGCGCGTGCCGTAGAGCGTGACGCCGGTGTCGACCCACAGCGTGACACCGCTCGGGATCGAGATGGGGCCGGTGAGGAAAGCGTTGTTCGAGCCGCTGGTCACGAGCTTCACCGCCTGCCCGGATTTGCACGCATTGAGCGCCGACTGGATCGTCGAGGTGTTGGCGTTCGACTCGCTGGCCACGCCGTTGGCCGCCACGTTCTGCGTCGCGGACAGCGTGGTGCAGACGGTCGAGGGCAGCGTCGGCTGCGCCGGCATGTTGCTGTCTCCCGCCCCGCACGAGCCGGTGGTCGTGCTGCCCCCGGTCCCGGTCGCGCCGCCGGTCGCCGTCGAGCCGCCGGTCCCTTTGACGCCGCCCGTTCCGGTCGTTCCCCCCGTTCCGGTCGTCCCCCCAGTCCCTTTCACGCCGCCGGTTCCGGTCGTACCGCCGGTCCCGGTCGTACCGCCCGTTCCGGTCGTTCCCCCAGTCCCTTTCACGCCGCCGGTCCCAGTCGTCCCGCCGCTCGCGCTGCCGCCGCTGCCGGTCGTCCCGCCGCTCGCGCTGCCGCCGCTGCCGGTCGATCCACCGCTCGCGCTGCCGCCGCTGCCGGTCGTCCCACCGGTGGCGACCTTGCCGCCGCTGCCGGTCGTCCCGCCGCTCGAGGCGCCGCCCGTCCCGGGCGATCCGCCTTGCCCCGTCGTCCCGCCGCTCGCGCTGCCGCCGCTGCCCGTGTCGCCGCCGCTTCCGGTGTCGCCGCTCCCACCAGTTCCGTTGTCCGTCCCCGCGCTCTCCGCGCACCCGGCCGCCAGCAACAAAGAGAGGCCCAGTGGTCCGACTGCGCGCAGGATCCGGCCGGAACGGAACGAGATCGACATCAGTAACCTCCGAGTAGGCAAGGGGGTGGCGGGCTTCAGGCGGCGATGAATGCGAGGAGGGGCATCAACAGATCAGAAAATCGTCGGCGGTCGGTGACCCTGGGAACGCGCCGCGGCGAACGAGAGGTGAGCGGAACTGGCCCGTTGGCCGTCGTTCCGAGCAGGCACGTCTTGGTAGTGTCGCGAACGAAATAAAAAGGGTCGGCGGCAGTCCGATTGGTGGGCCCCACCGCTCACCGGGTCGTGTTTGTGAGCGAAATCACGGGCAATGGCCGCGATTTTATTGAGCTCCGCCCTTCGGGCGGTGTCACTTCCCGCCGAGGAGCCGGCCCTAATGCACGCCAGATCCCCAGTCACGCGCTTCTGGACCTCTCTCGCTTTCCTGTTGGTCGCCGCCACCGCCGTCGCACCTTCCGCGCACGCCATGGGGAGCTGGACCAAGGCGCCGGCGAGCGCCACCAACAACGGCCCGGCTTTCGGGCTGTGGCTGCTCACCGACGGGCGCGTCCTCTCGCACGGGAACGCGCTCAACCACTGGGTCATCCTGACGCCCGACAAGACCGGCAGCTATCAGAACGGCACATGGACCACGGTGGCGAGCAGCAGCTTCTCGCGCGGCGGCGCGCAGGAGCACGTCCTCAAGGACGGCCGCTTCTTCGAGGCCGGAGGCGAGTACCTCTACGTCTGGCCCGCGCACGACGGCGTCGCGGCCTGCGCCTCGGGCTGCACCAGCCCGAGCGGCGGCTCGCCGCTGTTCAAGAACACCGAGGTCTACGATCCGGTCGCCAACACCTGGACGATCGAGCCGGACGCGCCGTACGACATCGGTGACACCGGCAGCGCGACGCTGCCCGACGGCCGCATCCTCGACAGCACGCGCACCGGGAACCAGACGCAGATCTTCGATCCCACCACCAACACTTGGTCGACCGGCCCGGCCAACACCAACCCGAACGGCGACGAGAACTCCTGGGCGACGCTGCAGAACGGCGGCGTGCTGGCGGTCGCCCCGACCTCGACGTCGATCTACGACCCGGTGGCGAACAAGTGGATCAAGACGGGCGCGCTGCCGGCCGGGCTCTCGGTCACGCTGACCGCCGCTTCCGGCTATCCGGGGACGTACCAGTTCGGCGACAACGCCGGCGTCTCGTTGATGTTCGATGGCCGCGTGCTGGCCTACGGCCTGGGGACGACGGCGATCTACACGCCCGGCCCGACCGCCTCCTCGGCGGGCACCTGGGCGCTCGGTCCGGACATGCCGTTCAAGATGGGCCCGCTCGACGGCACGCCCGGCAACGAGTGCGAGGACGAGTACACCGTCACCGAGACCAACGGCAAGGTCATGGTCGCGACGCACGCCTTCGGGCAACCGATCGACATGCTGATCGAGTTCGACCCGACGAACGACACGTTCACCGCGATCAACCCGCCGAACGACCCGGGCGGCGGCTACCCGGTGAGCTACCTCAACCTTCCGAACGGCCAGCTCATGACCACCGGCGGCAGCAGTGACTGGCTCTACACGCCCGACGCCCCACCGCAGGACGCCTGGCGGCCGGCGGTCAGCTCGGTCACCTACGACAGCACCAGCAAGACGTACACGCTGACCGGCACGCAGCTCTCGGGCCTCATCAACGGCGGCGACGAAGGCGACGACATGACGATGGCGGAGAACTACCCCATCGTCTGGCTCAAGGATCCCAACAGCACCAACGTCTACTTCTGCAAGTCGTTCAACTTCAGCACCATGGCTCCGCAGGTCGGCAGCGCGCCGCAGACCTGCCAGTTCACGACCCCGGCCAACCTGCCGAGCGGCTCGTACGACCTCTTCGTCTCCTCCGCGGGCGTGCAGTCGAAGAACCCGGTCACCTTCACCGTCGGCCAGGGCGCCACCGGAACGGGGACGGGCGGCGCGACCGGCTCCGGTGGAACCACCGGCACGGGCGGGACGACCGGCACCGGCGGCGCGACTGGAACCGGCGGCACCACCGGCGCCGGCGGCGCGACCGTCACCGGCTCGGGCGGCACAGTCGGCACGGGCGGTGGCCCGGCGAACGGCGGCGGCGGTGCCCCGGGCGCCGGTGGCTCCTCGTCGACCAGCGGCAACGGAACTGGTGGCAGCAACGGAACCGGCACGGGCGGCGGCTCCAGTGAAACGAGCGGCGCCACGTCGGGATGCAGCTGCGCTCTCGGCGGCGGTCCGGCGACGCCGATCGGGACGCTCGGCTTCCTGGTCTTCGGGCTGGTCGTCGCTCGGCGACGGCGGACGGGCCGCTGATTTACAGCGCCTCGCCTGCGGTCGCCCTTCGAGGATAAAGTCCCGGCCATGCGCAATCGTTCCCCGGTTGCTGGGATCGCTACCTCCTGCCTGCTGGCCGCGATCGTCGTCGCCGGTTGCGGCGGCGGGAACGGAGGTGGATCGGGCACCGGCGGCACCGGCACGGGCGGCGGCGCGCCGGGCGGTACGACCGGCCAAGGTGGATCGGCCGGCACGGGGAGCGGCGGTCACGCCAGCGGCGGCACGACGGGATCGGGCGGACAGGCCGCGACGACGCTGCGAATCATGCCGCTCGGTGACTCGACGACCGCCTCGATCTGCTACCGGTCGCACCTCTGGCAGCTGCTCACGCAGGCGGGCGACACCAACTTCGACTTCATCGGCACGCGCCACGGCGACCCGGGGTGCAGCTTCACCGCCTACGACCAGGACAACGAGGGGCACGGCGGGTACATCGTCAGCGACGTCCTCAAGGCGGCCGGGACCGGCGTGCGGCCGGGCGGCGCCGATTCGACCGATCCCTACCTCTCGGACGCGCGCGATCTGACGACCTGGTTCAGCGGGCACCCCGCGGACATCGTGCTGATGCACTTCGGGACCAACGACGTCTGGAACGGCATCGCCCCCTCGACGATCCTGCAGGCCTACAGCGCCATTCTGACCAGTCTGCGCGCGGCCAACCCGAAGGTGCACCTCATGATCGCGCAGATCACGCCGCTCGATCCGAGCGGCTGCACCACCTGCGCGAGCGGCGCGACCACGCTGAACTCGATGATCCCCGGCTGGGCGACCAGCAACGCCTCCGCCGCCTCGCCCATCACGGTCGTCGATCAGTACACGGGGTTCGACGACGCGACCGACACCCGCGACGGCGTCCACGCCAACGACGGCGGATCGCTCAAGATCGCCACCAACTGGTTCAATGCGTTGAAGCCGCTTTTCTAGCCGATGATTTCGTGATCGACGCGGCGCCCGGGCGACATTGAGGCGTATGGCGCCCCCAGGCGCTCGGAGCAACACCGCCATGAAGAACGTCCGCTTCGCGCTCGTCGTCTCTCTCTCGCTCTCTCTGGCCGCTTGCGCCTCGACCGAAGGGACGTCCGACGACGCCTCCGGCAGCGGCGGCGCCAGCGCGACCGGTGGCGCCAACGGCGGAGGTGGCGCCACCGGCGGAGGTGGATCGACGCCCACCGGCGGTAGCGGGAACGGCGGTAGCGGCACAGGCGGTGTCACCGGTACGGGCGGCATCCTCTCGACCGGCGGCACGACGGGCACCGGTGGCACCACCGGCAGCGGCGGCACCACCGGCAGCGGCGGATCGGGCGGCTCCGGGACCGGCGGCACCTCGGGCACCGGTGGCGCCGCCGGTACCGGCGGCGCCACCGGCAGCGGCGGCGCGGGCAAGGGCGGCACGACCGGAACCGGCGGCGCGGGCAAGGGCGGTATGACCGGAACCGGCGGCACCTCGGCGACCGGCGGCGCGACGGGCTCCGGCGGGACGACCGGAACCGGCGGGTCGGGGAACGCGCCCGGCAACGCGAGCGGGGTCTA